>NZ_JBJHAT010000001.1:0-432040 GCF_054051175.1 Blastococcus sp. SYSU DS0753 | reverse complement strand
GGTGTGGGTTTGTGGGGTTTTGTGGGGGGGGGGGGGGGGGGGGGGGGGGGGGGGGGGGGGGGGGGGGGGGGGGGGGGGGGGGGGGGGGGGGGGGGCCCGTCGTTGATTGGGCCCTGACACTGGATCCGTGGCGAGAACCGTGCGCGTCCACGAGGCGACGACACACCTGTCGGCTGCTGGAAGCGGTCGGGGCAGGGGAGGACGTCGTCATCACTCGCGCTGGCAAACCGGTTGCCCGCCTGGTCGCGGCCGGAACCCGGGCGGTTCGGCGCGTACCGGGCTCGCTGCGGGGCCGGACGAGGATCGCGGACGACTTCGACGAGATGCCCGAGGGGGGCGCTCGCGGCATTCCGAGGCGTCGGCCCGTGACCTTGCCGGCGGACCTCGGTCGGCGTTGGTGGTCCACGGAGCCGAGTGCGGCGACAGGATGGTGATGGTGGCATTGCCGCCGGCCCATGTCCGGTGGGCGGTCCCCGTCATGCAGGGAGCGGCTCGCGCACCCTGACCTGGCCGTTGCCGGCGCTCAGGTCAGGTGAGTTGCTCGTGCCGGAACGTCTCGCCGTGGGGGTAGATGAGCTCGACCTCGAAGCAGTCTGCGGCGACATGCTCGAGGAAGCTGCGGGCGGTCCCGGTGGGTGCGGCCGGGAGGAGGACCGCGATGGACTCGACGGTGGTCCGGTCATCGAGGGCGGAGGTGTTCGCTGCGTACCGGTAGGCGGCTGCCTGAGCCCATGCGTGAGCGACGGTGACGACATCGGCGGCGGCTTTCGCCTCCACGACGCGCCGGACCGTTGGCTCGTACACGTCGGCTCGCAGTTCACCGATGGGGTGCTCTCGGAGGTAGCGGTGAGGGAGTGTCGCGACATACGCGGCGACGAGGTCCGCTTCGAGCTGCTGGCGGGCGGGTGAAGCCGGTGGTTGCACGGCGATGGCTTCAGCCCGTTGAGCGAAGCGGCCAGCCGTGTCGAAGCGTGACGGCAGGTCGGTCCGCTGCCAGTACACGCGGCTGCTCTTGAGTTCGTGACCTTTCAGCAGGGTGTGCATGGCCTCGTAGACGTCGCAGTGCCGGTAGCGGCCGTCGAGCTCCTCGAAGGTCTCCCAGATGGACCGGCTGCCGCCCGGGCGGTCGTTGCGGGTGCAGGGCCACGGCAGAGACAGGACGGCGGCGGCGACCTCATGGAGGGGTGCGGGTGCGGCGTCGCCGGGGCGGGGGTGGCGCATGCGCTCGGGGGCGTGGGCGAAGCACATCACACCGGTGCGTTCGAGGTCCAGGACGGCGCGGAGGACTGCCGGGGTGGCCTCGGCCGTGTAGCCGCGCGCCTTGAGGTGGTCGATGACCTCGCTCCACTGCAGCAGATCGTCTCCGAGGTGCTGCTCGATATAGCGGGTCGCGACGGCAGTGACGTGGTCGAGGTTCTGCGAGGCGGAGGCGGTGCTCATGACGGTGAACGCTACGACGGTCACGGGCTCGTCGGTGCTGGGACGCTGTACGGCGTCGCGCCCACCACCTGGCGGAGCTGGTCCTGCATCCGTTGCAACAGTCCCTCAGTTAGTTGACATAACGTCGATTATCGGCGCGATAGAACGGGGCGCGAGAAGGGGCTGACACCTGTCGGGAATCGCCCAGGTCGGCCGGCGTGATGACCGTCCACCGCAGGCGTCGCCGCCGCGGCTTTTGACGCCCGAGGCCGATGTCGGAGGCCGATGTCGGGACGCCGCTCGGGTGCCCGTTGCCGACGTCCCGCCTCACGACCCCGCGGCTGGGTCGGCAGCCGGCTGCCTGTGCGCACATGCGGGCACCTCCGACCTCCGGCTCGTCCGACTCCCCCGAAATTGATCTTCACTCGGGACGCGCGCCACCCGTCGAGCGTTCGGGCGGCCCGTCCGCGGCCCCGACATCCGGTCCTCCCCGCCACCCTCCGCGTCCGCTGACACCGGCATCATTGCGTCACAGTGACGTATTCACTGTGGTGTCGGTCGTTCGACAGGCGGACCACCGTCGGGCTTCGTAGGGTCGGGCACATGAGAATCCGACGACCGTTCGCCGCACTGCTGACTTCGCTGGCGCTCTTCGGCGGAGCTGCGACGCTGACCGCGTGCGGGGATCCGGCCGGGCTGGATCGCAATGACGGCAGCACCGACGAGGTCGTGGAGACGGTCGACCCCGAGGACGCCGACCGGGAGAACCTGCCGGACGTCAGCAACCCGGAGACCGACCAGAACACCGACGACGACACGCAGGGCGACTGAGGTGCCGGTCAGCTGGAGCGTTCGGTGACCCAGAGCCGGTCCAGCCGGCCCGTCGAGTGGACGAGGTCGGCCAGGGAACGCTCCAGCTCGGCCTTGGTCGGCCGCTCCTGCAGCAGCGTCTGCACGTCTTCCAGGGCGCAGCGCAGCTGGAACAGCCGGTCCTGCAGCCCGTCCAGCTCCGCCCGTGACACCAGTACGACGTCGCCGGGCAATCCTGCCTTCGCGGTCGCCGAGCGCTGCTCGTAGGCGCGCTGGCGGCAGGCCTGGCCGCAGTACAGCCGCGGCCGCCCGACCGACCCCTGCTGCGGGAGAACCCGGCGGCACCAGCCGCACCGGCGTTCCTCACCGCTCCCCCGGCTGGGGAGTGGTGCGACGGGAAGGGATGCGGTGCTGCCGGACGCGTGCTGCTGTGCCACGCCTGCGCACGCTAGACGCCGCTGACGACAGTCCTGCATGACACGCCAGAACAGGCGTGGAAGGGCTACCGACCTGTGGCCGGAGGCTGGTCGACCACCGCCTCCGACCGTGTCGACGGGGCCTCGCAGGTGCGCCGACCGGTGCCACTAGCGTGGACGACGTGCCTGCCGCGCGCTTCGCCTTCCTCGACGCGCCGACGCCGTTGGCCATGGCGCACCGCGGTGGAGCGATCGAGCACCTGGAGAACAGCATGCCGGCCTTCCAGGCCTGCGTGGACCTGGGCTACCGGTACCTCGAGACGGACGTGCAGGTGACGGCCGACGGCGTCCTCGTCGCCTTCCACGATCCCACGCTGGAGCGGGTCACCGACCGCAGCGGCCGCCTCGACGGCCTGACCTGGGCACAAGTTTCCGAGGCCCGCATCGGCGGCCGGGAGCCGATCGTGCGCCTCGAGGACCTGCTGGGCGCGTGGCCCGACGTCCGGTTCAACCTCGACATCAAGGCCGCCGGCGTGCTGGCCCCGCTCGTGCGCCTGGTGCGGCGCATGAAGGTGCTCGACCGCATCTGCCTGGGCTCGTTCTCCGACGCCCGCGTCGCCGCGGCCCGGCGGCTCTTCGGACCGATGCTCTGCACCTCGCTGGGGCCCCGGGGGGTCGCGGCGCTGCGGTTGTCCTCCTACTCCCCCCGCGCCGCCGGGCTGGTGCGCATCCCGGCCGGCTGCGCGCAGGTGCCCCTGCATCTCGGCGGCCGCGCCCTGGTGGACGAGCGCTTCCTCGCCGCCGCCCACGCGCGCGGTCTGCAGGTGCACGTGTGGATCGTCGACGACCCCGATGAGGCCGCGGCCCTGCTCGACCTCGGGGTCGACGGCATCATGACCGATCGGCCGGCGATGCTGCGCGAGGTGCTGGAGAAGCGCGGCCAGTGGGCGCCACCGTCGTGACGTGGCTCCGGGACTGGCGTCCGCGCACGCCCCCGCTGCCGGAGGACCTCGCGGCCCTCGTCCGGCCCGACGACCCCGAGTGGTTCGCCCGGGAGCTGGCCATCGCCGTCGCCCCGCCGTGGTGGTTCTGGCGGTTCGTGCTGCGTCGCTTCTCGTGGCTGGTGAGCGTCTTCGGCCGCGTGGAGGTCACCGGCGAGATCCCCGAGGAGCTGCGGCGGGGGCCCTTGCTGCTGGCCGCCAACCACATCGGCGACTTCGATCCCTTCGTCATCGCCGTCGCCCTGCACCGGCTGGGCGTCTCCCCCCGGATCATGGCCACCGGGGGCATCGTCTCCGCGCCGGTCGCCGGCCCGCTGCTGGAACGGACCGGCGCCATCCGGGTGGAGCGGGGCACCGAGCTGGCCCGCCACGCCGTCCGCGTCACCGAGGTGGCCCTGGTGCACGGAGGCCACGTCGTCGCCTATCCCGAAGGCCGGGTGGGCCTGGCGCCGGACCTCTGGCCCGAACGGGGCCGCACCGGAATGGCGCGGCTCGCACTGGGCCTGCGGGTGCCCGTGCTCCCGGTGAGCCAGTGGGGTGCGCACGAGGTGCTCCAGTACGGCAACGACCTCGGCAAGCTGCGCACCCTGCTGCGGGCCGTGCTGCGCCGTCCCGCGTTGCGGGTGCACGTCGGCCCGCCGGTCGTCTTCGACGACCTGGAGATGGGCCGCGTGGGAGACGCCAACCGGGCGCGCACCCGCATCGCCGCTGCGCTCACCCGGGGCCTGCGCCCACTGCGGTCCGACGAGCTCGACGGCCCCGCGTTCGTCGACCCGACACGGCCCACGACCGCCGTCGCCGCTTTTCCCGGCGGTGTCGTGCCGGAGGACATCCCGTGACCGGCGCGGGCCGGTGCTGGACCGGCCGCCACCTGCCTGGCACCCTGCCGCGGTGACCACCGCCGTCCCCGCCGCCGACCCGTCGGTGCCGTCGACCGATCCCGCCCTCCGGCGCGAGCGGTTCGGCTGGTACTCCTACGACTGGGCGATGTCGGTCTTCAACACCTCGGTGACGACCGTCTTCCTCGGCCCGTACCTGACCGCGATCGCGCGGGACGCCGCGGGCCCGGACGAGCGGCTCTCCTTCCTCGGGCTGTCGCTCGCGGCCGGCAGCTGGTTCTCCTACGTGCTGTCGGCGTCGGTCGTCCTGCAGGTGCTCGTGCTGCCCCTCGCCGGCGCCGTCGCCGACCGCACCGGCCGCAAGCGGGAGATGCTCACCGGGCTGGCGATCCTCGGGGCGCTCGCGACGACCGGCCTGTTCTTCGCCGGCGACGGCCGGTGGCTGCTGGGCGCGGGTCTGTTCGTCCTCGCCAACATCGCGTTCGGCGCGGCCACGGTCGTCTACTACTCGTGGCTGCCGGAGCTGGCCGGACCCGACGAGCGCGACGCCGTCTCCAGCAAGGGCTGGGCGTTCGGCTACGTCGGCGGGGCGCTGCTGCTGGCGGTCCACCTGGGCCTGGTCGTCGCGGCCGAGGACCTGGGGCTGACGACCGGTGAGGCCGTGCGTATCTGCCTGGCGACGGCGGGGCTGTGGTGGGGGGCCTTCACGCTGTTCTCGGTGTCCCGCCTGCGCAACCGCCCGGTCGCGCCCTCCGCAGGCCGGTCCAGCAGCAGCTTCCGCCAGCTGGCCACCACCTTCCGCGAGATGCGGGCCTTCCCGCTGACGCTGTGGTTCCTCGGTGCCTACCTGCTGTTCAACGACGGCGTGCAGACGGTCATCTCCCTGTCGGCCACCTACGCCACCGAGGAGCTGGACCTGGCGCAGGACGTGCTCACCGGCGCGATCCTGATGGTCCAGGTGGTGGCGATCTTCGGCGCGCTGGGCCTCGGCCGCCTGGCCGGTCGCTACGGCGCCAAGCGGGTCGTCCTGGGCGCCCTGGTGGCCTGGATCGGTGTGCTGTTCGCCGCGTTCTCCCTGCAGACCGGCGCGGTCGCCCAGTTCTACGCCCTCGCCGCCGTCATCGGGCTCGTGCAGGGCGGCACCCAGGCCCTCTCCCGCTCCTTGTTCAGCCAGCTCATCCCGGCGGGCAAGGAGGCGGAGTACTTCGGCTTCTACGAGATCAGCGACCGCGGCACCAGCTGGCTCGGGCCGCTCGCGTTCGGCCTCACCTACCAGCTGACCGGCTCCTACCGGCTGGCCATCGTCAGCCTGGTGATCTTCTTCGTGGCCGGGTTCGTCGCGCTGGCCGCGCTGCCGATGCGCCGCGCTGTCGTCGCCGCCGGCAACACGCCGCCGGAGAAGCTGTGACCGCGCCCGACGGCGAGCGGCCCGCTCCCCCGCCGCCGATGGTGCCCGCCTCCGGCGACCGGCGACGCCACCCCGCACCGGCCCATCTGCGGTTCTTCCACGGCCCCATGGACTGCGGGAAGTCCACGCTGGCGCTGCAGGTCGACCACAACCACAGCCGGCAGGGCCGGCACGGGTTGCTGGTCACCCAGGGCGACCGGTCCGCGGCTCCGCGGATCAGCTCCCGCGTCGGGCTCTGCCGGGCGGCGATGGAAGTGCACGCGGGCACCGACCTGCGGCTGCTCGTCCGCACGCGCTGGGCCGACGGCCACCGGGTCGACTACCTGATCGTCGACGAGGCGCAGTTCCTCCTCCCCGCCCAGGTGGACCAGCTGGCCGAGCTGGTCGACGAGTCGCACGTCGACGTCTACGCCTTCGGGCTCACCACCGACTTCCGCGCGCAGCTGTTCCCCGGCACCCGGCGCCTGCTGGAGCTGGCCGACGAGGTGCAGCGCATCCAGGTGGAGGTGCTCTGCTGGTGCGGTCTCCCGGGGCTGCTCAACGCCCGGGTCGTCGACGGCGTCATGGTCCGCTCCGGCGCGACCGTCGTCGTCGCCGACACCGCTCCCCCCGAGCTGCCCGGGGAGGGCGCCGGCGCCCCCGCCGTCCGGTACCAGGTGCTCTGCCGGCGGCACTACGTGCGCGGCGAGCTGGGCCCCACCGCCGCCGGGCCGGGCCAGCTCGCCCTGCCCTGAACGGCGGCTCCTCACCCCTGTGGGGGGCGCCCGCGCCCCGGATCCCACCCCATGCGATGATGAGCAGCCGATTCGGCGGAATCTCTCCGCCTTTTCGGTCGTTCATCTCTCTGACTCCCCGGTCGCCTGGGTACTGCCCTGGCCACCGGACGTCGAGTCCCGACCGACACGAGCACGAGAGGACGGTGTGCCATGGGTGAGCGTTCCCTGCGCGGCAGCCGACTGGGCAGCGTCAGCTATGAGACCGAGCGCAACACCGCGCCCATCGAGCGGCAGTACGCCGAGTACCGGTGCGCCTCGGGCCACCTGTTCACGGTGCCCTTCGCCGACGACGCGGAGCTCCCCGACACCTGGGAGTGCAAGTTCGACGGTTCCGCGGCGAAGCTGGTCGGTGGGACCGAGCCGGCGCCCAAGAAGGTGAAGCCCCCGCGGACGCACTGGGACATGCTCCTGGAGCGGCGCAGCGTGGAGGACCTCGAGGAGGTCCTCGCCGAGCGCCTCGAGGTGCTCCGGGGCCGGCGGACACGCGCCAGCTGACCCCAGCCCTACCGCAGTGACCGGACGGCCCCGGTGGAGAGATCCACCGGGGCCGTTCCGCGTCCGGGGCCGGGTGCCCCCGGGAGCGGGTCAGGCCTTCTGGTCGGGGTCCCGCAGGACCTCCCCCTCGATCACGAGCGGCTCCCCACGGCCGTAGGACTCGGTGGTGTCCACCGGGGCGGTACGGGTGCTCCCCACGCGCACCGGTCCACGCAGGTGCTCGGGCAGCCGGGCGAGCACCACGCGCCGGAGCGCGCCACGCACCAGCCCCCGGGTGCCCGGCAGCAGGCACAGCAGCCCGATCAGGTCACCGAGGAAGCCCGGCAGCACCATCAGCAGACCGCCGACGGCGACCAGCCCGGCGTCACCGAGCTCGCGGCCCGCGGCCTCGCGTGACCGCGCCCGCTGCCGCAGGTCGGCGAGGGCCCGCCGGCCCTGGCTGGCCAGCAGCACCCATCCGAGCGCACTGGTGACGAGGGTGGCGAGGATCGTCCACCCGAGGCCGATCCAGGCGGCGACCAGCACGAAGACCACCAGCTCCGCCAGCGCGGTCAGCCCCACCACCGTGCGCAGTCTCCGACGCACCACGTCAGCCACGTCGCCTCCCCTCTCCAGGTCGTGCCGTTCCCGCTCCCCCGCCGGTCACGGGTGGCCGCACGCGTCCGGGCAGCCAGTCGGCCAGCCGGTCCTGCACGCCCCACACGGTCACGCGCGCCCACGCCTCTCCAACGATCGAGCCGCTCATCTTGCTCCGGCCGAACGCACGTTCGGTGAAGGTGATCGGCACCTCGGTGACGCGGGCCCCTGATCGCAGGGCTCGCCAGGCCCAGTCGACCTGGAAGCAGTAGCCCTCGCTCGCCACCTCGTCGAACGGGAGCCGGTCGATCAGCTCGGCGCGGGCCGCCCGGAAGCCCCCGGTGGCGTCGCGCAGCGGCAGCCGCAGCGCCCACCGGGTGTACCGGTTCCCGAGGCGGGACAGCACCAGCCGGTGCAGCGGCCAGTCCTCGACCCGGCCACCGTCGACGTAGCGGGACCCCAGCACGAGGTCGGCGTCGGCCAGGGCGGCGAGCAGGGCGGGCAGCTGCTCGGGCGGGTGCGAGCCGTCGGCGTCCATCTCGACCAGGACGTCGTAACCGCGCTCCTGGGCCCAGCGGAACCCGGCGACGTAGGCACGTCCCAGGCCGGCCTTCGCGGCGCGGTGCAGGACGTGGACGCGGGGATCGGCCGCCGCCAGCGAGTCGGCGATCCGCCCGGTGCCGTCGGGCGAGCCGTCGTCGACGACCAGGGCGTGCGCCTCCGGGACGCTGGCGTGCAGCCTGCCGAGCACCCGCTCGAGGTTCTCCGCCTCGTTGTAGGTCGGGACGACCACCAGGACGCGCTCGCTCACGCCCGGCTCCCCGCACGCCGCCGGAGGGCGGCGCACAGCGCCGCGCCGAGCCCCAGGGCGGTGAGGAGCACCTCCGGCGCGGCACCGAGCCGCTGGGCGACCGTCCGGCCGTCCCGCTGGGCCACCTCGGCCACGAACACCGCGGGCTCGAACAGCTCGGAGGAGCGCACCACGGTGCCGTCCGGCGCCACGATCGCGGAGATGCCGCTGGTCGCGGCCACCGCGACGGTGCGGCCGAACTCGACCGCGCGCACCCGGCTCATCGCCAGCTGCTGGGCGCTCTCGTCGGTGTAGCCGAACGTGGCGTTGTTGGTCTGAACCACGAGCATGCCCGCACCACCGTCGACGACGTCGCGCACGAGGCCGTCGTACACCACCTCGAAGCAGATGAGGTCGCCGAGCCGCACGCCACCGATGTCGAGGACGCCCACCTCGTCCCCCGCGGCGAAGTCCCGGCGGACGAGGTCGACCTTGTCGCTGAAGAACCGGAAGAAGTCGCGGGCCGGGACGTACTCGGCGAACGGAACGGGATGCCGCTTGACGTACGTGTCGCCGGGACCGCCCTCGGGGGTCCAGACGATCGCGGTGTTGCTGATGTACTCCCCCGGGCCGTTCACGACCGCGCCGACCAGCACCGGCGCACCCACCGCATCGGCCGCGCGCTGGATCTGCGCCGCGGCGTCGGCGTTGCGGTAGGGATCGATGTCCGAGCTGTTCTCCGGCCAGAGGACGACGTCGGGAGGTGGCTGCCGGCCGGCGGCCACCTCCCCGGCCAGGCGCAGCGTCTGCTGGACGTGGTTGTCGAGCACCGCCCGCCGCTGGGCGTTGAAGTCCAGGCCGGCGCGCGGTACGTCGCCCTGGATCACCGCGACGGTGGCGGTGGGGCCGCCTGCGGTGAGGGAGCCCCCGGCCAGCGGCAGCCAGGCCAACCCGCCCACCAGCGGGATCGTCAGCGCGCCGGCCAGCGCGGCCGCCGCCCCGCGACGGTGCCGGGCCGTGATCCCTGCCGTGCTCCGTCCCTGCGCGAGGGCGAGGGCCGCCGCCAGCAGGGTGCCGGTGAGCGCGACGGCGAAGCCGACCAGTGGGACACCGCCGTACGCGGCGAACGCCAGGAAGGGGCCCTCGGTCTGGGAGAGGCCCAGCCGGCCCCAGGGGAACCCCCCGAAGGGGAAGCGGCCGCGGCCCGCCTCGACGGCCACCCACAGGGCGGCGGCCCACAGCGGCCAGGCGGGGAGCCGGGACGTGAGCGCGGTCAGGCCCCCGAGCGTGGCGACGAACAGCGCCTGGCTGACCGCGAGGGCCAGCCACGGGACGGCCCCGACGTAGATGCCGGTCCAGGAGAGCAGGGGGACGAAGAAGGTGAGCCCGGTGACCAGCCCGAGCCAGAGACCGGCGCGGACGCTGCGCCCGTGGACGGCGACGGCGAGCGCGGCCGGGCCCAGCACCGCCAGGGCGGCGAGGTCGTATCCCGGGAACGCCAGGAACATCGCCAGCCCGCCGCAGGCAGCCAGGACGGTGCGCCAGGGGGCGCGCGACCAGCGGGAGGCCGGAGCTCCCGCCGGCGGCACGGGCCGCCCGGCAGCGTCGGGGCCGGCCGGGCGCGCGAGCGTCCAGGTTCCCGGCCCGCCATCGCCTGCGGGCACGCAGCGCCTCCCCGGTGCAGCCGCCCACCCGGGGCGGGACGTCCCCGCGCCCGTTCGGGCGGGGTCCGGGCCGCGGTGTCCGCGGCCCCGACCCAGCATCCCATCCCGGCGGAGTGGGCGAGCGCGTGTGCGCCGGGACCTTCCGTCCGAACCACCGGACCCCTGCTGCCGGGGGCGCCGGCGGTCGCCCTCCGCGATCGGCGCGCCTTCGGGCCGGACGGCCGGTCGCTGGCGGCGATCGGCGCGACCGTTGTCTGATGGCGCGGCTCCACGGGGGCTCCGCCGGGGTGCCCGCACACGCCGCGACCGGCGGCCCGCCGGCCCCCCGCGACCCGGGAGCGCACCCGAGATCGGGAGCGCCGGCCGGAGGGACTGACGCGCCTGCCGGGGAACGTGCGTGCGGTGCTCCCGGTCAGGAACTGCAGGGACTGTAAGAACTGCCCCGCGCCGAATCGAGACCCTGGCGAGCTGTGCGTCGCAGTGTGATCGAATCGTTACTGATCGTTGACAGCGACGGCGCTCACCCCGCGCCCGTCACCACCCGGCCGTCGACGAGCAGACCGGCGCAGCCGGGTCGGATCCGGTTGCCGAGGACGCCGGAGAGCCCCTGGTCGGTGGCCCACAGCGCGAGGTCCGCGGGCGCTCCCACGGCCAGCGGCCCGGCCGGGTGCTCGGCGCGGACGGCGAACCAGCCGCCGTGCGTGGCGGCGTCGAAGGCGTCGAAGGGACGCAACCCGGAATCCGGCGTCCGGTGGTCGACGGCCGCGTGCACCGCCCCCCAGGGGTCCAGCGGAGTCACCGGCGCATCGCTGCCGAGAGCCAGGGCGACCCCCGCGTCCGCGAGCTCGGCCAACGGATTGGTGGCCAGGGCCCGCTCGACGCCGAGCCGCTCGGCGTACATGCCCGCATCGCCTCCCCAGGTGGCGTCGAAGGCCGGCTGCACGCTGGCCACCATCTGCCAGTCCCGCATCCGGTCGATGGCCGCGGCGGAGGGCATCTCCAGGTGCTCGAGGCGGTGACGGCAGGCGCGGACGGCCGCGACGCCCAGCTCCGCGACGACGGCGCCGACGGCGTCCAGGACCTGCTCGACGGCGGCGTCCCCGATGACGTGGAAGCCGGCCTGGATCCCCGCCGCCGTGCAGGCGCGCACGTGCTCCACCAGCGCGGCGGACTCGAACCGCAGGGTGCCCGACGTCTCGGGTCGGTCACTGTAAGGAGCGCTCAGGGCGGCGGTGTGCGAGCCGAGGGCGCCGTCGCAGAACAGGTCTCCCCCGGCGCCGGCGAGACCGAGTTCCCGGACCAGCTCCAGGCCGCCGCGCTCGGACAGCTCGCCCCAGTACCCCACGACGCGCGGGCCGGGCACCTCGGCGGCCAGGGCCAGCAGCTCCCTCAGGTCGTCGGCGGAGGAGACCTCCGGCCCGGCCATCTCGTGCAGGCTGCCGATCCCCAGGGCGGCCGCCGCGGACCGGGCGGCGCGCTGTGCGGCGCGGCGCTGCGCGGTCCCCACCGCACCGTAGGCGGCCTGGCGGGCGGCGTGGTGGGCGTCCAGGCGCAGCCGTCCGTCCGGCGAGAACCCCGGGAGCCCGGTGATGCCCGGGACGAGGTCGAGCAGCGCGGTGGAGACCGTCGCCGAGTGGACGTCGACACGGGCCAGGTAGACCGGGCGCCCGGCGGCCACGGCGTCGACGTCGGCGCGCGTCGGGCCCCGTCGCTCGGGCCAGTCGGTCTCGTCCCAGCCGGTGCCCAGGACGATCCCGCCTGGCGCCGTCGCGACGTGGGCTCGGATGGACTCCATCGCATGGGCGAGGCTGGGGCTCGAGTGCAGGTCGAGACCGGTCAGCGCCAGACCGGTCGCCGTGGCGTGCACGTGCGCGTCGACGAAGGCAGGCGTCAGCAGCGCCCCCTCCCCCGCGACCGCGTGATCGGCACGCGGGGCCTCTGCGGCAGCACCGGTCCAGGCGATCCGGCCGTCGACGACGTGCACGGCGCGCCCGGGGCGGTCGCCGATCCGCACGTCGGTGAGCAGCAGGCTCATGTGGCGTCCACCTCTCGTCCCCGCGCTCGCGTCCGACCGCGAGGCGACGAGTAGGAGATCACGCCGACTCGGCCGCTCCGGCGGGAGACCCTCCGGTGGCCGGGCGCCCCGCCCGACGGTAGGCAGGACCGATGGGCGGCAAGGGGAAGGAGCTGCGCACCGAGCGGCTGCGGCTGCGCCCCTGGACCACCGGCTCGGCGGACCTGGCCCGGCTTCGCGACGTCTACCGCCGGGAGGAGGTGACCCGCTGGCTGGGCGGGACGCCGTCGGTGCCCCCGGCCGAGCTGGTCGAGCGCTGGGCCGAGGTGCACCGCCAGGACGAGACGTTCCTGTGCTGGGCGATCGAGCGACCCGACGGCGTCCCGGCGGGCACGGTGCTGCTCAAGCCGCTGCCGAACGGGGTGGGCGAGGTGGAGGTCGGGTGGCACCTGCACCCCGACTCGTGGGGTCACGGCTACGCCACCGAGGCCGCGCGGGCGGTGATCGACCGGGCGTTCGTTCGCGGCCTCCCCGAGGTCTACGCCGTCGTCCGACCCGGCAACGAGCCGTCGATGGCGGTGTGCCGGCGGCTGGGCATGACCCCGCTGGGCCGGATGCGGCGCTGGTACGACGTCGAGCTGGAGGCCTTCCGGCTCATGGCGCCGGTCGTCGTCGAGTGAGCTGTCCGCTCAGCGGCGGCGGAGCAGCCCGGTGAGCCGGCGGGCCGGGGACTTCTTCGCGCGCGTCGTCCCCCGCCCCGCCGCGCGCACCGCGTCGGCGGCCGCCGCCTCCGACGGCGTGGGGGCGGTGCCCCCGAGGTGGGCCGGGAGCCACCAGCGGTCGTCGTCGCCGGCGGGCCGGTCGGGGTAGCTGCGCTGCGCCTCGTCGAGCAGCGCCACCATGGCGGTGCGCGTGCGGTCCAGCAGCGCGGCGATCTGCTCCCCCGGCTCGGGGGTGATCGGGTCGCCCAGGAAGACCATGACCGGGACGCCCCGGCGCAGCTCCACCTTGTGGTTCTTGGTCGCCACCCGGTGCCCGCCCCACACCGCCGCCGGGATGATCGGCACACCGGCGTCGATGGCCATGCGGGCGGCGCCTGCCTTGAGGTCCTTGACCGTGAAGCTCGTGCTGATGGTCGCCTCGGGGAAGACGCCGACCACCTCGCCGTCCTTGAGGGCGCGCACGGCGGCCTCGAACGCCGTCGAGCCGGCTTTCCGGTCGACGGGGATGTGCTTCATGGCCCGCATGAACGGCCCGGCGAGCCAGTGCTCGAACACGGGCGACTTCGCCATGAACCGGACGAGGCGGTGCTGCGGCAGCGCGCCCAGGCCGAGGAAGGTGAAGTCGAAGAAGCTGACGTGGTTGCTGCAGATGATCGCCCCACCCACGGGTGGGACGTGCTGCGAGCCGCGGACGTCGAACCGGAACCGGAGGAGCCGGAAGACGACGAGTGCCAGTCGGATGACCAGGCGGTAGGGCTTGTCCCTCGGGTCGGGCGACGTGCCGAACAGCCCCGGACGGACGACGTCGCGCCAGCTCGCGGTGTACATGGCGGGAATCTAGCGGCTCGCGCCGGCGGTCGCCCGGGGGGTCTCCTCCCCCGCGGTGACGGCGACGGCCGCCCGGACGACGGCGGCGAGGTCGCCGGTCTCGCGGTGCACGCGCCGCTGGAGGTCCGCTCCCGTCCCGCGGGTCAGGAGGGCGTCCAGACCGCTGCTCACCACGGCTTCGTCGCCGGCCTCGGCGAGCGCGGGCCGGACGTGGTCCAGCAGATCGGCCAGCACGTCGGCGGCCGGGGCGGGCCGGCCGGTTCGCGGGTGCACCAGGTCACCGGAGAGCCCGGAGCGGGAGGCGCGCCAGGACGCCAGGCGGAGCACCTCCGCGCGCGTCTCCGGTACCGCTCCCCCGGCGCGGGCCTCCCGGGCGGCGGTCTCGACCAGGCCGCGCACGAGCCCGGCGAGGGTGACGGCGTCCTCCACACGCATCAGCACGTCGGCCGTGCGGACCTCGACGGTGGGCCAGGTGGCCGACAGGCGGGCGTCGAAGTAGACCATCCCGTCGTCCAGCACGGTCCCGGTGGCGAGCACCGCCTCGACGAGCCGGTGGTAGTCCGCCGCGTCGTGGAAGGGCTCGTTCGGGCCGGCCGAGGGCCATCGGTGCCACACCTGCGACCGGAAGCTGGCGTAGGAGGTGTCCCGGCCCTGCCAGAACGGCGAGTTCGCGCTGAGCGCGGTCAGCACCGGCAGCCAGTTGCGGATGCGGTTGAGCACCGCCACCCCTTCCTCGTCGTCGGCCACCGACACGTGCACGTGGCAGCCGCAGGTGAGGACCTCCTCAGCGGTGCGCCCGAAGGTCTCGAGCAGGCGCCCGTAGCGCTCGCCCTCCGTGGGGACCGGCGTCACGCCGACCGGCGAGGTGGCCAGGGCGGCGACGCGGGCACCCACGGCGGCGGCCGCGTCGTCGGCCCGGCCGCGCCAGTGCTGCAGCTGGCTGCGGATCTCGGCCAGCGTCGTGCACACCGGCGTGCCGAGTTCCATCTGGTGGGCCTTCAGCTCGGGGACGAGGCGGGCGGTCTCCGGGACGGCGACGTCCTTGCCGCGCTCCTCGAGGTCGTGCTGGTGGACGTCCTCGCCCTCGCCGCGGCGCGCCGCGACCGCCAGGGCCTCCGGGGCCCGGGGAACGGGAACGCCGTGGGGGTCGACGACCAGCAGTTCTTCCTCGACGCCCACCGTTCGCACGGTCCCATGATCCAGAGGGACATCGCCGGGCGCAGATCCAACCGGTCCTGGTGGTCCGTTGGTGATGCGGTGCCCGAAGGGCGCCGGTTCTGGTTGCTCGTCAAGTCAGCACAACGAATGTTGTCGCGATTGTTGGGGATAACGGTAGACTGGACGCATGCCACGTGCCTGGCAGCAGCCGTTGCCCGACATGCCTGCCCTACCGCCGGCACGCGCCTGGGCCCGGCTGCGACCGCCTCCTGGGTACGAGGACCAGTGGCGCCGGCTGGCCGACGCGGCGCTCGAGCTCGATCTCGGGCCCGAGGAGCTGGCGGCCGGTGGCCTCGACGAGCTGTCCGCCGCGCGCGGCTGGAAGCCGGCCACCGTCGCGCTCTACAGCAAGGTCGCCCGCTACGGCGGTCTGGCGCTCGCGCAGCCGGCCACCCCCGAGCCGGATCCGCCGCAGCTCGATCTCCGGCCGCTGACCCGGATCCGCGCCGAGGACCCCGAGCACCTGCGCTCGGTGGCCTGGTGCGCGCTCGCCCTGGGCTGGCCCGCGCCGGTCGGCGCCTTCCGTTCGCTGCGGCGGGACCAGGTGCGGGCGACCGCGCGCCGCCTGCACGTCACCACCGACGACGGCGAGTGGTCCGTCCCCGGGGCGCTGACCGCCTGGCACGCCTGGGAGGCGGCTCGGGCGAGGTTCCCGGCGCTGGCCGCCAGTCCCTGGGTGCTGCCGGCGCTGCGCCGGGGGCCCGGCCTGGATTCCCGCATCGGTGGCAGGCTCTCCAACCAGGCCCTGCAGGCCACCTTCACCAAGCACGTGCGCGCCACGGTCGGGCACCTGCGCGCCACCGTCGCCCCGTTCCGCCGCGAGGCCGTCGAGGAGCTCGCCGCTGCCTACCGGACGCTGTCCTACGACTCCTACCGCCGGCTGGCGCTCGCGGCCGGCGCCCAGCCGGTGGGATCCCGCGGCATGGTCCGCGCCACCCGAGCGGTGGCCCGGGCGTCCCGGCAGGCCGGCTGAGCGCGCTCAGAGCAGCGTCAGCTGCTCAGCCGCACCACCGGGGGCGGGGGCCGACGCTGCACCCCGGTCGGGGACAGGACCGGGCCCCGGGAGCGCCGTGGAGGGCAGGCTGCCGGCGGGGAAGCCGACCTCTTCGTCGCCGGGCACGCCCATGACCTCGACCTGGCGGGCCGCCCCGCCGGACCGCCGGTCCAGGCCGTGCCGGGCCAGCAGCGGCGCCACCTGCCGGGCCAGCCACGTGCGGTACTCGGCCGGCACGTAGGCCCGGCGGGCGTACAGGCGCTCGTACCGCGGAACGAGTTCGGGGTGCACGCGACGCAGCCAGGCCATGAACCACTCCCGGGCGCCCGGGCGCAGGTGCAGCGGGATCACGGTCACGCCGGACGCCCCGGCCGCGGCGATCGCAGCGAGTGCGGCGTCCAGCTGCGCGGGAGAGTCGGTGAGGCCGGGGAGCACGGGCGCGAGGAAGACCCCGCAGGGCAGCCCGGCGTCGGCCAGCGCCCGGATCAGCTCCAGCCGGGCGCGCGGGCCGGGGACGCCGGGCTCGAGCGCGGCGTGCAGGTCGTCGTCCCAGATGGCGATCGAGACCCCCAACCCCACGGGGACGTCGCGGGCGGCGGCCGCAAGCAGGGGGATGTCGCGCCGCAGCAGGGTGCCCTTGGTGAGGATGGAGAAGGGGGTGGCGGACGCGGCGAGCGCCTCGATCACCCCGGGCATGAGCCGATAGCGACCCTCGGCCCGCTGGTAGGGGTCGGTGTTCGTGCCGAGGGCGACGTGCTCGCGCCGCCATGACGGCCGGGCCAGCTCCCGCCGCAGCACCTCGACCAGGTTGGTCTTGACCACGACCTGGGTGTCGAAGTCCCGGCCCGAGTCGAGCTCCAGCCATTCGTGCGTCCGGCGAGCGAAGCAGTACACGCACGAATGCGAGCAGCCGCGGTAGGGGTTGATGGTCCACGGGAAGGGCATCGCCGACTCCCCCGGCACGCGGTTCAGCGCGCTCCTGGACCGCACCTCGTGGAAGGTGAGCCCGGGGAACTCGGGCACCTGCACACTGCGCAGCAGCCCACGGATGGTCGGCATGCCGGGCAGCGCCCCGGGCTCGTCGACGTCGAGTCGCTGCGCGTCCCACCGCATGCCCACCATCCGAACACACGTTCGAACGACTGTCCAGCTGTCGGATGGGTGGCGGGGCCCGACGTCGACCGGTGCGGCTGCCCGGTGACCACCGGTCCTACCGACGTCGGACAGCTACCGCCTGGTCTCGTACCTGGTCAGGACCACGCCGTCGGGAAACGTCCGGGTCTCCACCAGGGTCAGGTCCACCCAGTTGTCCAGGGCCGTGAAGAACGGCGTGCCGCTCCCCACCAGGACCGGTGCGGTGGCCACCACGTACTCGTCGATCAGCCCGGCCCGCATCGCCGCTGCGGCGAGTGTGGCGCCGCCGATGTCCATGGGGCCGCCGTCCTCGGCCTTCAGCCGGGTGATCTCGGCGACCGCGTCGCCGGTGACCAGGCGGGCGTTGCCGTCGACCGCGCTGATCGTGGAGGAGAACACCACCTTCGGCATGTCCCGCCAGCGGCGGGCGAACTCGATCTCCGCCGGTGTGACGCCGGGCTGCTGGTCGGCGGTCGGCCAGTGGGAACTCATCGTCTCCCACAGTTTCCGCCCGTACAGCGCCAGGCCGGTCGCCCCCACCCGGTCGGACCACCACTGGAACAGCTCGTCGCTCGGCACGCTCCAGCCGATGTCGTCGCCGGGCGCGGCGATGTAGCCGTCCAGGCTCACGTTCATGCCGAAGCTCAGTCTCCGCACGGCGTCTGCCTCCCATGAGTCGGTCTCCGGCGTACAGACCGGCGCACCGCGGGAGAGTCATCGGTCAGGCCACACCGGGGGGCCGGTCGACCACCACGCCCAGCGAAGGCTGCGCCCGGGACCCCCTCGTGACGCATGACAGCCGGCGGTCAGATCGGTGGCCGGGCCTCGTAGGGGGTGGAGAGGACCACCGTCGTCCGGGTGCGGACGTTCGCGGCGGCGCGGATCTCCTTGAGCAGGTTCTCCAGCGCGTCCGGCGAGGCCACCCGCACCTTGAGGATGTAGCTCTCCACCCCCGCGACCGCGTGGCACTCCTCGATGGCGTCGAGGTGCGCCAGCAGGGCCGGCGCGTCGTCGGTCTGCGCGTCGGTCGGGGTGATCGACACGAAGGCCGTCAGCGGCAGGCCGATCTGCGTGGCGTCGAGCGTCGCCCGGTACCCGGTGATCAGCCCGCGCTGCTCGAGCCGCCGCACCCGCTGGTGCACGGCCGACACCGACAGCCCCACCCGCTCGGCCAGCTCGGTGAAGCTGGCCCGGCCGTCGCGGGCGAGCGCCGCCATCAGCGCCCGGTCGACGTCCAGCGGGACGCCCCCGGCCTCAGCCGGGGAGTTCGACGAGCTCACGGGGACCGTTGTTCAGGACGCGGACGCCGTCGTCGGTGCAGACGACGATGTCCTCGATGCGGGCGCCGTGGCGACCGGGCAGGTAGATGCCCGGCTCCACGGAGAAGGCCATGCCCGGCTCCAGCGGGAGCTGGTTGCCGGCCACGATGTAGGGCGCCTCGTGGCTGTCCAGTCCGATGCCGTGCCCGGTGCGGTGGATGAAGTACTCGCCCCAGCCGGCGTCGGCGATCACGGTGCGGGCCGCCGCGTCGATCTGCTCGGCCGTCACGCCGGGGCGCACCGCGGCGGTCGCCGCCTGCTGCGCGGCGTGCAGCACCTCGTACCACTGCGCCACGTCGGCCGGTGCGCTCCCGCCGACGACGTAGGTCCTGGTGCAGTCGGAGCGGTAGCCGGTCGCCGTCTCCCCGCCGATGTCCACGACGACGACGTCCCCGGCCTCCACCGTGCGGCCGGAGAGCTCGTGGTGAGGGCTGGCGCCGTTGGGCCCCGAGCCGACGATGGTGAAGTCCACCCCCACGTGCCCCTCGGCCAGGATGGCCGCCGCGATGTCGGCGCCGACCTCCGCCTCGGTGCGGCCGACCCGCAGCCACTCCCCCATGCGGGCGTGCACCCGGTCGATCGCCGCGCCGGCCCGGGCCAGCTCCTCGACCTCGGCGGGCGTCTTCACCATGCGGAGCCGGTCCACGACCGGGCTCGCGAGCTCCAGCGCCGACCCGGGCAGTGCCCGCTGCACACCCAGCGCGTGCTCGGCCCACGTACGCGACCCGACGGCGACCCGGGCGGGGGCGGAGCCGAGCCGGGCGGTCGCCGCCCCGGCCAGCACCGCGAACGCGTCATCGGTCTCGTCCCAGGCGAGCACCTCCAGGCCGAGCGCTCCGGCCGGGCTGGCGTCGACCATGGGCGCCTCCAGGCGGGGCACGACGAGGAACGCCTCGCCCGAGCGGGGCACCGCGAGGGCGGTCAGCCGCTCCATCGCGTGGGCGGCGTAGCCGCACAGGTAGCGGAGGTCGGCGCCGGGGGTGAGCACGAGGAGGTCCATGCCCAGCTCACCGGCGATCGCCCGGGCGGCGTGCACCCGGTCGACGGTCACGAGCGGGCCTGTTCCGGCCGGTTCTGTCACGGTTGTCACCGGCGCAGAGTAGCCACGCCGGACCACCCTTCCCCGCAATCGTTGCCAGACCGCTACCGTCCGCGGACGTGGACGAGCACGCGCAGTCCGGGCGGACGACGGCACAGGTCGGCGGGGTGGCCGCGTGACCACCATGCTCCTGGACGCCGCATCGCTGTACTTCCGCGCCTTCTACGGCGTCCCGACCAACGTCACCACCCCGGACGGGCGGCCGATCAACGCCGTCCGGGGTTTTCTGGACATGACGGCGCGCCTGGTCACCGCGCACGCGCCGGACCGGCTGGTCGCCTGCTGGGACGACGACTGGCGGCCGGCGTTCCGGGTGGCGGCGCTGCCCTCGTACAAGGCCCACCGGGTCGCGCCAGAGGGCGGCGAGGAGACCCCCGACGAGCTCGCTCCGCAGGTGCCGGTCCTGATCGAGGTGCTCGCCGCCGCTGGGATCGCCCGCGTCGGCGCACCGGGCTACGAGGCCGACGACGTGATCGGCACGCTCGCCACCCGGGCCCGCGGCCCCGTCGACGTCGTCACCGGCGACCGCGACCTGTTCCAGCTGGTCGACGACGCCCGCGGCGTGCGGGTGCTGTACACGGCGCGGGGCATCTCCGACCTGGAGTTCGTCGACGAGGCCGCCGTCACCGCGAAGTACGGCATCCCCGGCCGGGCCTACGCCGATTTCGCCGTCCTCCGCGGCGACCCGAGCGACGGGCTGCCCGGCGTGCCCGGCGTGGGCGCGAAGACCGCCGCCGCGCTCATCGGCGAGTTCGGCGACCTGGCCGGCATCCGGGCGGCGGTGGCGCGCACGGTGGTCCCGGCGCCGCCGCTGACGGCGGCCGTGCTGAAGAAGCTGCACGCGGCCGCCGACTACCTCGACGCCGCCCCGGTGGTGGTCGCCGTGGCGCGGGACATCGATCTGCCCGCGGTCGAAGGCGCCCTCCCCCGCTCCCCCGCCGACCCCGGCGCGCTGGCCGCGCTGGCCGAGCGGCACGGCCTGCAGTCCTCCCTCGGCCGCCTGGGTGCCGCGCTGGGCTGGCCGGCGGACGCGCTCGGCTGAGCACGCCTCAGCCGCGGGTCACGGCTCGCTCCAGGTGTACCGGGCGCCCTCGGCGTCGGTGATCTCGATCCGGAGGGTGATCTCCTCGTCGTCGGCGGTCACGCCGGTGCACGCGTAGGTGGCCCCCTCCTCCACGCGCATCTCCTGGTCGCAGTTCAGGTCGACGGCGACGCCCTCGCGCTGTTCGAACCGCTCGGCGACGTCGCGCTCCACCGCCGAGCGCGAGAGCACCGTCGGCCCGGTGGTGCTCGCCAGGACGACGCCGCCGACGAGGACGGCCGCCAGCACGAGCAGCCCCACGAGCAGCCCGGTCCGCGTCGTGCGGGCCGGAGGCCGGGCGAGCGCGTACTGCGGCAGTCCGGAACCGCTCGCGCCCGGGGGCCCGTACTGCGCCGGCGGGCCGGACTGCGGCTGCCCGTACTGCGGCTGCCCGTGCGGTGGCTGCCCGTACCGGGGTGGGCCGTACCCGCCGGCGCCCGGGTGCCTGTGCTGCGGCGGCTGGCCGTAGGGAGCCTGACCGAACGGTGGGGCGCCGTAGGGCCGCGTGTCCCCGGGCCGGCCGTAGCCGGCCGGAGCCTGCCCGTGGGGCCAGGCCGGCGGACCCCACGGCTGCTGCGGGGGCGCGGGACGGTCCCCGCCCGGTGCATCACCGGAGGAGTGCTCGCCGTGCGGCGGATGGGTCATCGTCGCTCCCGACTGCCTGCGTCCGGTCGGCGACCGGGCGCCGGGGATTCTGCCGCACCCGAGCACCGGGCCGGTGGCGGCGGACCGCTGATCAGCCGCCGACGGCGACGGCGACGACCCCCCGCCGCACTCGCTCCACCGCGGCCCGGGCGGTTCGGGCCACGGGGTCGTCGGCGACCTTGCCGAGCTGGTCCAGGAGGTCGATGAGCTGCCGCGCCCAGCGGACGAAGTCACCCCCGGAGAGCTCGGTGCCGGCCTGCTCGGCGCCGGCGAGCACCCGGTCCAGGCTCTGCCCGTCGGCCCAGCGGTAGGCGGCCCAGGCGAAGCCGAGATCGAGGTCGCGGCCGGCCGGTACGCCGTGGTCGAGCTCGACGTCCTGCAGCCGGGAGCGGATGGCGCGCATCTCGCCGATCGCCACGCCGACCTTGCCGGCCGGGACGGCGGGGAGGGCAGGGTTGTCCCGCCGCGCCTCGAAGACCAGTGTCGAGACCACGGCCGCCAGCTCGGCCGGCGTCAGGCCGCGCCAGATGCCGGCCCGCAGGCACTCGGCGGCGAGCAGGTCCGACTCCGACCAGATGCGGGCCAGCCGGCGGCCGTCGTCGGTCACCCTGTCCTCCTCCGCCCCCGCGTCGTCGACCGCACCGACCACCTCGGTGTCGGCCGGGACCAGCGGCGCGACCTCCGGCACCAGGTAGCCCAGTTCCTCCAGGACGTCGCAGGTGCGGTCGAACTGGCGGGTGAGGGAGCCGGTGCGCTCGGCCATCTTCCGCTGCAGCGACTCCGCCTCGTGCACCGCGCGCAGCCAGCGCTCGGCCATCCGCACCCGCTCCTCGCGGTCGGGCAGCTGGTGCACCGGGTGGTTGCGCAGCGCCTGCCGCAGGTCGGCGAGCACCGGGTCGTCGGCCGCCGCCGAGCGCCCCTTCTTCACCCGGCGCGCCCCCAGCTCGTGCTCCACCCGTGCGTTGCGCAGGGTGGAGGCGAGGTCGCGGCGGGCGTGCGGGCTGCGGTGGTTGAAGTTCTTGGGCACCCGCACCCGGGCCAGCGCCTGCACCGGCGTCGGGAAGTCCACCGAGCCCAGCCGCCCGGCCCACTTGTCCTCGGTCAGCACCAGGGGGCGTGGATCGGCCAGGTCGGTGATGCCCGGGTCGAGGACGACGGCCAGCCCCTGCCGGCGGCCCGTCGGCACGCGGATGACGTCCCCCGGGCGCAGCGCGGCCAGTGCATCGGCGGCCTCCATCCGGCGCTTGGCCTGCGAGTCCCGGGAGAGCTCCTTCTCCCGGTCGGCGATCTCCCGGCGCAACTGCGCGTAGGCCCCGACGTCACCGCGGTCGGAGCGCATCTCCGCGGCGAACTGCGCGGCGTCCCGCTCGTGACGGGCCGCCGCCCGCGCCAGGCCGACCACCGAGCGGTCGGCCTGGAACTGGGCGAAGGAGCTCGCCAGCAGTTCGCGGGCCCGGGCCCGCCCGAAGGAACCCACCAGGTTGACCGCCATGTTGTAGCTCGGCCGGAACGACGACCGGAGCGGGTAGGTGCGGGTGCTGGCCAGCCCGGCGACCACGCTCGGGTCCATCCCCGGCGCCCAGATGACGACGGCGTGCCCCTCCACGTCGATGCCGCGGCGGCCGGCGCGACCGGTCAGCTGCGTGTACTCCCCCGGGGTGATGTCGACGTGCGCCTCACCGTTCCACTTCACCAGCCGCTCGAGGACGACGGTGCGCGCCGGCATGTTGATGCCCAGCGCCAGGGTCTCGGTGGCGAAGACGGCCTTGACCAGGCCGCGGACGAAGCACTCCTCGACGGTCTCCTTGAACGCCGGCACCAGCCCCGCGTGGTGGGCGGCGAGCCCGGCGAGGAGGCCCTCGCGCCACTCCCAGAAGCCGAGGACGTGCAGGTCCTCCTCCGGCAGCGAGCCGGTGCGCTCGTCGATGATCGCGGCGATCTCGGCCCGCTCGGCCTCGTCGGTGAGGCGCAGCCCGCTGAGCAGGCACTGGTGCACGGCGGCGTCGCACCCGTTGCGGCTGAACACGAACGTGATCGCGGGCAGCAGGCCGGCGCGGTCGAGCCGTTCGACGACGTCGGACCGGGCGGGCGGCCGGTACCGGGGTCGGTGGTGGCCCTCCCGGCGCGAGGAGCCACCCCAGCTGTCGATGCGACGCTCGTGCTCGCGCACGTAGCGGACCAGTTCGGGGTCGACCACGGAGGCGCCGCGCTCGCGCGTGGACAGCGACCGGGGTTCCACGCCCTGCTCCCCCGCGTGCGCCGCGGGGCGCAGGGCGAACAGGTCGAACACCCGGTTGCCGACGAGCATGTGCTGCCAGAGGGGGATCGGCCGGACCTCGCTGACCACGACCTCCGTGTCGCCGCGCACGGTGACCAGCCAGTCGGCGAACTCCTCCGCGTTGCTCACCGTCGCCGACAGGGAGATCAGGGTCACCGACTGCGGCAGGTGGATGATCACCTCCTCCCACACGGCACCGCGGAACCGGTCGGCCAGGTAGTGGACCTCGTCCATGACCACGTAGCCCAGCCCCGCCAGCGCCGGCGACTCGGCGTAGAGCATGTTGCGGAGCACCTCGGTGGTCATCACGATCACCGGGGCGTCGCCGTTGACGGCGTTGTCGCCGGTCAGCAACCCGACCCGGTCGGCGCCGTAGCGCTCGACCAGGTCGTTGTACTTCTGGTTCGACAGCGCCTTGATCGGCGTCGTGTAGAAGGCCTTGCGCCCCTCGGCGAGCGCCTTGTGCACAGCGAACTCACCCACCACGGTCTTCCCGGCACCGGTCGGGGCGCAGACCAGCACGCCGGAGCCGCGCTCGAGCGCCTCGCAGGCCTCCACCTGGAACGGGTCCAGGGAGAAGCCGAGCTCGGCGGTGAACTCGGCCAGGACCGGGTGGGAGGTCCGCCTCCGGGCAGCTGCGTACCGCTCAGCGGGGCTGGACATGCCCCCACGTTAGGCGCTCTGCCCGGGTCGATCAGCGGAAGGACCCCGTCCTCCCCGCCCCTCGACGGCTCGGGGCGAGCCCCGAGACGCGGCCGAGCGACCCGGTGCTCAGGCCCGGCCGGCGCCGACGACGCGGAGGGCGCCGGGGACGCACTCGCTCACGACCGGCAGCGGGGCCACCAGCTCGCCGTCGGCGTAGGTGCTGACGCCGGCGCACGCCAGCTCCACCCGGGCGGCCCGGTGCACCGTCACCGCGGGGTGGTGGACATGGGTGCCGTCGGCCAGCCGCGGCTTGGTGCGGACCAGCTCCCGCCGGGAGACGACCCCCACGACGGTGACGTCGAGGAGTCCGTCGGCGACGTCGGCTCCCGGGCACATCCGCAAGCCGCCCCCGTACCAGGCCGTGTTGCCGACGGCGACCATGGTGGTCGGCAGGGTGCGCGCCACCCCGTCCAGGGTGAGCGTCACCTCGTAGGGCCGCAGCCGGGCCAGCTCCGCCAGGACGGCGACGTCGTACCGGCGGCGGCCGCGTGGCCAGCGCAGCCGGTTGGCGCGGTCGGTCACCGCGGAGTCGAAGCCGCAGCAGAGCACGGTGGCCCACCACCGGCCGGCGGTCCGGCCGGCGTCGACCGCCCGGGCGCGGCCGGCCAGCAGGTCGCCGGCGGCGGCGCGGGCGGCGGCCACCGGATCGGTCGGCACGGCGAGGGCCAGCGCCAGGTCGTTGCCGGTGCCGGCCGGGACCACGGCGAGCGGGACGGGTGTGCCGGCGACCGCCTGCAGCCCCGCGTGGGCGGCGCCGTCGCCCCCGATCGCGACGACGGCGCGGGCGCCGCCGTCGACCGCGACCGCTGCCTGCCGCTCGGCGTCGGGTCGGGTGGTCGCGGCGAGCACCCGGGGCGCCAGGCCCTCCTCGCGCAGGGCGTCGAGGACCGCCCGGGCCACGGCGCGGGCGCGGCCCCGCCCGGCGGCCGGGCTGACCAGGACCGCGACGTCCACGCCGGTCAGCCGCGGGCCGACGGCGAGGGTTCGACCGGCTCCTCCAGCGGTGACGGGCTGGCGTCCAGCGGGGAGGCCTCGTCGTCGTCCAGCCCGTGGAAGTGCTCGGCGGCCGCGCGCCGGGCCCGGCGACGGTCGACCAGGCGGGCGGTCTGGATCGCCAGCTCGAACAGCACGATCATCGGCCCGGCCATGAGCAGCATGGTGAACGGGTCCTGCGTGGGCGTCACGAACGCGGCGAAGACGACGGTGAGGAAGAAGATCCAGCGGCGGCTCCCCCGCAGCGCCTCGTAGCTCACGACGCCGACCAGGTTGAGCGCGATGGCGATCAGCGGAACCTCGAAGCTCACCCCGAACGCCACCAGCAGCGACAGGACGAAGCCGATGTAGTCCTGCGCGGTCAGCGCCACCACGACCCCGTCGCCGGCGAGGCTCAGCAGCAGCTCCAGGCCTGCGGACAGCGACACGTAGGCCAGCACGGCGCCGAGCACGAAGAGCAGCGTGGAGACGGCGACGAAGCCGACGCCGTAGCGCTTCTCGTTGCGCTTGAGGCCGGGGGTGATGAAGGCCCACAGCTGGTAGAGCCACACCGGCGCCGCGAGGACCACGCCGGCGAGGAAGGCCACCTTCAGGCGGATGAAGACACCGCCGAAGACGTTGGTCACGAGCAGCCCGCAGCCACCGGCGTCGTCCCCGGCATAGCGCAGGTCCTCCGGCAGCCCGCAGTACGGGGCACGGATGAACTCGCCCAGCCCGTGCTCGTACCACCAGAACGCGAGCACCGTGGTGAGCGCGAGCGCCAGCAGGGACTTGGCGATGCGGTTGCGGAGCTCGGTGAGGTGGGCGATCAGGCTCATGGTGGCCTGGGCATCGCGTGGCCGCCGCCGACGCCGACGCGCGCCGCGGGTCGCCTCGCTCACCGCCGTACCCCCGGGTGCGAAGCGGTCAGCGGGGGCCGTCGGCCGCGGCACGGGCCTGGTCGGCCTGCGCCCGCAGCTCCGCCGCACGCGCCTCGGCCTGCCGCGCCTCCTCCTGCAGCTGCGCGTTTCGCTCGTCCGCCGCGGAGGACGCGGGGGCGACGATCTCGCCGCGGACCGGTGTGGTCTTCGCCGCGTCGCGGGTGCGGACGTCGTCGTCCTTCATGCCCTTCATCTCGCCCTTGAAGATGCGCAGCGAACGACCCAGCGAGCGCGAGGCGTCGGGCAGCTTCTTGTAGCCGAAGAGCAACAGGATGGCCAGGATGATCAGGCCGATTTCCAGCGGGCCGAGTGACCCCATGGCGCGTCCTCCGAAAGGTGTGGTGACTGGGGTGATGCTACGCCGCGGGGCACCGGTTTCCCGACCGGTACGAGCACAGGAACCGCCGCTCGGGACGGAGTTCGCCGGCCGTTCAGCCGGCGGACGACCGGGCGTCGCGTAGCCGGCCGGCGCGGTCGGCGGACTCCTGCAGCCCGGCCCGTACCGGCGCGATGTCGGCCTCGGCCGCGGTCAGCTCGCGGGCCAGCCGCCCGAAGGCGCCGAGCACGCCGTGGGCGAGCACCCCGAGCACGGCGAGCGCCAGGACGACCACGACGGCGAGCACGATCCAGAACACCACGGCCGAACCCTAGCCCGCGCCGCCGGGCGCCACCCCGTACCGGGCCAGGGCGGCCCGGGCCTCGGCGGCGACCTGCGCGCCGATCTCGGCCGGCTCCTCCACCACCGCGTTGCCGCCCAGGATCGCGACCAGCCGCCGCGCCCAGGCCAGGTCCGCCGTGCGCACGGTGACGGCCAGCCCACCGGGCGGGTCGTCGACGGGCGTCACGTCCTCGGTCGGGTAGTAGTCGGCGACCCACCGGGCGCTGCGGGCCAGCCGCAGGCGCACGGCCGGGGTGTCGGGGCCGGGCTGGTAGAGCCCGTCGTCGATGCTGCGGCTGGTCGCCTGCGGCGGCGCGGCGGCGGGCTCGTCCAGCACCGTGGCCTCGTCCACCCGGTCGAGCCGGAACAGCCGGACGCCCTCGGCCCGGCGGCACCAGGCCTCGAGGTACCAGTGCCCGTCGACGTAGAGCAGCTGCATCGGGTCGACGGTGCGCTCGGTGCGCTCGTCGCGGGCCGGCACGTAGTAGTGCAGGTGCACCGCGCGCCGGTCCTGCAGCGCCTGCCGGGCGAGCGCCAGGGTCTCCTCCCGGGCGTCGACGCTCACGGCCAGCGGCGCCATCCGGGCCGCCGCGTCACCAGTGGCTGCCGAGACCTTGGCCAGCGCCCGGCTCACGGCGTCGCGCTCGGCCAGGCCGGGCAGCTCCAGCAGCGTGCGCAGCGCGACGACCAGCGCGACCGCCTCGTCGGTGGTCAGCCGCAGCGGCCGCACCATCCC
This sequence comes from Blastococcus sp. SYSU DS0753, assembly GCF_054051175.1. Classification (NCBI taxonomy): domain Bacteria; kingdom Bacillati; phylum Actinomycetota; class Actinomycetes; order Geodermatophilales; family Geodermatophilaceae; genus Blastococcus; species Blastococcus sp. SYSU DS0753. Next base: position 404,502 of record NZ_JBJHAT010000001.1, on the reverse strand, counting down.
CGCGCTGAACGTGACCCGGACCCGGTCCCCCTCGAAGGCGACGTCGATCAGGTCGCCGGGACCGTAGCCGGGCAGCCCGCACATCCAGAGCAGCTCCAGGTCGCGCTGCAGCTGCCGCTCGGGGACGCCGAAGTCGCGGGCAGCCTCGGCGAGCGCCACGCCCTCGGGACGGGCGGTGAGGTACGGGATCAGGGCCAGCAACCGGGTCATCCGGTCGGTCGCGCCCCCGGCGCTCACGGGCGCGTCCCCATCGCGGCCAGGCGGGTCAACCGGGCGATCACGGCGTCCCGCATGTCGGTCGGCGCCTCCACCACGACGTCGGCGCCGTAGGCGGCGATCTGGTCGGCCAGGGCCCACGGCTCGGTGGTGCGCAGCTGCAGCCGGTCCTCCACCTCACCGGTGCCGTCGTCGGCCGGGCCGAGGGAGGTGGCGTGCCGGCGCAGCCCCACGGCGGTTCCCGGCCGCGCCCGCACCACGATGAGGTACTCCTCCCCCTGCACCTGCCCGGCGACGACCGCGGTCAGGTCGAGGTCGGGCGGCGGCTCGAACGCCCCCACCGGGCCCACGGCCTTCGGCGTGCCGACGACGCGGGAGAGCCGGAACACCCGCGGCGCCCGCCGGTCCAGGTCGTGCCCGACCAGGTACCAGCGCCCGTGCCAGGCCACCACCCCCCACGGCTGGACGTCCCGGCGGGTCGCGGCGTCCTCGTCGGGGCGCCGGTAGTCGAACTGCAGCCGGCGCCGGTCGCGGGCCGCGGCGTAGCAGGGCTCGAACGCCGCCTCACCCCGGTCCAGGCGGGGCTTGATCGGCAGCGCCCGGGACGAGTCGACGTCGACCCCGGCGGCCTTGAGCTTCACCAGGGCGCTCTGCGCGGTGCCGGCCAGCTGCGCGGACTCCCACAGCCGCAGTGCCAGGCCCACGGCGGCTGCCTCCTCCCCGGTGAGGTGGATCTCGGGCAGCTCGTAGTCGGCGCGGGCGATGCGGTACCCGTCCTCGGTGTCGAAGACGCTGGTGCGCCCGGTCTCGAGGGGCACGCCCATCTCGCGCAGCTCGGCCTTGTCCCGCTCGAACATGCGCTTGAACGCCTCGTCGGCCCGGTCGCTGCCGTCGTCGGGCTCGTACCCGGGCACGGTGGCGCGGATGCGCGCCGCCGTCACGTACTGCCGGGTGCTGAGCAGCGCGATGACCAGGTTGACCAGTCGCTCCGCCCGCTTGGCCGCCATGGCCCCCAGGCTAGTCAGCCCGCCGGGGAGCCGTCGTCGCCCGGCCGCGCGGCGGCGTGCTGGTTAGCCTGCGGGTATGACCAGTGCTCCCCCGTCCGCGCCCGCATCCCGGATCCGCTGGCGGCGGGGCCGGGTCACCGCGACCGGCCGGGCCTGGCGCGACGCGCTGGAGCTGACCGTCGAGGTGGCCGATGACGGCGAGCTGCGGGCGCTGGCCTACCCCTCCCTCGTCGGCGTCCCCGAGGTGGGCGACGAGGTGCTGCTCAACACCACCGCGCTGGCGCGGGAGCTGGGCACCGGCGGCTACGCGATGGTGGTGGCCGTCCCCGACCGGCTGCCCCCGGACCCCGAGGGCCCCGGGCACCTGGTGAAGGCCCGGTACACGCCGCTGCAGGTGATGGTGCAGGGCGTCGACGAGCAGGAAACCGAGCACCACGCGACGATCGCGGACGCCGACGACCTCGGCGGGATGCCGGTCGTCGTGGCCGACCTGCACTCGGCCCTGCCGGCGGTCCTGATCGGGATGCTGGCGACCGACCCCGATCTCAAGGTCGCCTACGTGATGACCGACGGCGGGGCGCTGCCCGCCGCGTTCTCCCGCACGGTGGGCGCGCTCAAGCCCTCGCTGGCCGGCGTGGTGACCGCCGGTCAGGCCTACGGCGGTGACCTGGAGGCGGTCACGCTCCACACCGGGCTGCTGGCGGCGAGGCACGTGCTGCACGCCGACCTGGCGGTCGTCACGCAGGGGCCCGGCAACCTGGGCACGGGAACGCCGTGGGGCTTCTCCGGGGTGGCCGCGGGCGAGGCGTGCAACGCCGTCAGCGTCCTGGGCGGCCTGCCGGTCGGGGCCCTGCGCATCTCCGACGCCGATCCGCGCCCGCGCCACCGCGGCGTCTCCCACCACTCGCTGACCGCGTTCGGGCGGGTGGCGCTGGGCGGCGTGACCCTGGTGGCGCCCCGTGGGCTCTCCTCCGAGCTCGGCGGTCAGGTGGACGAGGACCTGGCGAGCCAGCCGGAGCGGAACACCGTCGTCTGGGTGGACACCGACGGGCTCGACGCCGCGCTGGGGCTCTCACCCGTCCCGCTGCGCACCATGGGCCGCGGCTACCCCGAGGAGCGGGCCTACTTCCTGGCCGCGGCGGCGGCCGGGCGCTACGCGGCGCTCCAGGTGCCGGTGCCCGAAGATGCGGAGGGCTCGGCCGAGACCGTCTCCACGCCCGACGCCTGACGCCGTCCCGGAACGGCGAGTCATGCGAACTCGGGGCCATCAGCGACCGATGACCACGAGTTCGCATGACTCGGCAGCTCACATGCTGGCGATGAGCTTCTCCACGCGCTCGTCGACGGACTTGAACGGGTCCTTGCACAGGACGGTCCGCTGCGCCTGGTCGTTGAGCTTGAGGTGCACCCAGTCGACGGTGAAGTCGCGCCGCTTCTCCTGCGCCTTGCGGATGAACTCGCCGCGCAGCTTGGCGCGGGTGGTCTGCGGGGGCACGTTCTTCGCCTCGAAGACCCGCGGCTCGTGCGCCACCCGGTCGACCTGGCCGTTGCGCTCGAGCAGGTAGTACAGCCCCCGGGTGCGGCTGATGTCGTGATAGGCCAGGTCCATCTGCGCGATGCGCGGCGAGGACAGCGGCAGGTCGCGCTTGGCGCGGTAGCGCTCCAGCAGGTTGTACTTGATGGCCCAGTCGATCTCGCGGTCGATCAGGCTGAGGTCCTCGCTGTCGACGGCCTTGAGCACCCGCCCCCACAGTTCGAGCATCTGCCGGTGCACCGGGGTGCAGCCCTCGCGGTCGGCGAACTCGGTGGCGCGGCTGTGGTACTCGGCCTGGATCTCCAGCGCCGACATCTCGCGGCCGCCGGCCAGCCGCACCTTCCGGCGGCCGGTCATGTCATGGCTGATCTCGCGGATCGCCCGGATCGGGTTCTCCAGCGTCATGTCGCGGATCGGGGTGCCCGCCTCGATCATGCGCAGCACGAGGTCGGTCATGGCGACCTTGAGCAGCGTCGTCGTCTCGCTCATGTTCGAGTCACCGACGATGACGTGCAGCCGCCGGTAGCGCTCGGCGTCGGCGTGCGGCTCGTCGCGGGTGTTGATGATCGGCCGGGACCGCGTGGTGGCGCTGGAGACGCCCTCCCAGATGTGCTCCGCCCGCTGGCTGACGCAGTACAGCGCGCCGCGCGGGGTCTGCAGGACCTTGCCGGCGCCGACGACGATCTGCCGGCTGACGAGGAACGGGATCAGGACGTCGGCCAGCCGGCCGAACTCTCCGTGCCGACCGACGAGGTAGTTCTCGTGGCAGCCGTAGCTGTTGCCGGCCGAGTCGGTGTTGTTCTTGAACAGGTAGATGTCGCCGGTGACGCCCTCCTCGGCCAGGCGCTGCTCGGCGTCGACCAGCAGGCCTTCCAGGATCCGCTCGCCGGCCTTGTCGTGGACGACGAGCTCGGAGAGGTCGTCGCACTCGGCCGTCGCGTACTCGGGGTGGCTGCCGACGTCGAGGTAGAGCCGGGAGCCGTTGCGCAGGAAGACGTTGGAGCTGCGCCCCCACGAGACCACCCGTCGGAACAGGTAGCGGGCCACCTCGTCCGGTGACAGCCGGCGCTGCCCCTTGAAGGTGCACGTGACGCCGTACTCGGTCTCGATGCCGAAGATCCGTCGGTCCACGCTCCGAGCCTAGGCGCCGGAAGCGACACCGGCCCACCGCCGGACCGGCGGGGCGCTACCGCTTCGCGTCGAGCCGCTGCAGCAGGTCGTCGAACGCCTGCTCGATCTCGTCGTGCCCGTTCTGAGACGCCCGCTGCTTGCCGTGGATCAGCGCGGCCCGGTTGACCTTCGAGAAGTCGCCGTACGGGAAGTGGTAGCGCTTCTTCGTCTCCTCGCCGGCGTCCGGATCGACGGCGAGGTGCCAGGCGGCGTAGCCGTCCCAGCCATGCGCGTCGATCTCGGCATTGCCGTCGTCGGCGGACGGTGCGGCGTCGGACCATTCGGTCTCGTCGTCGTACTTCCCGTCGTCGATGAGCTTCCTCGCCTGCGCGAGCGCGTCGTCGTTGAGTTCGTAGTCCGGCATGCCCGCTCCCCTACCCCGTACGCGCGGGTCATCCGCCCGACTGCGGATGCCCCTCGCCGCTGTCGGTGGCGCCCCCGGCGGTGTCGGGGGCGGCGGGGTCACCGAGCCCGGCCGGCGTGCCCGGGGCGGGGTGGCTGGGCACGTGGGCGGAGGTGGGCGGCTGCGTCCCCTCGGTACCGGTCTCGCCGTCACCGAGCAGGGTGTGCAGGGCGGTGCCCACGACGCGGCGGAACGCCCGCTTGGGGCGCCGCCTGTCCAGGACGGCGACCTCCAGCTGCTGGGCGGTCAGCCGCGACGGACCGCCGTCACCGCTCCCCGCGGTGGCGGGGCTGACCGCGGAGAGGGCGTCGACGCCGACCTTGAGCGCGTCGGCGAGCCCCATGCCGGCGTGGAAGTGGTCGCGCAGGTGCCCGGTGACGGCGTCGGCCTGGCCGCCCATGACCACGAAGTCGGGCTCGTCGACGACCGAGCCGTCGAAGGTGAGCCGGTAGAGCTGGTCGCGGTCGGGGGTCTCCCCCACCTCGGCGACGCACAGCTCGACCTCGTAGGGCTTCATCTGCTCGGTGAAGATGGCGCCGAGGGTCTGCGCGTAGGCGTTGGCGATCACCCGGCCGGTGACGTCGCGGCGGTTGTAGGAGTAGCCGCGGACATCGGCCAGCCGGACGCCGGCGACGCGCAGGCTCTCGAACTCGCTGTAGCGGCCGACCGCGGCGAAGCCGATGCGGTCGTAGATCTCGCCGATCTTGTGCAGCGTGGAGCTGGGGTTCTCGGCGATGAGCAGCACGCCGTCGACGTAGGTGAGGACGGCGACGCTGCGACCGCGGGAGATGCCCTTGCGGGCGTACTCCGAGCGGTCGCGCATGACCTGCTCGGCGGAGGCGTAGTAGGGCATGGTCATGGCTCAGGCCTCCCCGGCCGCGTTCTGGCGCTCGGCGGCCGCGCGCTCGGTCACGATGGCGTCGGCGACGGCGGCGATCTCGGCGTCGGTGAGCCGGACGGCGCCTTCGGCGTCGACCCGGTAGACGATCGGGTACAGCCGCCGGACCGGGTCGGGACCGCCGGTGGCCGAGTCGTCGTCGGCCGCGTCGTAGAGGGCCTCGACGACGGTGCGGGTCGCGGCTGCGGCGTCCAGGCCCTGCCGCCACGTCTTCTTGAGGCTGTTCCGGGCGAACAGCGAGCCGGAGCCGACCGTGGCGTAGCCGCGCTCCTCGTAGTTCCCGCCGGTGACGTCGTAGCTGAAGATCCGGCCCGGGAGCTCGCCGGGGGCGGCGTCGAGGTCGAAGCCGGCGAACAGCGGGACGACGGCCAGGCCCTGCAGCGCCGCGCCGAGGTTCCCGCGGATCATCTGCGCCAGGCGGTTGGCCTTGCCGTCGAGGGAGAGCGTGAGGCCCTCGATCTTCTCGTAGTGCTCGAGCTCGACCTGGTAGAGCTTCACCATCTCGATGGCGATGCCCGCGGCGCCGGCGATGCCGATGACGCTGTAGGAGTCGGCCGGGTAGACCTTCTCGATGTCGCGGCTGGAGATCAGGTTCCCCATGGTGGCGCGCCGGTCGCCACCCATGAGCACGCCGCCGGCGTAGGTCGCGGCGACGATCGTGGTGCCGTGCGGGGCGATGTCACCCACGGGCAGCTGCGGGACCGGGCGCCGACCGGGCAGCAGGTCGGGCGCGGTGGACCCGAGGAAGTCGGTGAACGAGGAACCCACCCGGTCCAGGTACGCGGGCGGGAACCCGCTCCGGCCAGCTGACGACTCGTTCACCCATCCGCCTCTCCCGCCTGCATGCGCCGGCGTCCACCCGTTGCTCCGCCGGGAGCTTCGTGCTCCTCGGCGTCAGGGCGACCCTACCGGCGGTCGCTCCACCCGGATGGCTCGGACCGGGCCGAGGCCGGCAGCCGAGAACATGGCCGTGATGCGCTGGCTCAGGGTGTGGAAGCGGACGTAGTCCGCGGCCGCGCGCAACACCTCCGGATCGTCCCTGAACTGGCCGAGCCCGCCGTTGCAGTTGAAACACAACAGCGCCCGGACGGCGCCCGTCGCGTGGTCGTGGTCGACGTGCTGGGCGGGCGCGGTGCGGCAGATGGCGCAGACCCCGCCCTGTACTTCGAGCATCACATCCGCCTCGGCCGCCGTGATGCCATACCGCCGTGTGAGGTGGTACGAGCGTGCGCCGCCCGCTTTCGCACGCGAGGCGTGGCCGCGGGCGTTGTGGCACGGGAGGCAGTAGGTGGCGTGCCCGGAGCGGGTCGTGCGCGTCTTCGGGAACTGCTCGAACGCCCTCACCTCGCCGCAGTCGGGACACCACTTCGAGCCTTCCGGGACGTCGAGGCCCTTCGGTGCCAGCCGGTGCTTGCGTGGTTGGAGACGGCGGGCTTCCCGGCTCTTGGCAGCTCGTTCGGCGAGATGCGTGCGGCAGTAGAAGGCGAGTCCGTCACGCGATCTCTTGTTCTTGCTGAAGTCGGAGACGGGGCGGTGCGCCCGGCAGTCACGACAGAACTTGGTGTCCACCGATCAGCTTCTTCACCAGAAGATGATCTTGGTCACTGGCCCCCTTTTTGTACGTACGCACGCACGAAGTCCTCACTGTTCTCCTCGAGGACGTCGTCGATCTCGTCCAGCAACGAATCGACGTCCTCGGTCATCTCCTTGTGGCGCTCGGCCACCTCCGAGTCGACCGACGCCTCGATCTCCTCGTTCTCCTCGCGCGACCGCGTCGCCTTCTGCTGCCCGCCGGTGTCCCTGGTGGCCATGCTGCCCTCCGGTCCTTCTCGTGGCTGGTGCTGGTCAGGAAAGTACCCGCAGGAACCGACATCCGGCGTCCGTCGGCCGAGGGCGGTGGAGACCGCCCATCGGTGAGGACGGCCGGTCAGGGGCCGGTGATCGTGTCGACGAGCTCCTGGGCCGTCGCGGAGGCCTCGAAGAGCGCGCCGACGTGCTCCCGGGTGCCCCGCAACGGCTCGAGCGTCGGGATGCGCACCAGGTTCTCCCGGCCCAGGTCGAAGACCACCGAGTCCCAGGAGGCGGCGGCGATCTGCGTCGGGAAGCGGCGCAGGCACTCGCCGCGGAAGAACGCCCGGGTGTCCGCCGGTGGAGTCACCATCGCGCGCGTCACCTCGTCGTCGGTGAGCAGCCGCTGCATGGCCCCGCGGGCGACCAGCCGGTTGTAGAGCCCCTTGTCCGGCCGGACGTCGGAGTACTGCAGGTCGACCAGCTGCAGCCGCGAGTCGTTCCAGTCCAGGCCGTCGCGGGAGCGGTACCCCTCGAGCAGCCGCAGCTTCGCCGGCCAGTCCAGCTGGTCGGCGAGGCGCATCGGGTCGGCCGCCAGGTCGTCGAGGACCGCCGCCCATCGGTGCAGCACGTCGGTGGTCTGCTCGTCGGCCTCCCCGCGGGTCGCCACGAAGCGCTCGGCCGCCTCCAGGTAGAGCCGCTGCACCTCGATCGCGGTCAGCTGCCGTCCGTCGCGGAGCCGGACCCGGTGGGTGAGCGAAGGGTCGTGGCTGACCGCCTGCAGCTCGGCCACCGGCTCCTCGATCGCGAGGTCGGAGGGCAGGGCCCGCGCCTCGATCATGGCCAGCACCAGCGACGTCGTCCCGACCTTGAGGTAGGTGGACAGCTCCGCCAGGTTCGCGTCGCCGATGATGACGTGCAGCCGGCGGTACTCGTCGGGGTTGGCGTGCGGCTCGTCGCGCGTGTTGATGATCGGCCGCTTCAGGGTCGTCTCCAGACCCACCTCGACCTCGAAGAAGTCGGCGCGCTGCGAGAGCTGGAACCCCGGCGTCCGGCTCTCCGTCCCGATGCCGACCTTGCCGGAGCCGGCGAACACCTGCCGGGTGACGAAGAACGGCACCAGCCCGCGGATGATGTCGATGAACGGCGTCCGCCGGTCCATCAGGTAGTTCTCGTGCGCGCCGTAGGACGCGCCCTTGCCGTCGGTGTTGTTCTTGTAGAGCTGGATCGGGTGCGTGCCGGGGATCTGCACTGCGCGGCGGGCGGCCTCGGCCATGACCCGCTCCCCTGCCTTGTCCCACAGGACGATGTCGCGCGGGGTGGTGACCTCCGGCGTCGAGTACTCCGGGTGCGCGTGGTCGACGTAGAGGCGCGCGCCGTTGGTCAGGATGACGTTGGCCATCCCGGAGTCCTCGTCGAGGTCGTTGTGGTCCAGGGCCTGGGCCGGGGTCAGGTCGAAGCCCCGGGCGTCGCGCAGCGGTGACTCCTCCTCGAAGTCCCACCGGGGACGGCGGGGCGTCGGCGCATCGGCCACCGCCCACGCGTTCACGACGAGGCTCGACAGCGTGGTCGGGTTCGCCCCCGGCTGCCGCGGCACCGAGATGCCGTACTCGACCTCGGTGCCCATGACCCGCCGCACGCTCATGGCCCAACCCTAGGCCGAGGCCGCTCCGGGGACCGGTGCCGGCATCGAGCCGCGGACCTGGCACATACCGGATCGGTTCCGTAGCCTCGGTGGTGCCCCGGCCGCACCAGCGCGGTCATCGGGACGAACGCGGGCCACGGCCGTCGAGCCGGTACCCCGCATCTTTCGGACGCGCCGCGCGCCCTCTCCGCCCAGCGGCAGTGGTCCTTCTCCGTCGATCCGGCTCCGTGGGTGGAGCGTGCTGCCCCCGTTCGGTGGGCCGGCCGCGTGGGCGACCGCCGTTCGAGAGGATCATGACGAACCCGAGCACCACCTCCGGCCCGTCCACCCGCGTCTTCCGGCGGCGCGCCGCTGGCCTCGCCGCCACCGGCGCCCTGCTCCTGGCGCCGTTCCTGGGCACGGGCACCGCTGCTGCCGCCGACGACGAGACCTGGGACCGCCTCGCGCAGTGCGAGAGCAGCGGCAACTGGTCCATCAACACCGGGAACGGCTACTACGGCGGCCTGCAGTTCTACCAGCCCACCTGGGAGGGGTTCGGCGGCACCGAGTACGCCCCGCGGGCCGACCTCGCCACCCGCGAGCAGCAGATCGCGATCGCCGAGAAGACCCTTGCGGTCCAGGGCTGGGGCGCCTGGCCGGCCTGCTCGGCGAAGCTGGGCCTGACCGAGGCGGACAAGGCCGGCAGCGCCACGCCTCCGGCAGCCGCCCCGGCCCCCACGGCCGAGGCACCGGCGCCCGCGCCGGCCGACGCCGGGCAGCAGTACACGGTCCAGGCAGGTGACACGCTGTCGGGGATCGCATCGGCCAACGGGCTGCAGTGGCAGACCCTGTACGAGGCCAACCGCGACGTCATCGGCGCCGACCCGGGCCTCATCCACCCCGGCCAGGTCCTCCGCCTGGGCTGACCCCGCGGACGAGCGGCTCCGGCTCGCCGCCGTCCTGGCTCAGCACAGGGGGTCCTGGCTCACGACCGATCGTGAGCCAGGACCCCTGATGATCAGGTGACCTGATCATCAGGGAGCCACGGGCAGCCGGACGACCCGGCCACCGCGTGGTGGCCGGGCCGTCCGTCGTCGTGCCTAGAGGTACTGGCCGGTGTTGGTCGCCGTGTCGATGGCGCGCCCGGCCTCGTTCCCCTTGCCGCTGATGAGCGTGCGGATGTAGACGATCCGCTCGCCCTTCTTGCCCGAGATCCGCGCCCAGTCGTCGGGGTTGGTCGTGTTGGGCAGGTCCTCGTTCTCCTTGAACTCGTCGAGGCACGCCTGCATCAGGTGGCCGACCCGCAGGCCCCCGGTCCCGGTCTCCAGCCGCTCCTTGATCGCCATCTTCTTCGCGCGGTCGACGATGTTCTGCAGCATGGCGCCGGAGTTGAAGTCCTTGAAGTAGAGGACCTCCTTGTCACCGTTGGCGTAGGTGACCTCGAGGAAGCGGTTCTCCTCGCTCTCGGTGTACATGCGCTCGACGGTGCGCTGGATCATCGCGGCGATCGTCGCCTCGCGGTTGCCACCGTGCTCGGCGAGGTCGTCGGGGTGCAGCGGCAGGTCGGGCACCAGGTACTTGCTGAAGATGTCGCGCGCGGCCTCGGCGTCGGGCCGCTCGATCTTGATCTTCACGTCGAGCCGGCCGGGCCGCAGGATCGCCGGGTCGATCATGTCCTCGCGGTTCGAGGCGCCGATGACAATGACGTTCTCCAGGCCCTCGACGCCGTCGATCTCGCTGAGCAGCTGCGGGACGATCGTCGACTCGACGTCGGAGGAGACCCCCGAGCCGCGGGTGCGGAAGATCGAGTCCATCTCGTCGAAGAACACGATGACCGGCGTGCCTTCGCTGGCCTTCTCCCGCGCGCGCTGGAACACCAGCCGGATGTGCCGCTCTGTCTCCCCGACGTACTTGTTGAGCAGCTCGGGGCCCTTGATGTTGAGGAAGTAGGACTTCGCCTGGTGGACGCCCTCGCCACGGACGGCGGCGACCTTCTTCGCCAGCGAGTTGGCCACGGCCTTGGCGATCAGCGTCTTGCCGCAGCCGGGCGGGCCGTACAGCAGGATGCCCTTGGGCGGGCGCAGCTGGTACTCGCGGAAGAGATCGGCGTGCAGGAACGGCAGCTCGACGGCGTCGCGGATCTGCTCGATCTGCCGGGACAGCCCGCCGATGTCGGTGTAGTCGATGTCGGGGACCTCTTCGAGGACGAGCTCCTCGACCTCGCTCTTGGGGATCCGCTCGTAGACGTAGCCCGACCGGCTCTCCAGCAGCAGCGAGTCGCCGACCCGCAGCGGCTGGCCGGTGAGCGAGTCGGCCAGGTAGACGACGCGCTCCTCGTCGGTGTGCCCGATGACCAGCGCCCGTGGGGTGACGCCGTCGACGGGCTCCAGCAGCTCCTTGAGCATGACGACGTCGCCCTGGCGTTCGAAGTCCCGCGCCTCCACGACGTTCATCGCCTCGTTGAGCATGACCTCCTGGCCGGGGCGCAGGGTGTCCACCTCGACGTTCGGCGAGACCGACACCCGCAGCTTGCGGCCGCCGGTGAACACGTCGACGGTCCCGTCGTCGAACCGGGTCAGGAAGATGCCGTAGCCCGAGGGTGGCTGCCCGAGCCGGTCGACCTCCTCCTTGAGCGTGACCAGCTGCTCCCGCGCGTCGCGCAGCGTGCCGGCCAGCTTGTCGTTGCGCTCGGAGAGGAAGGCGGCCCGGCCCTCCGCCTCCGCTATCCGCTCCTCCAGCGCGCGCACCTGGCGCGGGCTGTCTGCCACCTTGCGGCGGAGCAGGCTGATCTCCTCCTCGAGGTAGGAGATCTGGCTGAGCAGCGAGGCGACGTCACGCTCACGCCGCGCCTTCATCTCGTCAGGACCCAGGCCCATCACGCACCTCCGCACTGTCGGGGGAGCCAGGACGCAAATCTATACACGCGCGACGACACTTCGCCGTCGCCTCGCGGGGTCCGTGGCGGGGTGCTACTGAGGTGCTGGAACGGCCCTCCTGCAGGGGCCCGCCGCGAGCGTGCGAGCGGTGGGGGCAGGAGGGTCCTCCTTCAGTGCTTCTGCGCGCGGCGCTGGCGGACGGGGGCGACCGCGCCCTCGGCCAGGCGGCGTGCGGTGACGAGGAAGGCGGTGTGGGCGACCATCCGGTGCTCCGGGCGCACGGCCAGGCCGACCGCGTGCCACGGCCGCATCAGGGTCTCCCAGGCGTAGGGCTCGGTCCACACGCCCTGCGCGCGCAGCGCCTCCACGTAGGTGGACAGCTGGGTGACGGTGGCGACGTAGCCCACCAGCACGCCCCCGGGACGCAGCGCGGCGGCGACCGTCGGCAGGACCGCCCACGGCTCCAGCATGTCCAGGACGACCCGGTCGACCACCTCGTCGGCCGGGTGGTCGGCCAGATCGCCCAGCCGCAGGCTCCAGTTGCTCGGGACCTCGCCGAAGAAGGCGCCGACGTTCGTGCGCGCGACGTCGGCGAAGTCCTCGCGCCGCTCGTAACTGGTCAGCGAGCCCCCGGCGCCGACGGCCCGGAGCAGCGAGCAGCTGAGCGCGCCGGAGCCGGCGCCGGCCTCCAGCACCCGCATGCCGGGCCCGATGTCGCCGAAACCGACGATCTGCGCGGCGTCCTTCGGGTAGATCACCTGCGCGCCGCGCGGCATGGAGAGCACGTAGTCGGCGAGCAGCGGGCGCAGCGCCAGGTACCCGGTGTTGGCCGTCGAGTGCACGACCGACCCCTCGGGCGCACCGATGAGGTCGTCGTGCTCGATGGCGCCGCGGTGGGTGTGGAACTGCTTGCCGGGCGTCAGGACGACGGTGTGCAGCCGGCCCTTGGGGTCGGTCAGCTGCACCCGGTCCCCCGCGACGAACGCGCCCTCCACGGGCTCGGCCCGCTGCGCGGAGGGGCTCTCCCCCGCCTCGTCCGGCGCCTGCTGCGCCTCGTCGACGACGTCGGTCCCCGGCTCCTGCTCACTGGTCACGGGCGACCAGCGTACGGACGCCGCCGCTGTGACCCGGGACGCCGATGCGGCGCGGACACTCGGAACTGTCGGAGGCGCGACCTAGCCTCGGGTGCATGACGGCGATGGTGGACACCGACCCGCGACCCGGCACGCCCGACGGCGGGACCGAGCCCCCCGCCGAGGTGACCGCACCGCGCCGCCCCTCGCTCTCGCCCAGCCGGGCGGCGGACTTCAAGACCTGCCCGTTGCTCTACCGCTTCCGCACCATCGACCGGCTGCCCGAGCGCAAGAGCCTGGCCGCCGTCCGCGGCACCCTCGTCCACTCCGTGCTGGAACGCCTCTACGACCTGCCCCCGGCGCAGCGCACCCCGGAGAGCGCCCTGGAGCTGCTCGAGCCGGCGTGGGCCGAGCTGCGCGACGAGCCGGGCATCGCCGAGCTGTTCGCAACCGGCCAGGACGAGGGCGCCGAGAGCGATGCGAACGCGCCCGAGTCGGTGGCGGCCTGGCTGGCCTCAGCCGGGAAGCTCGTCGAGAAGTACTTCTCGCTGGAGGACCCGCGCCGCATCCAGCCGGCGGGTCGGGAGGAGCTCGTCGAGGTCACGCTGCCCGACGGGCTGCTGCTGCGCGGTTACGTCGACCGGCTGGACATCGCCCCCAACGGCGCGCTCCGGGTGGTCGACTACAAGACCGGGTCGATGCCGCGCGAGGCGTTCGAGTCCAAGGCGCTGTTCCAGATGAAGTTCTACGCGCTGGTGCTCTGGCGCACCCGCGGGGTGGTGGCCGCTCAGCTCAAGCTGCTCTACCTCGGCGACGGCGACGCGCTCACCTACGCCCCGGAGGAGGCCGAGCTCGTGCGCTTCGAGCGCACGCTGCTGGCCATCTGGTCGGCGATCGAGCGGGCCGTCGCCACGGGTGAGTTCCGGCCGAACAAGAGCCGGCTCTGCGGCTGGTGCGACCACCAGGCGCTGTGCCCGGCGTTCGGCGGCACTCCCCCGCCCTTCCCGGCGGAGGCCGCAGCGTCAGCCGGCTGGCGGACGACCCTGCCGGTGACGCCGGTGTGACCGGCGCGGTGACCGTTCGCGCCGCCGTGCCGGCGGATCTCGCCGCCGTGCTGGATCTGTACCGCCAGCTGTACCCGGAGCTCGAGCACGACGAGACGCTGCGGGTGCAGGACGCCTGGGCCAGCACCATGACGACACCCGGGCGCACGGTCCTCGTCGCCGAGGCCGCCGGAACCGTGGTCGGGACGGCGGATGTCACGGTGGTCGCCAACACGGCTCACGCCGGTGAGCCCTACCTGCTGGTCGAGAACGTCGTCGTGGACCGTGCCCATCGGCGCTCCGGCGTGGGTGCGGCCCTCCTGGGCGCCGCACGGGAGCACGGCCGCCGGGCCGGCTGCTACAAGCTGCAGCTCTCTGCCGACGACCCGGCGGCCTTCGCGTTCTACGAGGCCGTCGGACTGCGTCCGGCGGCACGGACCTACAAGGAGTACCTCGGCTGACCGACCGGAGCGTGCGGCCTGCATGTCCCGCCGGGTCGGTCCTCGGCCCGCGTCCGCTGCGAGCGCCGGCACGCAGGCCGCGACACCTCTTCACCGGGACCAGTGACCAGCGAGACTGTGACCGTGCATCCCGACAAGAGGCTCGAGATCCTGACGGCGTTCGCCGCCGCCACGGCGGACCCGAGCCGCCTGGGCGCACTGCTGGGCGATGCGGCCGACGACTCCGACGCCGTGCGAAGGTTGCAAACGGCCTACGGGTTCACCCCGGGTCAGGCGCGGGCGGTCCTCGACCTCCAGCTCGCCCGGATCACCCGGGAGCACCGCGCCCGGCTGCAGACCGAGATCGACGCCCTGCGCGACGCTGCTGCCGGGCTCTGGGACCCGCCGATCGAGGTCACGGCGACGGCGAGGTCCGGGCGGGAGATCGTCGTCGGCCTCCCGGACCATGAGCACGACGTCCACGGCGACGACTCGGCCGACTGCCTCGACCGGATGGTCGTCCTCGTACGCGACGAGCTGGCGGGCCCGCGCCGGCGCAGGGTGACCGTCACCTTCACCGCAACCGTCCCAGACGGGCCACGTACCGTCCACGTCGATCCGGTGGGCAGCGCCTCGTTCTGCTACGACGACCTCGGCACGGCATAGTCGCGGCCCCCGGAACTCAGCGCGGGGCGGCGCTCGCCACCTCGCGGGCGGTGAGCACCGCCTCGAGCTCCGGCACCCCGACCCCCACGAGCGTCTCCACCAGCGTGAGCCCCGGTGCCGGCGGGACCGGCTGCATCGCGGGCACGCCCAGCACCGCCATCCCGGCGGCCAGCCCGGCGGTCACGCCGACCAGCGAGTCCTCCACCACCACGCAGGAGTCGGGCTGGACGCCCAGCGCTGCGGCTGCCTGGAGGTAGGGGGCCGGGTCCGGCTTGCGCGCGGGAACCTCGTCGCCGCAGACGGTCAGGTCGAACGGGCTGCCGCCGAGGTCCGTCGCGATGCTCGCAAGCACGATGTCGGCGAGCCGGCGGGGCGTCGTCGTCACCAAGGCGGTGGCCAGGCCCGCGGCCCGCACCGCGGACAGCAGTTC
This sequence comes from Blastococcus sp. SYSU DS0753, assembly GCF_054051175.1. Lineage (NCBI taxonomy): Bacteria > Bacillati > Actinomycetota > Actinomycetes > Geodermatophilales > Geodermatophilaceae > Blastococcus > Blastococcus sp. SYSU DS0753. The sequence continues at coordinate 389,334 of NZ_JBJHAT010000001.1, read as the reverse complement.
CCGGGCGCCGGGCTGCCACACGACGCCGCCGGCCATGAGCACGCCGACCCGCTCCTCGATCCAGGCCGCGTCCACAGCGAGCTGTTCGGCGGTGGCGCTGATGCCGAGGTCCGCGTAGAGGATGCCCATCGCCGTCGGCATGCTCGTGCCCACCGTGCGGGCCCGCGCCTCGGCCGACATCCGCCCCCCGAGCCGTCCGGCGAGCTCGAACATCGCCTCGCCCCAGTACTCCTCCGTCTGCACGAGCGTGCCGTCCATGTCGAACAGCACCGCCCGCAACGCGCTGGAACGGCCTCCGTCCAGAGGCTCGCCCCGAGCCGGCGAGGGGTGAGGGGGACGGGGGTCCTTCATTCGTCCTCGGTCCGGTAGCCGAGGTTGGGTGAGAGCCACTTCTCCGCCTCCGCGAGCGTCCAGCCCTTGCGCCGGGCGTAGTCCTCGACCTGATCCCGCCCGACCCGGCCCAGCACGAAGTACTGGGCCTGCGGGTGCGCGAAGTAGAGGCCGCTCACCGCCGCACCCGGCCACATGGCGAGGCTCTCGGTGAGCTCGATACCGGTGGCCGCCTCGACGTCGAGGAGGTCCCAGATCGTCTGCTTCTCGGTGTGCTCGGGGCAGGCCGGGTAGCCCGGGGCCGGCCGGATGCCGCGGTACTTCTCGGCGATGAGGGCCTCGTTGTCCAGCGCCTCGTCGGCGGCGTAGCCCCAGAACTCCCGGCGCACCCGCTCGTGCAGCCGCTCGGCGAACGCCTCGGCCAGCCGGTCGGCCAGCGCCTCCAGCATGATCGCGCTGTAGTCGTCGTTGTCCTTCTTGAACGCCGCCACCCGCTCGGCCGCGCCCAGCCCGGCCGTCACCGCGAACGCACCGACGTAGTCGCGCAGGCCGGTGTCCTTCGGCGCCACGAAGTCCGCCAGTGACTTGCGCGGCGAGCCGTCGCGGCCCTCGGTCTGCTGCCGCAGCTGGTGCAGGGTCGCCCGCACGGCGGTGCGGGACTCGTCGGTGTAGACCTCGATGTCCTCGCCGTCGACACGGTTGGCCGGGAACAGCCCGAGGACGCCGCTGGCCCGCAGCCACTTCTCCGCGACGATCCGGTCCAGCATCTGCTGGGCGTCGTCGTACAGCCGCCGGGCGGCCTCGCCGGTCGCCGGGTTGTGCAGGATGTCGGGGAACCGGCCGCGCATCTCCCAGGCGTTGAAGAACGGCTGCCAGTCGATGTAGCCGCGCAGCTCCTCGAGCGGGTAGTCGTGGAAGTGCCGGACGAACTGGGTGGCCTCCCCGAGGGCGCAGGCCGGGCCCTCGCAGACGTCCTTCGCCTGCTGCAGCAGCATCCGCGGCCGGGGCGGGGCGTAGCCGCTCCAGTCGATCGGCGTCGGGTTCGCCCGTGCCTCGGCGAGCGGGAGCAGGGCACGGCTGTCCTGGCGGGCGGCGTGCCGCTCCCGGAGCGCCGCGTAGTCGGCGTCGGTCTCGGCCAGCAGCTTCGGGCGCTGCTCGTCGGAGAGCAGGGCGGCGACGACCGGGACCGAGCGCGAGGCGTCCTTCACCCAGATCACCGGGCCGGAGTACTTCTGCGCCACCTTGACGGCGGTGTGCGCCCGCGAGGTGGTCGCGCCGCCGATGAGCAGCGGGATCTCGAACCCCTGGCGCTCCATCTCGGCGGCCAGGTTCACCATCTCGTCCAGCGAGGGGGTGATCAGACCGGAGAGCCCGATGATGTCGGCGCCCTCCTGCTTGGCGGCGTCCAGGATCTTCTGCCCCGGCACCATGACGCCCAGGTCGACCACGTCGTAGTTGTTGCACTGCAGGACAACGCCGACGATGTTCTTGCCGATGTCGTGGACGTCGCCCTTCACGGTGGCCATGACGACCTTGCCGTTGCTGCGCTCGGCGTCGCCGGGCTGCTTCTCCGCCTCGATGAACGGGATGAGGTAGGCGACGGCCTTCTTCATCACCCGGGCGGACTTGACCACCTGCGGCAGGAACATCTTGCCGGCGCCGAACAGGTCGCCGACGACGTTCATGCCGTCCATCAGCGGTCCCTCGATCACCTCGATCGGCCGCCCGCCGCGCTCGGCGATCTCGCGCCGCAGCTCCTCGGTGTCGTCCTCGACGTGTGCGTCGATGCCCTTCACCAGCGCGTGGGTGATCCGCTCCCCCACCGGCAGGGAGCGCCACTCCTCGGTGGCGACCTCGCGCGCCGCGCCGTCCCCGGCGTAGTCGCCGGCGATCTCCAGCAGCCGCTCGGTGGCGTCGGGGCGGCGGTTGAGGACGACGTCCTCGATCCGCTCCCGCAGCTCGACCGGCACCTCGTCGTAGACCTCGAGCGCGCCGGCGTTGACGATGCCCATGTCCATGCCGGCCCGGATGGCGTGGAAGAGGAACACCGCGTGGATGGCCTCGCGGACGCGGTTGTTGCCGCGGAAGGAGAAGGAGACGTTGGAGACCCCGCCGGAGACCAGCGCGCCGGGCAGGTTCTGCTTGATCCAGCGGGTCGCCTCGATGAAGTCGACGCCGTAGTTGGCGTGCTCCTCGATGCCGGTGGCGACGGCGAAGACGTTCGGGTCGAAGATGATGTCCTCGGCCGGGAACCCGACCTGCTCGGTGAGCACCGCGTAGGCCCGCCGGCAGATGTCGATGCGCCGCTGGAGGTCGTCGGCCTGGCCGTCCTCGTCGAACGCCATGACGACGACCGCGGCGCCGTACCGGCGGCAGAGCCGGGCCTCGCGGACGAACTCATCCTCGCCGTTCTTCAGCGAGATGGAGTTGACGATCGCCTTGCCCTGGACGTTCTTCAGGCCCGCCTCGATGACCTCCCACTTCGAGGAGTCGACCATCACCGGGACGCGGCAGATGTCGGGCTCGGCGGCGATGAGCTTGGTGAAGCGGTCCATCGCCTCGACGCCGTCGATCATCCCCTCGTCCATGTTGACGTCGATGACCTGGGCGCCGGCCTCCACCTGCTGGCGGGCGACGGCGAGGGCAGCCGGGTAGTCGCCCGCCTTGATCAGGTTCCGGAAGCGGGCGGAGCCGGTGATGTTGGTGCGCTCGCCGACGTTGACGAAGAGGCTCTCCTCGGTGACGGTCAGCGGCTCCAGGCCGGACAGGCGCAGCGCCGGGGACGTCTGCGCCGGCGTCCGTGGCGGCAGCCCCGCCACGGCGCCGGCGATCGCCGCGATGTGCGCCGGCGTGGTGCCGCAGCAGCCACCCACGAGGTTGACCAGGCCGCTCCCGGCGAACTCCGCGACGATGGCGGCCGTCTCGGCGGGCGACTCGTCGTACTCGCCGAAGGCGTTGGGCAGCCCGGCGTTCGGGTAGCAGGAGACGAAGGTGTCGGCGACCCGCGCCATCTCCGCGATGTAGGGCCGCATCTCCTTGGCGCCGAGGGCGCAGTTCAACCCGATCAGCAGCGGCTGCACGTGCCGCACGGAGTTCCAGAACGCCTCGGTGACCTGCCCGGAGAGCGTCCGTCCGGAGGCGTCGGTGATCGTGCCGGAGATCAGCACCGGCCAGCGCCGGCCGCGCTGCTCGAACAACGTCTCCAGGGCGAAGATGGCCGCCTTGGCGTTCAGCGTGTCGAAGATCGTCTCGATCAGCAGCGCGTCGACGCCGCCGTCCACCAGGCCGTTCGCCTGCTCGAGGTAGGCGGCGACCAGGTCGTCGAAGCCGACGTTGCGGGCGCCGGGATCGTTGACGTCCGGTGAGATCGATGCCGTCCGGCTGGTGGGGCCGATCGCCCCCGCGACGAAGCGCGGCCGGCCGGGCGTCCGCTCGGTCATCGCGTCGGCCTCGCGGCGGGCGAGCCGGGCGGAGGCCACGTTCAGCTCGTAGGCCAGCTCCTGCATGCCGTAGTCGGCCAGCGAGATCGTCGTGGCGTTGAAGGTGTTGGTCTCGACGAGGTCCGCCCCGGCCTCGAGGTACTCGCGGTGGATGCCGGCGATGAGCTCGGGCTGGGTCAGGCTGAGCAGGTCGTTGTTGCCCTGCACGTCGCTGGGCCAGTCGGCGAAACGCTCCCCGCGGTACCCGGCCTCGTCGGGACGGTCCCGCTGGATCGCCGTCCCCATAGCGCCGTCGAGCACCAGGATCCTTTCCTCCAGCAGCGCGCGGAGCCGCGCCGTCGCATCGGGACGGAGGGCGGGTGACTCGGACACGGTGATCCCCAGTGGTTCAAGACTCGATGGGCGTGCGGGCCTCGCGCTCCGTCACCCCGGCGGGCTGGCCCAGGCCTGGGCGTTCCCGATGTCGGCTCCCATCTTCGCACCTGGCACACCGGCGGTGCAGCAGGCGTGGCGGGCCGCCACGCCCGCCCACGAGGGCGTTCGGCGGCCGGACCCCGCGGCGCACGGCCGGGCGGCACGGCCGGAGCGACGTAGGCTCACAGGGGTGATCGATCCTCAGTCCGACGCCGATGACCTGCCGCAGCTCACCGACCCGGTGGTCGTGGTGGCGTTCGAGGGCTGGAACGACGCCGGGGACGCCGCCACGGGGGCCGTCGAGCACCTCGAGCTGATCTGGGACGCGAAGCCGTTGGCCGCCCTCGACCCCGAGGACTACTACGACTTCCAGGTCAACCGGCCCACGGTCTCCCTGATCGACGGGGTGAGCCGGCGCATCGAATGGCCCACCACCCGCATCTCCGTGGCCCGGCCGAAGGGGCTGGACCGCGACGTGGTCCTCATCCGGGGCATCGAGCCGAACATGCGCTGGCGCAGCTTCTGCGAGGAGCTGCTGGAGATCCTCGACGAGCTCGACGCCTCCATCGTGGTCGCGCTCGGCGCGCTGCTGGCCGACACCCCGCACACCCGGCCCACGCCGGTGACCGGGTCGGCCTACGACCAGGAGTCCGCACGGGCCTACGGGCTGGAGACCTCCCGCTACGAGGGCCCGACCGGGATCCTCGGTGTGTTCCAGGACGCCTGCGTGCAGGCCGGGCTGCCGGCGATCAGCTTCTGGGCCGCCGTCCCGCACTACGTGTCGCAGCCGCCGTCGCCCCGCGCCACCGTCGCCCTGCTGCAGCGCGTGGAGGAGGTCCTGGAGATCACGGTGCCGCTCGGGGCCCTGCCGCAGCAGGCCGAGGACTGGGTGAAGACCGTCGACGAGATGGCCAGCGAGGACGCCGAGGTCGTCGAGTACGTGCGCTCGCTGGAGGAGCGGGCCACCGAGGTGGACCTGTCGCAGGCCAACGGCGACCAGATCGCCCGGGAGTTCGAGCGGTACCTGCGCCGTCGGGGTGGGCCCGCCGGCGGGGCCTGAGCGGCCGGCGCCGTCGAAGCAGGCCACGGCCGCCCGTGGCGCGGTGCGCGTCGTCAGTCGCTGCGCAGCAGCGGTCGCATCTGCGCCGAGGCGTCGGCGTCGAACAGCCGGTCGTGCGTGGCGAGGGCGAACCGGTCGGTCATCCCGGAGACGTAGTCGACGACCTGGGTGAGCGGATCGGCCTCGGTGTCGCGGTAGCTGGCCGGGATGAGCTCGGGGTGGGCCAGGTGGTGGTCGACGAGCCGGCGGATGACGTCGACCGCCAGGTGCTTCTGCCCGGCGGCGACGTCGGAGGCGTACACGCGGGCGAACATGAAGTCGCGCAGCTCGTGCATCGCCTGCAGCGGCTCCGGGGCCATGACCACGCGCGTGCTGCCCGGCGCCAGCGAGCCCTCGACGACGGCGTCGATCATCGATCCGACCATCTCGCTGCCCGGCTGCCCGAAGACGGCGACGGCGCGCGCGGGCAGGTCGGAGGTCCGGATGACCCCGGCGCGGACGGCGTCCAGCGCGTCGTGGGACAGGTAGCCGATCCGGTCGGCGTAGCGCACGCACTCGGCCTCGCGGGTGGCCGGCGGCGGGTCGATCTTCCAGCTGTGGGCGCGGATGCCGTCGCGCACCTCCCAGGTGAGGTTGAGGTCCTCCAGCACCTCCACGATGCGCACGCCCTGGGCGGCGTGGTGCCAGCCGCCGTCGACGTAGGGGTCGAAGGCCTCCTCGCCGATGTGCCCGAACGGCGAGTGCCCCACGTCGTGGCCTAGGGCGATCGCCTCGGCCAGCGTCTCGTTGAGCCCGAGCGCCCGGGCCAGCGAGCGCGCCACCTGGGTCACCTGCAACGTGTGCGTCAACCGGGTGACGAAGTGGTCGCCGTCGGGGTTGAGGAAGACCTGGGTCTTGTGCTTGAGCCGGCGGAACGCCTTCGCGTGCAGGATCCGGTCCCGGTCCCGCTCGAAGGCGGTGCGCAGCGCGTCCTCCGCCTCCGGCCGTGCCCGGCCCCGGCTGGCCACCGCCCGGGTCGCGGCGGGTGCGAGCTGCTCCTCGGCCCGCTCGCGCGCCGCGCGGTCGGTGAGCCGGAACGGACCGTCGAGGACGCCGGCCATCAGAAGTTCTGCAGCTCCACGCCCAGGAGCGCGTCGACGGCGTCGCAGACGACCTGCGGCGCGTGCTCCTCCAGGTCCTCGCCGCCGGCCAGGGTGCGGGCGGCCCAGGCGTCGACCAGGGCGATCGCGCCGGGGCTGTCGAGATCGTCGGACAGTCGCTCGCGCAGCCCGTGCAGCACCGGGCCGGCCGGGGCGCCGGCCTCGCGGCCGACGGCGCTCCGCCAGGTGTCCAGCCGCTCCTGCGCCTCGGCGAGCAGCCGGTCGCTCCACTCCCGGTCGGTGCGGTAGTGCCCGGACAGCAGGGCCAGCCGGATGGCCATCGGGTCCACGCCCTCGCCGCGCAGCTTGGAGACGAAGACCAGGTTCCCCCGGCTCTTGCTCATCTTCTCGCCCTCCAGGCCGATCATCGCGGCGTGCACGTAGGCCCGGGCGAAGGGTTTGGTGGCGGTGAGCGCCTCGGCGTGCACGGCGGAGAACTCGTGGTGCGGGAAGACCAGGTCGCTGCCGCCGCCCTGGATGTCGAACTCCATGCCGATCGTGTCCAACGCGATCGCGGCGCACTCGACGTGCCAGCCCGGCCGGCCGCGGGTGCCCCGCGGACCGGGCCAGGCCGGCTCCTCGGGCCGCTCACCGCGCCAGAGCAGCGGGTCCAGGCGGTTGCGCTTGCCCGCCCGGTCGGGGTCCCCGCCACGCTCGGCGAACAAGGTCAGCATCGTGGCCTCGTCGTAGCCGGACTCCGAGCCGAAGCCCGGGGCCTGCGCGACGTCGTGGTAGATGTCGCCGGTGCCGTCGGCCAGGACGTAGGCCAGCCCGGCGTCGAGCAGCTGCTCGATGTACGCCACGATCCGGGGGATCGACTCGACCGCGCCCACGTAGTCCTCCGGGGGCAGTACACGCAGCGCCGTCATGTCCTCCCGGAACAGTGCCGTCTCGCGCATGGCCAGGACGATCCAGTCCTCGCCGTCGCGCTCGGCACGCTCGAGCAGCGGGTCGTCGACGTCGGTCACGTTCTGCACGTAGTGGACGGCGTGCCCGGCGTCGCGCCACACCCGGTTGACCAGGTCGAAGGCCAGGTAGGTGGCGGCGTGCCCCAGGTGCGTGGCGTCGTAGGGGGTGATGCCGCAGACGTACATCCGTGCGGTCCGGTCCGGCGTCGTCGCGACGATCTCACCGCGAGCGGTGTCGTGGACCTTGAGCACGGAGCCCGTGCCGGGCAGGGTCGGCAGCAGGGGGGCGGACCAGGAGAGCACGGTACGAGCCTAGAGCGGGTCTCCGACGGCACCGGCCCCGCAGGTCCGTGCGGGTCATCACGTCGGAGGGGAAGGCGCCGGTGGCGCCCCTCTGCAGGAGGAGGAGCGAATGCAGCTCGACGAGTACCTGCCGGCCCTGCGGCGTGTCGACGCCCGGTTCGCCGACGCCGCCGCGGAGGCGGTCCTCGCCCGCGGGTGGGCGGCTCCGGTCCCCGGGTGCCCCGCGTGGTCGCTGGCCGACCTGGTGTGGCACCTGTCCGAGGTGCAGCACTTCTGGGCGTGGGTGGTGCGCACCCGTGCCCGAGACCTCGCCACCTACGTCGAGCCGACGCGCCGCGCCGACGACGAGCTGCTGGGGTACGTGGCCGCGCAGGGCGCCGACCTGGAGGCGGCGCTCGCCGGAGCCGACCCGGCCGAGCGGGTGTGGACCTGGGCGCCGCAGAAGGACGTGGCGTTCGTCCTGCGCCGGCAGCTGCAGGAGGCCACCGTGCACACGGTCGACGTCGAGCAGGTGCTCGGCGACGTGCGCCCGATCCCCGCCCCCGTGGGGCTGGACGGCCTGGACGAGTGGCTGCAGCTCATGGTGCCCGCCGCCCTGCCCGACGGGCCGCCGGAGTCCGCGCACCCCGTCGTCCTCCACGCCGTGGACGCCGACGCCGAGCGCACCCTCTTCCCCGGCACGAAGCCCTTCCCGATCGCCGCGCTCACCGGAACCGCCGGCGACCTGCTCCTGGCCGTGTGGCGCCGGGTCCCGCTGGAGGTGCTCACCGTCGACGGTGACGGCCTGCAGGCGGCCGCGATGATCGACCTCGTGACGCTGGAGTGAGGCCGGAACCGCAGGGGCAGCGCGCACCTAGGGCCAGGTGACGGCGTACCGCTCGAACTCCTGGCCGGTCTGCACGCCGACGACGCAGAACACCAGGCCGGCCGGATCCAGCATCTGCCAGAAGCCGCCCATGTCGCGGTGCCGGGTGGCGCCCAGGGCCTCCAGCCGGGCGACCTCGGCCGGGATGTCGTCGGTCTCCACGTCGACGTGCCAGCGCGGCGGCGTCCCCTCCCCCGTCCGCTGCACCTCGACGTGCCAGCCGTCGGCGAACGACCCCAGCGAGGCCCACTTCTCGTCGTCGGGGTCGGGCGCGGCGGTGCGCCCCATGGCGCCGGCCCAGAAGGCGGTGCCGGCCGTGTGGTGCTGCGGCGGCAGGTCCAGCAACAGGATGGACAGACGGCTGCGGTGCGGCATGCGCGGGATCCTGGCCCAGGGCACCGACAGGACGACGGCGCCCCGTGCGACTTCTGCGATGTTGCCCCCTACGGCGCACTGACGGGGGCCAGTGTGCAGATCTCGCCGCTCAGAAGGGCGGCCAGGGCAGGGCGGGCCACTCCCCGCTGGGCTCGGGGTGGCGACCGGTGCGCAGCAGCTCGGCCACCCGCCGCTGCGTGCAGCGCACCTCCGCACGGGTCAGGTGCTCGTGCAACTGCTCCCCGAGGTCGCCGCGCAGCTCGTCGGCGAGGCGCTCGAGCACCGTCAGCGCCTCGACGGTCAACGGCGAGCCGGCCCAGCGCCACAGCAGGGTGCGCAGCTTGGGGTCGACGGAGAAGCAGATGCCGTGGTCCACGCCGTGCACGTGGCCGTCGGGCATCGGGATGATGTGCCCGCCCTTGCGGTCGGCGTTGTTCACGACGGCGTCGAACACGGCCATGCGACGCAGCGCCGGGTCGTCGCGGCGGACGAAGGCGGCCAGGTCGACGTCCTCGTCGCCGTCCACCCACAGCTGCACCATGCCGGGGCCGAACGGGCCCTCGCGGAGCACGGTGGGCGGCACGATCCGCCAGCCGGTCGCCTCGGAGACCAGGTGGGCGGAGATCTCCCGGCCGGCGAGGGTGCCGTCGGGGAAGTCCCACAGGGGCCGCTCCCCCGCGACCGGCTTGTACACGCACTCGGCGGCGAGGTCGCCGGACCGGATGGCGCCGACCAGGGTCACGTTCGACGCGTCGAGCATCCGGCCCTCGACGTCGATCACGCCGGTCCGCAGCAGCTGCAGGGCCTCGGCGTCGTCGGCGGGCGGGCGGAGGTCGCTCCCCTCCGCCGGCTGCTCGCTCACCGCGGGCCGCCGCTCAGCGGCGGTAGCCGTTCTGCCGCGGGCACACGTGGCCCACCGGGTCGAGCGGGAGGGAGCACAACGGGCAGGACGGGCGCCCGGCGGCGACGACCCGGCGGGCGCGGGCGATGAAGGCACGAGCGGCCATGGGGGTGATCGTCACCCGCAGCGCATCGGGCCCCTCGTCGCTGTCGGAGAGGATCACGTCCTCCTCGATCGGCTCCTCGCCGGCGGCCACCGCCTCCACGACGACGGCCTCGGCGGTGCCGTCCCAGGCCAGGCCCATCGCGGCGACGCGGAACTCCTCGTCGACCGGCGCGGTGAGCGGCTCCAGGTCGTCGACGTCGGCCTCGGGCGGGATCACCGTGCCGGCCCGGCCGCTGACCTCGTCGAGCAGGTCGTCCATCCGGTCGGCCAGGACCTGCACCTGCGTCTTCTCCAGCGCGACGCTGACGGTACGCCCGGTGTCGTCGGTGGCCTGCAGGTAGAACGTCCTGTCCCCGGGCTGGCCGACCGTTCCCGCGACGAACCGGCTGGGGCGATCGAAGAGATGGAGCTGACGGGGCACGCGCCCAGGTTACGCGGGGGCGCCCGACCCGCCTCCCACCACGGCGTCCGAGGAGGCCTTGCGCCGGCGCCCCTTGCGGGGCGGGGGCATCAGCGCGGAGACGTCGCCGCCGGTGTCGTTGATCCGGGCCACGAACGGCCGGGTGTCGGTGTAGGAGACCACCGAGATCGAGGCAGGGTCGACGACGATCCGCTGGAACTGGTCGAGGTGCAACCCCAGGGCATCGGCGAGCACGGCCTTGATGACGTCGCCGTGGCTGCAGGCCAGCCAGACCGCGTCCGGGCCCAGCCGCGCGTTCCACTCACGGACGGCGGCCACCGCCCGGGCCTGGGTCTGGGCCAGCCCCTCCCCCTCCGGGCCCGGGAACACCGCGGCCGAGGGGTGCTGCTGCACGACCTTCCAGAGCGGCTCCTTCACCAGCTCCTTGAGCGGCCGACCGGTCCAGTCGCCGTAGCGCGCCTCCCCCAGCCGCTCCTCGATCGCCGGCTCCAGGTCGCGCCCGGCGACGACGGCGCCCGCCGTCTGCCGGCACCGTTCCAGGGGGCTGCTGACGACGGCGGCCAGCGGCACCTTCGCCAGTCGCTGCGCCACCGCCTGCGCCTGCGCCTGCCCGGTGTCGTCGAGCTGGACGCCAGGGGTCCAGCCGGCGAGCACCCCTCCGGTGTTCGCGGTGCTCCGGCCGTGCCGCAGGAGGATGACGGTGGTCACCGGGCGAGCGTAGGCGGTGCTCCGTCCCTCCCCCGGTCCGTGGCAGCCGCCGCCGCAGCACGGCGGCGGGGCAGGACACGCCGGTCGCCGGTGCACATGACGATCCGGCAATGGCTTGACGATCGGGTGACGGCATCCCGAAGCGTGTTCGGGGACGGGGAGCACGGGCAGGGGACGAGAGGACCGGACATCCGAGACCAGGAGGCGAGATCGCGATGATGCGTCTGCTCCTCGCCGGACTGAGCGCCAGCACGCTGCTGGCGACCACCGGCGCCCCGACCACCTCAGCCCCGTCGATCGTCCCGGCCGGGCCCACCCCACCCGGCCCGGTGCAGCCGGCCCACGAGCCGCTGCCCCCCGTGGGGAACCCGGGCACCGAGACCGTGGAGGCCGGGGAGTTCCCGGCCGGCGGCGCCCCGGCCTACCTGACCGACGTCCGCGCCGCCGGGCACGAGGACTTCGACCGGTTCGTCCTTGAGTTCGAGGGCGAGGAGGTCCCCAGCTACCGGGTCGGCTACGTCGAGCCGCCGATCACCGAGGACGGCTCCGGCCGGGAGATCGCCGTGGCCGGCTCGGCGTTCCTGGAGGTGCGGGTCAGCCCGGCCAGCGGCGTGGACCTCTCCGGTGACGAGCCCCGGGAGACCTACACCGGGCGTGACCAGATCACCGCACCCGGCGGCCAGGTGATTAGCGAGGCGGTCCAGACCGGCGACTTCGAGGCGATGCTGACCTGGACGATCGGCCTGGAGGAGCACGTGCCCTTCGGCGTCGCCACGTTCTCCGACCCGGCGCGGCTGGTCGTCGACGTCCTGCACCAGTCCGACGGCCTGGAGCCGGTCGGCCAGGGCGACACCGCCGACGTCGACGTCGAGGCCACCGGGTCGGCGGTCGTGCTGACCGACGTCCGGCTGGGCGCCCACGACGGCTTCGACCGGATCGTCTTCGAGCTCGCCGGTGACGGCGAGGCCGGGTACCAGATCGGCTACACCGAGGACCCGCGCGGCGCCGGCTCGGGCCACCCGCTGGAGGTGCCCGGCGACGCCACCCTGGGGATCACCCTGTCCAACCTGCTGTACCCGGGCGACGCGCCCGAGGGCGTCACGCCCTGGGAGGGCGAGGAGCGGCTGGAGATCGCCGGGACGAGCACGCTGGAGGCCCTGGTCGCCGACACCCTGTTCGAGGGCCGCTACTCCTTCTACGCGGGGCTCGACCAGCGCCGGCCGTTCGCGGTCGCCCGGCTGGCCGACCCGCAGCGGATCGTCGTCGACGTCCTCGACCGGCAGCCCGACGGCGTCGTGCTGGGCGAGCGCTGCACCAGCCCGGCCGGCTTCGCGGTCGACCACCCGTCGGACTGGTCGGTGAACGCCGGTGAGACCGTGCCGGCCTGCAGCCGGTTCTCCCCGCAGGACTTCGACGTGCCCGATGCCACCGACGTGCGCGTGGCCGCGATCGCCTTCTCCATCGAGCCGGTGGCCTTCGACCGGGTCACCCAGGAGCAGCCCGGGGAGCAGGCCCGCCGTGAGCTGACCGTGGACGGCCGGGACGCCGTGCGGATCGAGCGCACCGCCACCGGCGAGGGGCTCTGGCCCGAGGGCACGCCGTCGACCCGGTACGCCGTCGCCCTCGAGGAGGGTGAGCACGGACCGCGCACGCTGGTCGCGGACACCGTCGGCCTGCCGAAGTTCGACTACGAGCGCAACGTCGAGGTGCTCGACGCGATGATCGGGACGCTGGACCTCGACGCCGGCACGGAGGGCTGAGCCACACGTCTCCCGTGGCGACCCGGAGCTCCATCTGCTCCGGGTCGCCGCTGTCCCCCTCCCGAGCGTGTCCGCGGGCGGCGGGGCTCAGCGCGGGATGGGCGTGGGGGTGACGTCGACGGGGGTGGTGGGGTCCAGGACCCCGGCGAACACCAGGCCCAGGATGAGCAGGCCCAGCAGGATGCGGTAGACGACGAAGGGCACGTAGCTGCCCCGGTCCAGGTAGCGCAGCAGCCAGGCGATGACGACCAGACCCACGACGAACGCCAGGACGGTGGCGAGGATGGTCGGGCCCCAGGCGATCGGCGGGCCCGCGACGTCCCCGCTGAGCACCTCGTAGACCTGGAAGAACCCGGCGCCCAGCACCGCCGGCACGGCCAGCAGGAACGAGTACCGGGCCGCGGCCGACCGGGTGTACCCGAGGAAGAGCCCGGCGGTGATCGTGCCGCCGGAGCGGGAGACCCCCGGGATCAGCGCCATCGCCTGCGCGAAGCCGAACGCGATGCCGTGGCCGACCGTCAGCCGGTCGAGCTCACGCCGCTTGGCCCCCACGCGATCGGCCCAGAACAGCACCAGCGAGAACAGGATCAGGGCGGTCGCCGTGATGCGCAGGTCGCGGAACGTCGTCTCGATCGAGTCCTGGAACAGCAGGCCCAGGACGACGATCGGCAGGGTGCCGACGATGATCAGCCAGCCCATGCGGGCGTCGGGGTCGCCCTTCCGCCGCCCACCGAGCGAGGCGACCCAGGCGGTGATGATCCGCCAGATGTCGTGCCGGAAGTAGAGCAGCACCGCGGCCTCGGTGCCGATCTGGGTGATCGCGGTGAAGGCCGCGCCGGGGTCCTGCCACCCGAAGGCCTCCCCCACGACCCGCAGGTGGGCGCTCGAGGAGATGGGGAGGAACTCGGTGAGCCCCTGCACCAGGCCGAGGACGACGGCTTCGAGCCAGCCCATATCAGCGCCCCCCGAGGGGACGGCTGGCGGCCGGACGGAGAGCGGATCGTTCGGGCACGACCGCTGACCTTAGGTGGCGGCCGGTCCGGCCCCGGCACGCCGCCCCGCAGCGGCCGGTGCTCCCGGGTGCGCGCCGGGTGACGGCGGTAGGTTGGCCGGTCGTGGAGCAACGGGCGTTGGGGCGCAGCGGTCTGATCGTGTCCCGGCTCGCGCTGGGCACGATGACCTGGGGCGGCGACACCGACGAGGACGAGGCCGCCATGCAGCTGACGGCCTTCGTCGACGCCGGTGGCACGCTGGTCGACACGGCCGACGTCTACTGCGACGGCGAGAGCGAGCGCACCCTCGGCCACCTGCTGGCCGACGTCGTCCCCCGTTCGCAGGTGCTCGTCGCCACCAAGGCCGTCGGGCGCACAGGACCCGGTCCCATGGGCCGGGGCGCCTCCCGGGGGCACCTCATCTCGGCGCTGGACGCGTCGCTGGAGCGGCTGGGCCTGGACTACGTCGACCTCTGGCAGCTGCACGCCTGGGACGAGACGACGCCGCTGGAGGAGACGCTGGCCGCCTGCGACCTCGCCGTCTCCTCGGGGCGCGCGCGCTACGTCGGGGTGAGCAACTTCACGGGCTGGCAGACCGCCCAGGCCGCGACCTGGCAGAAGGCGTGGCCGGGGCGCACGCCGCTGGTGAGCACCCAGGTCGAGTACTCGCTGCTGCAGCGCGGCGTGGAGCGGGAGGTCGTGCCGGCCGCCGAGGCGCTGGGGCTCGGCGTGCTCGCCTGGTCGCCGCTCGGCCGTGGGCTGCTGACCGGCAAGTACCGGCACAGCACGCCGTCGGAGAGCCGCGGGGCGTCGGCGCAGTGGCAGGGCTTCATCGACAACCTCCGCTCGGCTGCGGCCGACCGCATCGTCGAGGCGGTGATCACCGCGGCCCAGGGCCTGGGCACCACCCCGCTGGCGGTGGCGCTGGCCTGGGTGCGGGACCGGCCCGGCGTCGTCGCCCCGGTGGTCGGCGCGCGCACCGCCCAGCAGCTGCAGGCGTCCCTGGACTCCGACGGCGTGCGGCTGCCCGCCGCGATCCGCACCGCGCTGGAGGACGTCTCCGCCCCGCACTTCAGCTATCCCGATCGCCGGTCCGACCGGTGAGCGCCGACCCCACGACCCCCGGCCCGGACCTGGTCTTCGCCGCCTTCTGCGCGGCCGGGCTGTGGCCGGGGCTCGGCAAGCGCGCGGCGGCGGAGCTGCCGGCCGCCGGCATCACCACCCCGGACGACGTCACCGCCGACCGGTTGCTGAAGCTGCCGCGGGTGGGCCGGCAGCGCGCCGAGCGGCTGTTCTCCAGCTTCCTCGCCGCCGCCCCCACCTACGAGGTGGTCGAGCTGCTCGTGGGCGCCGGGCTGCCGGCCAAGCTGGCCGCCGGGGTGGCCGACGCGCTGGGCCAGGACGCCGCCCGCCGGCTGCGGGACGACCCGTGGGCCCTGCTGGGGCTCTCCGGCGTGACGCTGACCGACGCCGACCGGCTCGCGATCGCCGTGCTCAAGGGCGCCGACCGGCAGGACTCCCGGCGCGGCCGCGCCATCGTGGGGCTCACCCTGCGGACGGCGACCCGCGACGGGCACACCGTGCTGCCGGTGGACCTGGTCGTGGCCGCGCTGCAGGCCGAGGGCATCGCCGACCCGGCGGCCGCGATCGTCGCGGCCGTCGACTCCGGCGACGTGCTCGACCACGAGCCGCCCGAGCCGGAGCCCGACGAGGACGTCGACGAGCTCCCCGAACCCGATCCCGCGCTGCGGATGCTGTCGCTGGCCCGGTACGGCATGGCCGAGGAGGCGGTGGCCGAGAACGTGGCCCGGCTCGCCGCCGCCGCCGAGCGGATCGCCGACCCGGCCTCGGTGCGCTCGGTGGCCAAGGGGCTGGACGAGGCGCAGAAGCAGGCGGTGGCCCAGGTGCTCTCGGCCGGGGTCAGCCTGCTCACGGGCGGCCCGGGCACCGGGAAGAGCCGCACGGTGGCCGCGGTCGTGCAGCTGCTGCGCACCAAGGGCACCGACGTCGCGCTCGCGGCACCCACCGGCCGAGCGGCCAAGCGGCTGGAGGAGCTCACCGACCACCCCGCGGTCACGGTGCACCGGTTGCTCGGGGCACAGGGCGCCTCGGGTGGCTTCTCCCGCAACGAGGAGTGGCCGCTGGACGCCGACGTCGTGGTGGTCGACGAGGCCTCGATGCTCGACGTCGAGCTGACCGCCGCACTCCTGGAGGCCTGCCCCGACGGCACCCACCTGCTGCTGGTCGGCGACCCGGCGCAGCTGCCCTCGATCGGCCCCGGACATGTGCTGGGCGACCTGATCGATTCCGGCGTCGTCCCGGTGACCGAGCTGACCACCCTCTACCGGCAGGCCGAGGGCGGAGCGATCGCGCGGCTGGCGTCGGCCGTGCGGGAGGGGCAGCTGCCGCCGGTCGACTCCCCCGACCGCGAGGTCGTCGTCGTGCCGGCCACCGGCAGCGGCGAGGCCGCTCGCCGCGTGGTCCAGCTGGTCACCGACTCGATCCCGCGTGCGCTGGGCATCGACCCCGGCGGGGTGCAGGTCGTCACCCCGGTGCACCGCGGGCCGGCCGGGACCATCGAGCTGAACAAGGCGCTCAAGGCGCAGCTGAACCCCGGTGACGGCACGGTGTTCGGCTTCGACGTCGGCGACCGCGTGGTGGCCACCGCCAACCACCTGGACCTGGAGCCCACCGGCTTCGCCAACGGCGAGGTCGGCGTCGTCACCGGGACCGGGGACGGGTCGCTGACCGTGGACTTCAGCTCCGGCCCGGTCACCGTCACCGGCAATGCGCTGCCCGACCTGCGGCACGGCTGGGCGATCACCGTGCACCGCGCGCAGGGGTCGGAGTGGCCCGGCGTCGTCGTGGTGCTCCCGCCCGAGGCCGGCGGGATGCTCTCCCGTCCGCTGGTCTACACCGCGCTGACCCGCGCGCAGAAGCACCTGTCGATCGTGCACGCCAGCGGGGCCGCCCTGGCCCGGGCGGTCCGTGACGTCGACGTGCGCCCGCGGCGCACCCGGCTGGCCGGGCTGCTGCGCGAGATCGCCGGCTGAACGCCGTCAGCCGCGGCAGTCCCGCGCCGCCCGGGCCGCGCAGAGCAGCTGGCCGACGGCGGCGCCGAGCTGGCCGGCGCAGGTGAGCGGGCGTGGGAACGGCACCCGCACGTCGGTGTGGCCGAACGGCCGCTCCACGCGCAGCCGGAACCCGAAGCGGTCCAGGCCGAGCGGGCGGACGACGCCGGCCGGGCCCACCACGTCGGCCGGGACGCGGCCGGCCAGGAGCGCGAGGACGTCGGCGTGCGCTCCGGCGAGGTGGCGCAGATGGTCGGCCTCGACGGCGGCCAGCGGGTCGGGACGGGCCACCGCGAACTCCTGCGGGCTGACCTCGACGCCGTCGCCGCCCTCCCCCAGGACCACCTCGGCGAGGTCGAGGCGCAGCAGCCGCGCGGACCGGCCGACGTCGAGCAGGACCTCGGTGGGCCGGGTCTCGGCGAAGGCGAGGACGGCGGCCCGCTCGTCCTCGGCCCGCACCGGCGTCGCCCAGCCGGAGAGCCACAGCTGCGCCCGGATCGGCCGGCGCAGCGGCACCGGTGCATGGTCGCTGACCATCAGCAGGGCCGAGAGGTCCTGGTCGGGCGCGCGGTGGACGGCGTCGGCGATGTCCCCGTCGGCGGGGACGACCAGCAGCACCTGCCCGGCGCTGGTGACGGTGTGGGCGAGCAGCCGGCCGCCTTCGACACCGGGCGCGCAGACGGTCGCGGCGGACCGCGTGGCGACGGTGCGGGCGCGCTCGGCCGGCGCGGGCCGGAGCCCGTCGGCCTCCGGACGGCGCTCGGGCGCGGGGTGGGTCGGGCTGCTCGGCATGGCCCCTCCTCGGTCAGTTAGGGCAGCCTAACCAAAGAAGTCGTCCGGCGAAAAGGGGCGCCCCCGCACGCGACCGGCGTGGAGATCACCTCCCGGACGCGGCCGTCCGTCGGTGGCTCCGCCGCCCCGGCCCGCCGATCCGGACGACGAGCAGTCCGAGGGCGACGACGAGCAGCACCCAGGGAGTGGTGGAGGTGCCGGCGCTGGACGCCAGGAGCAGCAGGAGGGCGCCGAACGCCGCGCCGAGCAGCGCTCCGCGGAGCAGGCGGACGGCGACCGGACGCCTCGTGGGCGCCATGCCCCGCGCCACGGACGGAGAGACCCCGGCAGCGTGGGCCCAGCGCTCGGTGGCCTCCCGCACCGCGGCGTCACGCACCGACCGTCGATCCCCGTCCGTCGCCACAGCCCGCACCTCCCGGTCCACGCCCCACCGTGCCGGACCGGCAGGGTCGGGGCAGCTCGGGTGCAGGTCGTTCACCCACCCGGCGGAACGACGCGGGGCCCGGCGGATGCACCGCCGGGCCCCGCGCCCGTCGCTCCGGGGAGCGAGCCGCGTCAGCTCTTCAGGGTCTCCGCGACGTCCGGGTTCGCCTCGAGCCACGCCTCGACGCCCTCGGCGTACTGGCCCTCGCCGTACTCGTTGACGACGGTGTTCTCCAGCGAGGCGTACTGCTCGTCGCTCAGCTGCAGTTCACCCATGAGCTCGGCGACCTCGGCGCAGTCGCTGCTGAAGCCCTCGCGGCCGAGCAGGTGCAGGGCCTCGGGGTCACCCAGGGCGCCCTCCGGGTCGGCGAGGTCCTTGAGCGGGAACTCGTTGTAGGCCCAGAACGGGTGCCACAGCGTGACGACGATGTCCTCCTCGGCGTCGACGGCCGACTGGAGCTCGGCCAGCATCGCCGTGGTGGAGGACTCGACGAGCTGGTAGGAGTCGTCGAGGCCGTAGGTCGGCATCACGCTGTCCTTGGTGGTGCGGGTCAGACCGGCACCGGGCTCGATCCCGACGATGCGGCCGCCGAACATGTCGGCGTTGCCGGCCAGGTCGGCGATCGAGTCGATGTCGACGTACTCCGGCACGGCCAGGGTGAGGACGGCGCCCTCGTACCAGGCCCCGAGGTCCTCGATCTGGTCGCCGTACTCGTCCATGTAGTCGGCGTGGGTGACCTCCGACCAGGCCGAGGGGTAGACGTCGACGTCCCCGCCGGCCAGACCGGAGTACAGCACCCCGGCCTCCGAGATCTCCTCGAACTCGACCTCGAGGCCGCGGTCCTCGAGGACGTTCTGCCAGAGGTAGGCGGTGCTCAGCCCGTCGGTCCAGGACGGGATGAACCCGAGGGTGACCGAGTCGCAGCTCTCGCTCCCGCTGCCGTTGCCGGCAGCGGTGGTGTCCTCCGTGCCCTCGTCCCCACCACAGGCGGTGGCGCTCAGGGCGACGGCGGCCAGTCCGGCGGCGAGCCGGGTTGCATGCTTGCGCACAGGTAGTGCTCCTTCCGGTGTTGCTACCGATCCACGAAGGTCGCGGATCGTCGTCCGCTGGTCCTGACCGGCCCGTCCGGGCCGTCTCATCAGGACCGCGGGGACGCTGTGGCCAGCTCCTCGGTGGGCTGGCCGGGGGCCGGGACGGTGCCGCTGCCGACGCTCGTCGACGCGCTGGGCCCTCTCCGGCGGCGGAGGGTGCGGCGCACGCGGCCGAAGGGGGACGCCGTGTCCGACCTGCCGAAGGCGGCGGTGAGCCGGTCCAGGTAGATGGCCAGGATGACCACGGCGAGACCGGCCTCGAAACCCAGCCCCACGTCCAGGCGGGAGATGCTGGTGACCACGATCTGGCCCAGGCCGCCGGCACCGATGAGCCCGGCGATCACGGCCATCGACAGGCCCAGCATGATCACCTGGTTGACGCCGGCCATGATCGTCGGCCGGGCCAGGGGCAGCTGGATGCCGCGCAGGATCTGCCCCGGCGAGCTGCCGAACGCGTAGCCGGCCTCGACGGTCTCCGCATCGACCTGGCGGATGCCGAGCTCGGTGAGTCGCACGCCGGGGGGCATGGCGAACACCATGGTGGTGATGACGCCGGGGACCACCCCGATGCTGAAGAAGATGACCGCCGGGACGAGGTAGACGAAGGCGGGCATCGTCTGCATGAAGTCCAGCACCGGCCGGACGACCGAGCTGATGCGGTCGCTCTTCGCCGCCGCGATGCCGGTCGGTATCGCGATCACCAGAGCGACGACGGTGGCGAACAGCAGCAGGGACAGCGTCTCCATCGCCGCCTCCCAGAGCTCCAGGCTCTGGATGAGGAGCAGGCCGACCAGGGAACCGATCCCGAAGGCGATCGATCGTGCCGCCAGGCCGAGCAGCGCCAGCAGCACCGCGAAGAGCAACGGCGGCGGGAAGAGGAGCACCTCGGTGATCCCGTCGACGGCGGTCTCGATGCCCGTGCTCACGGCGTCGAAGACCGGGTCGAAGTTCTCCTTGAGCCAGTCGAAGCCGGTGTCGATCCAGTCGCCGAGCGGCACGCGCGGGAGCGCGCTCTCCTCGGCCGCGGTGATCAGGCGGGTCTCAGGCACGGGGCGCCTCCACGGTCTGCGGGTCGTCGTCGGCCGGGGTCGGGGGGTGCGCGCCGTCGGTGCTGACGCCGCCGAGCGCGGCGAGCACGTCGCCGCGGGTGACGACCCCGAGCGCCTCCCCGGCCTCGTCGGCGACCAGCAGCGGCGCCTCCGACAGCGCGGACGGCTCGAGGAGGTCGGCCAGCGGGGTGTCCGGCGCGACGGTGACGGCGGTGGCGACCGGCCGCCCGTCGGCCCCCTCCACCGGCGCGCTCATCACGTCGCCGGCGGTGAAGACGCGGGACCGGTCGACGTCGGCGAGGAACCGCTCCAGGTACTCGTCACCCGGGTCGGCGAGGATCGCCTCCGGCGTGTCGAGCCGGACGATGCGGCCGTCGCGCATGACGGCTACCCGGTCGCCGAGCCGCATGGCCTCGTTGAGGTCGTGGGTGATGAAGACGATCGTCTTGCCCAGCCGCGACTGCAGGTCCATCAGTTGGTCCTGCATCTCCCGCCGGATGAGCGGGTCCAGCGCGCTGAACGCCTCGTCCATGAGCAGGATGTCGGTCCCGGCGGCCAGCGCCCGGGCCAGGCCGACCCGCTGCTGCATCCCGCCCGAGAGCTCGTCCGGGCGGTGGTCGGCCCACGCCTGCAGCCCCACCATCTCCAGCGCCTCGCGGGCGGCCGCCTGCCGTTCCCAGCGGTCGACCCCTCGCACCTCGAGCGCGTAGGCGGTGTTCTCGAGCACGCTCCGGTGCGGCAGCAGGGCGAAGTGCTGGAACACCATGCTGATCCGTTGCTGCCGCACGGCGCGCAGCCCCTTGGGGTCGAGCGCCGCGACGTCCTCGTCGCCGACGTAGACGTGCCCCGCGGTCGGCCGCACCAGGCCGTTGAGCATCCGGATGAGGGTGGACTTCCCCGACCCGGACAGACCCATGACCACGAAGATCTCGCCCTGCTCCACCTCGAACGAGGCGTCGATGACCGCGGCCGTGGCACCCGATGCCTGCACCTCGGCGGCCGAGGCGCCGGCTCGCAACCGGTCGACGACGTCCTCCGGTCGTCGACCGAAGACCTTGTAGAGGCCTTCCACTCTCAGGACTGGCACGTGCTACCTCCGGTGATCGTCGTGCGGATCCCGGGCGGGCACCGGCGCAGGAGGTCTGCTGGTCGTCCGTTGCCAAGGTCGCGACCGCTCACCGGCGCAGGTCGCCAGCGGGGTCAGGACTCGTGCGAGCGCTCTGGCGCACCGCCCGGAGGAGCGCCGCCGCGTCGCACGACGCGGCTGGGACAGGCCCGTGGGCACTCCTCGATCCGTCTCCGTCGCCGATGACCTAACAGGGCTCAGGAAACGAAAAGGTCACGGACAAGGCCCGACGGAAGCTTTGTCACGCAACCGTCATGTCCCGCGACCCGGATGAGTGGTTTCCTGTGCCGTTGCCCACACGACACCGCCCGGCCGCCCTCCGGGAGGGCGGCCGGGCGGTGCGAGCCGATCACTGCACGGGGGTCACTCCCCCGGTTCGTCGTCCTCGATCGGGACGACGGTCTCCTGCTCGAGGACGTCGGCGTCGTTCGCCTCGCGGTACCCGATGGGCTCCCGGGGGCCGCCGGCTTCGCCGGGGCGGGCAGCCAGCTGCTGCTCCAGCGCATCGGCTTCGGGCACGTCGCCGGTGGGCGACGTCGCCTCCCCCGCGCGCGACGGAGCGGGCGGGTCGAGGAGCGCCTCCTGCTCCGCGCGGTCGGCGTCGGGCACGTCGCTCGAGAAAGCGGGCTCGGTCACGTCGTCCTCCCTGACAAGCGGATGCGGTCTTCCTCCATCGTGCCGTCCGACCGGCGAACCGGCAGGACGGGGCGGTGTGAGGGAGGCGACCAACACGTGCCCTCCGGGCGAACGGCAGGCACAATCGGGCCGATGGAGAGCGCCGGGGACTACGAGTTCGCGCCGCTGCGGATCCCGCCGGGCACCTCCCGGTCCGCAGCGGCCACGATGCTCAGCCTGCAGTCCGACGTCGGCGGGTGGGAGCTGGCCCGCCTCCAGCTGCACGCCGACGGCACCCGCAAGGTCATCCTGCGCCGCCGGGCGCGGCTGTCCTACCTGCCCAAGCCGGTCATCTAGCGCCAGTGCGCCGGGCGGCGCACCGCCGCCGGGATCCGCGTGGCCGCATCGCCCCGGGCCGCCGAGACCTGCGGCTGGGTGAGGAACAGGCACCGGCCGAGGTTCGCACCCCGGACGTCGGCGGCGCGCAGATCAGCACCGAGCAGGTCCGCCGTCCCCAGATCGGCGCCGCGGAGGTCGGCGCCGATCAGGTAGGCGCCGCGCAGGCTCGCGCCGCGCAGATCGGTGCCCCTCAGGTCGCGGCCCACCAGGTCGGCGCCCCGGCGGTCCCGCGCCCGCGTCCCCGCACGCACCAGCTCGCTGACCCTGCCCAGCAGCTCCCCCACCGGTCCGCGCTGCGCGCCGACGTCGAGCGCGGTCAGCTGCTCCGGGGTGGCGCCGGTGAGCCGCTCGATCCGGTCGCGCACCGCGTGGAGCTCCGCGCGCAGCGGCGCGGCCGCGGGCAGGGAGACCGCCTCGGTGAGGTGCCAGAGCATCTCGTGCAGCTGGCGCATCACGGGCAGGACGGCGAACTGGGCACGGGCCAGCTCCGGCGTCTCCCGCCAGGTGCGGCCGCCGAACGTCGCCTGGGTGATGTGCTGGCCGGCGCCGAAGCAGTCGAACACCGTGCAGCCGGGGAAGCCCCGGTCGCGCAGCGTGGCGTGGACGCCGCAGCGGAAGTCCTCGCCCAGGTGCCGGCAGGGGGTGCCGGCCGGTTTGTCGATCGCGAAATCGGCCGAGGCGGCGAACTCGGGTGCGACGCAGCACAGGCCGGCGCACCGGGAGCAGTCCGCCCGCAGGTGGACCCGGTCGTCGACGACGGGCAGCGGGCGGGACGGCATGGCGGGGACCAGGCTAGGCGCCGATCCCCGCCCGGCCGTATCAGGGCACCAGCACGACCTTGCCGACGGTGCTGCGGTCGGCCAGCTTGGCCAGCGCCTGCGGCGCCTGGTCCAGCGGCAGGGACTCCCCCACGAGCGGGTCGACGGCGCCGGACTCGATGAGCTTCACGAGCTCGTCGTGCACCTTGCCGATGAGCGAGGGCTCCATCTTCCGGTACAGCCCCCAGTGCAGGCCCACGACGCTGTAGTTCTTGACCAGCAGGTGGTTGGCCGGCGCCTCGGGGATGCGGCCGCTGGTGAAGCCGACGACGACGATCCGGCCCTCGAAGGCGATGCACTTGCGGGACTTGTCGAAGACGTCGCCGCCGACCGGGTCGTAGACGATGTCGGCACCGTGTCCGCCGGTGACCTCCTTGACGATCGGGACGAAGTCCTCGGTCGTGTAGTCGATGACGTGGTCGGCCCCGAGCTCGCGGCAGATCCCGGTCTTCCGGGCGCCGCCGGCCGTCGCGATGACCTTCGCCCCGGCGGCCTTGCCGATCTGGATGGCCGCGGTCCCCACACCTCCGGCGCCGGCGTGCACCAGCAACCAGTCACCGGCCTTGATGCCGGCTCGGCGGTGCAGGCCCACGTACCCGGTCTGGTAGGTGAGATACAGCGATGCGGCCTTCTCGTCGGTCATCGAGTCGGGCACGGCCCAGGCGTTGTTCGCGTCCATCAGCGCGTACTCGGCGAAGGCGCCGGGGCCGCCGGACGGCGAGCCGATGACCCGCTGGCCGGTCTCGACGATCTCGCCGCACAGCTCGACGCCCGGGGTGTAGGGCAGCGGCGGCTTCTCCTGGTACATGCCCATGGCCATCAGGACGTCGGGGAAGTTCAAGGCCGCCGCCCGCACCTTGACCAGCACCTGGCCCTCGCCCGGTGTGGGCTGGTCGACGTCGTCGAGGCTCATGACCTTCGAGGGATCACCGAGTTCGTGTACCCGCCATGCACGCATGGGCCCGACCTTGCCAGATCACCGGTGACCGCCGTCACGTGCCCCCTCCCCTCCGGCTCGCCCCGGTGCGGCAGGCGTGCCAGGGTGCGGGGCGGTGGCCGCCCTCCCCCGCGGCGGCCCGGGAGGGAATTCGATGATCGAGCAGTTCACAGACCGGTTGCGCTTCCTCGGCGCGTTCCTCGCCCACCCGCGGCAGGTGGGGGCGGTGCTCCCCACCTCGCGTGCGGCGGTGCGCGACATGCTGGACATGGCCGACGTGCCGGGAGCCGAGCTGGTGGTCGAGCTGGGCGCCGGCACCGGGGCGCAGACCCAGGAGATCCTGGCCCGGCTGCGCCCCGGCGCGCGGCTGATCACCTTCGAGATCGACCCCCGCCTGGCCAAGCTGCTGGACGAGCGGTTCGACGACCCCCGCGTGCAGGTTGTCTGCGACTCCGCGGAGAACCTCGAGGCCCACCTCGGTGACGCGCGCGCCGACGTCGTCGTCTCCGCGTTGCCCTACACCTCGCTGGAGCCGGGCCTGCGGCGACGGATCCTGGACGTGGTCCCCCGGGCGATGGCGCCGGGCGGCACCACCGTGGTCATCCAGTACTCGCCGCTGCTGCTGCCCGAGCTCCGGAAGCGGTTCACCACGGTGCGGTGGCGGATCACCCCGTGGAACGTGCCGCCGGCGTTCCTGTACTCCTGCCGGCAGGACTGACTCAGCGCATCGACGGCGGGCGCAGCGCCTCGGGCACGACGGCGGTCTCGCCCGCCGTCGTCCTGGCGCTGGGCACGCCCTTGAACTTGTAGGGCACCGTGCCGACGCCGGGCTGGATCACGTAGGCCGCGCCGGGCTCGGCCGAGCCCCAGGCCATGACCATCGCGTCGGCCACCTCCTCGGCGGTGAGCACCGGGAAGCCGGCAGCGGTGAACTGGTCGCGGATCCGGTCGATGATCGCGGTGTCGGCGAACCCGGGGCAGATCGCCGAGATCGTCGTCCCCTCGGCCGCCAGCCGCGGCGCCATGGAGCGGACGAAGGCGATGGCGCCCCCCTTGGCGACGCTGTAGCCCGGGTCGGTCGCCATGGGCGAGAGGCCGGCCAGCGACGCGGTGACCACCATGGCGCCGCCCCCGGCGCGCTTGATCGCCGGGCGGGCCGCGGCCACGCCGTAGACGACGCCGAACAGGTCGACGTCGACCACCCGCATGAACTCGTCGAGGTCGAGGACGTCGTCGCTCTTGGCCGCGGAGATGCCGGCGTTGAGGTAGGCGGCGTCCAGCCGGCCGTGGTCGGCCTCGATCCGGGCGACGAGCTCCTCGTTGGCCGCGCGGTCGGTGACGTCGAGGACGGCGAACTCGCACCCGAGGTCGGCCGCGACCTGGCGGTTGCGCTCGCTGCCGAGGTCGGCGAGGACGACGGTGACCTCGCGCTCGCGCAGCTTGGTGGCGAGGGCGCGGCCGAAGCCGCCGGTCCCTCCGGTGATGAGGGCGACGGAACCGGGGCGGGGTGTGGGAGAGGTCACCCCCGCATCACATCATGCGTTGCGCAGGAAGCGGTCGAGCGCCCGGACGCCGAACCGGAGGGACTCGACCGGCACCCGCTCGTCGATGCCGTGGAACAGCGAGGCGAAGTCCAGGTCGGCCGGCAGCCTCAGCGGGGAGAACCCGAAGCAGCGCATGCCCAGGCGCTGAAAGCTCTTGGCGTCGGTGCCGCCGCTCATGGTGAACGGCACCGGCCGGGCGCCGTCGTCCTCCGCCTTGAGCGCCGCGATCATCTGGTCGACCAGCGGGCCGTCGAACGTCGTCTCCACCGCCTGGTCGTGCACCAGCCACTCGCGCTGCACCCCTTCACCGATCAGCGCGGCGAGCTGGCGCTCGAACTCCTCCTCCTGCCCGTAGAGGAAGCGGCCGTCCACGGTGGCGCTCGCCGTCCCGGGGATGACGTTGGCCTTGTAGCCGGCGTCGAGCATCGTGGGGTTGGCGGTGTTGCGCAGCGCGGCGCCGATCATCCGGCTGATGCTGCCGAGCCGGGCCAGCGCGAGCTCGGGCTCGGCGAGGTCGACCTCGATGCCGTAGGCGTCCTCGACCGCGGCGATGAACTGGCGCATCGGCGGGGTGAGGGTGATCGGGAACCGGTGGGCGCCGACGCGGGCGACCGCCTCGCACAGCCGGGTGACGGCGTTGTCCTCGTGCAGCATCGAGCCGTGGCCTGGCTTCCCCGCGGCGGTCAGCCGCATCCACGCCAGGCCCTTCTCGGCGGTCTGCACCAGGTAGAGGCGCAGGTCGTCGTGGACGGTGATGCTGAAGCCGCCGACCTCGCTGATCGCCTCGGTGCACCCCTCGAACAGGTCGGGGTGCTCGTCGACCAGGAAGTGCGCGCCGAGCTTCCCGCCGGCCTCCTCGTCGGCGACCAAGGCGAGCACGATGTCGCGCGACGGCTGGACGCCGGTGCGCGCCCAGTCACGCACCAGCGCCAGCACCATGGCGTCCATGTCCTTCATGTCGACCGCGCCGCGGCCCCAGATGTAGCCGTCCCGCTCCTCGCCGGAGAACGGGTGCACGCTCCACTCGGCGGGGTCGGCGGGCACGACGTCGAGGTGGCCGTGCACGAGCAGGGCCGGGCGGCTGCGGTCGGCGCCCGGGATGCGGGCGACCAGGCTGGCCCGGCCCCGCTCGGACTCGTGGATGACGCTGCTGATCCCGACCTCGTCGAGCTTGCCGGCGACCCACTCGGCGGCGGTCCGCTCCCCCGCGCTGGTCGACGTGCTGCCGGTGTTGGTGGTGTCGATCCGGATAAGGTCGCTGAGCAGCTCGGCCACCTCGGCCTGGGCGCCGGCCAGCGGGGCGGGGGTGTCGGCCATGGTCGCGATCGTGCCACCTCGACGGTGCTCACCCGAGCGAGTGATGCGGTACTCCACCGTCCGAATCCCCGGGTCGATGGATCGGCCGTGAGGACGATGCGCCCTTTCGGCGCCCGTGAACCCCGAGCCGCCGCCGCCAACGGCTCGGTCCTGCTGGTGGTCAGCGCGGCGGTCCTGTTCGTCCTGCCGGTGTTGTACGAATCGGACGGCGGCGCCGCGGCGCAGGTCGTGCACTGGGTGGGCCTGGCCGCATTGCTGGGCGCGGCGGCGGCCTGCCGGGCGCTGCCGCCGGAGCGCATCGACCGGGCGAACGGCTTCCTCGCGCTGGCCCTGGCCGGGGTGGCGCTCACCGGCTCGCTGAACCTGCTGACGTCGGACACGACAGCCGGCGCCCAGGCGTTCTACGCGTTCCCGGTGCTCTGGACGGCCGTCCACCTGCGGACCCCGGCGGTGGTGCTGGTGACCGCGAGCGCGCTGGCCGCCGAGCTGCTCACCCTGCTGGTGCTGCTGTCCCCCGCTGCCGCGCTGGCCGACTTCTTCTTCTTCGGCGCCCTGCTGGTCGCCATGGCCGCGCTCCTCGTGCGGGCCAACCGCACCCAGGAAGTGCTGGTCGACGCCCTGCAGCGCCAGCTCACCGTCGACGCCCTGACCGGGCTGGCGACCCGGCGCGCCTTCGACGAGGCGCTCGAGCGGTCGCTCAGCCGGTCGGTGCCCCGGGGGACGGCCCTGGTGCTGATCGACGTCGACTGCTTCAAGGCGATCAACGACAACCACGGCCACCCGGTCGGCGACGACGTCCTGGTGCACCTCGCCGCTGTGCTGCGCGGTCACATCCGCATCCACGACGCCGTGCTGTCCCGGCTGGGCGGGGACGAGCTCGCCGTCCTGCTCCCCGGCTGCGACCGCGCCGTCGCCGTGCGGCGCGCCGAGGAGCTGCTGCACGCAGTCCGATCCGAGCCGCTGGTGCTCAGCGACGGCACCCAGCTGCCGCTGTCGATCAGCCTCGGCGTGGCCCACGTGCCGCAGCACTCCCGGGACCGACGGGGGCTCTACACCGCGGCCGACGCGGCCCTCTACGACGCGAAGCGGGCCGGGCGCGGGCGGGTTGCGCTGGCCGCCGTCTGAACCGCGACCGGGCCGCCGGGGGGTGCGTGATCCGGTCCCTGCGGTCAGGTAGTCTTCTCCACGCACTCGTCCGGGTGGCGGAATGGCAGACGCGCTAGCTTGAGGTGCTAGTGCCCTTTATCGGGCGTGGGGGTTCAAGTCCCCCCTCGGACACCACGAAGTGGGAATCTCCCCACCTCCCAGGCCTACAGCAGGCCCCCGTAGAGCAACCAATGGGCATGGTCCCGGACGTCCCGGGCACGGCAACCATCCCGCCGGCACAGGCCGAGATCCATCGCGATTCCGCGGCCGACCACGGCTTCGACGACGCCGCCGTCGTCCAGCGACTGCTGGCCGCGAGTGCCCAGCGCGGGGCACCGCGGACCGGTCGGTCCATGCCCAACTCCGCTCCCCCGGCCGCCCCGGTCGTCCGCCGACGCGCCGCCGCGCGCTCCTCCCCCGCTGTCCCCCGCCCATCCTCGCGTTCCGACGCCGGCCGCACGAGCGCGTCGGACGCCCCCGGGCGACAGGCCTCCCCCGCCCTGACCGGCGTTCCCTCCTCCTGGACCGGCCTCGGTGAGCTGCTCAGCGGCGCCGGCGAACGACCACCGGAGGACGCCCTCACCCTGGCCGCCGTCACCTCCGGCGCGAGAGAGAACGGCGGTCGCGCGCAGGTGGACCTGTCCGGCATCTGGGCGCTGCCCGCCGGCATGGCCGCCGCCCGCAGCACAACCGTCCTACGCGCCCTGGACAGCAAGGGCCGGCTGCAACTGCCGGTCGACGCCGGAACCGCCACCAAGCTCCCCGCCGAGCGGGACGGCGCGCTGGTCACCGTGTACCTCCCCGGGAGCACGGCGCAGCCCCGGCCGGGCTTCGCGACCGTCGCGCTACCGCTGGACGCCCGCGGCCGGCTCACCGTGACCACCGGAGTCCGGGCCGACGCCGGCATCCCGGACGGGGCCGACGTGCTTGCCGTAGTCGACCCCGACCGGCGCACGATCACTCTCACCGCAGCCAGCCGCCTCACCGAGGGCATCACCGCACTGCTCGACGGTCTCCGTCGTCCCGCCGCTGCCGCCTCCGACAACACCGCCCGCCCCCTGGACGACGCCGTCGGCCCGGCCGTGACCGGCGCGGATACCGGCCCCGCGACCGTCTCCGGCGGGCGACTGCGCATCGTCGGCTGACCGGCACCTTCCCGGGTGCCTGCGGCACGACCGGTGCCGCCGCAACGCAGGAGAGACCCGATGACCACCACCCCCACCGCACGCAACAGCGACCGGCCCGACGCCGAGCCGACCGACAACCGCGCCACCCGACGCGACGCCGAGCGGCCGGCCAAGGGCAGCAAGAAGGCCGGGAAGTCCCTCGACCAGACCGCTGCCACCCGCGACGCGATGCGGGCCAGCCTCATCGCGCAGGGCTTCGACCCCCTCGACGTCGAGGCCATGCTCCCGCCGCTCGCTACGCCGAAGAACGCCTACACCGTCCGGCAGGCCGTCGCCGACGCCGTGACGGCCATGCGCCAGGACCTACCGCGCAGCGAGAAGACCTGGGCGCCCTACCTGCAGCTGCTCGTCGACGGACTGCCGGACATGTGCCCCTGCCCGTGCCCGGCGTGCGCGGTGGGCCCCTGCCCGTGCCCGGGCGGTGGCGACGGGCACGCAGACGCCTGCGCCATGTCCGACGACGAGCTGCACACCGACTGCGCCGAGCGCTACACCGGGGTGCCGGACATGCCGGTCAAGAAGGTGGCACGCAGCACGCTGGCCGACGCCGCCTGGTGGGCCCAACGGCGGGGCCTCAAGCGCACCGTCGCGCGCAACGTCAAGCGAGCGCAGGCGGGCCGCCCGCTGCTGCGCAGCGATGGCCGCGGGGCCCGCGAGCAGTTCCTGCAGGCCAGCCGCTGGATGTTCGGGTGGCTGGGCGACGAGGACAAGGTCAAGGCCAACCCCGCCACGAAGCTGAAGCTGCCACCACGGCAGGAAGCCGGTGCCCGTTCACTGACCGAAGAGGAGTTCCTCGAGGTCTACGGGGTCGCCGTCAGCACCGGGCAGGACCCCACCCTGGACGGGCTCATCCTCCGTCACCTGCTCATTCAGGCCGTGCGGCGCGGCGCGCTGCTGGACACCACCTGCGGCGGCCTGGACGTCGAAGGCCGTCGCATCAGCTACTGGGACCAGAAGAAGCAGACGTGGCGGTATCGGCCCACCACCCCCACGCACATGCGCGACCTGCTCACGCACGCCTTCGCCCGTGGGCCGCGGGTGGCCGCCCCGCCGGACGCGACGCCCGTGGAGCGCCGGCACGGCCTCCCGGCACTCACCGACGCCTCGCCGGTGTTCTACGCCCGGCCGGTCGACACCTTCGACGCCGACGGGAACTTCGTGTCCCGGGAGGTCCGACCCATCACCCGCAAGCGCATCGAGAACCTGTTCACCCGCATCCGCCGCAACCTGCCCTGGACGGAGCGCATCGAGCTCCGCTGCCACGATGTCAGGCATACGAGCGGGCGCATCGTGTACCGCGCCGCCGACCAACAGGCCGCCAAGCTGCACCTCGCCCACGACGGCGGCAGCACCACCGACCACTACCTCAAGGAGCGGCTCGACGAGCTAGCCAAGCTCAAGCAGGAGCTGTTCGAGCGCCCCGTGCATGACGAAGAGTAGCGACGACAGCTGCGACAGGCCCACCGGTTCACCGGTGGGCCTGTCGCAGTTCGACGCCGAGGATGTGGTCGGCTAGGTGTCGCGGCAGCTAGGCACCCCGTGTCGGCAGCACCACTCATGGAGACCGGTCCGGTGTTGAACGCTGTCAACAGATCGGCGGGAGTGGCGAACGGGCCTCCCCGCGGATTCCGGTGGAAGTGTCCTAACTCCCCGGCCGGACACTGCCCCGGCAGCGGGCCTCCGGCGACGGACACTCGCGCTCCCGCGAAGGACACTCCCGACGACGCCTCGGCCGGCGGACCGACGACGGCTCCGCGAAGCCCCCAGTTCTGTCGTACCCCCTGCCTACGCTGAGCAGGACCAATCCCGACGGCGTGGGCACCGATGTAGGTGAGCACGGTCGGCCGAGCTCACGGGGGACCCAGATGACGGAGATGCTGACCCAGCGCGGTGTCGTGTTCTGGCCGGTCGGCACCGGCGACAGCACGACGATCGTGGTGGACGACGAGATCGTCGTGCAGGTCGACCTGCACGACCTGGCGAAGGCCGACCAGGACGACACACCGGAGACCGCGGTCGTAGATCGCATCATCGAGGCGCTCCCTCAGCGGGCCGGTCGTCCCTACCTGGCCGTCTTCGTGCTCACGCACGCGGACCTGGACCACTGCCGCGGGTTCCAGGACCTGCTGTCCGAGGTCACGATCGGCGAGCTCTGGGCGACGCCCCGGCTGTGGCGCGAGCTCGAGGACGAGGACGCGGTGATCTGCGAGTCGGCGCGGGCCTTCCACGAGGAGGCAGAGCGCCGGGTCACGGCGACCCGGGACGCGATCGCGAAGGGTGCAGAGCCCGTCAGCGGCGACCGGGTTCGGATCATCGGCGCCGACGATGACGGCGATCTGCACGGCTACGCGGACCTGCCCCGCAACTACCGGTCCTACCCCGGGGAGGCCGTGGCCGTTCTGGACGGCACCGACTGCACCGGTCGGTTCGAGGCGTTCCTGCACGCTCCGTTCAAGGGCGACTGCGCCGCAGACCGGAACACCACCTCCGTCGCCATGCAGGTGACCCTGACCGACGGCGACGGCACGGCGAAGTTCCTGCTGTTCGGCGACCTGGCCTACGAGACCATCATCAAGATCTTCAACTACAGCACCTGGGCCGGACGTACGGACCGCCTGGAGTGGGATGTTCTCCTCGCGCCTCACCACTGCAGCAAGTACGTGATGTACGTCGACGGCGAGCTCCAGCAGGACGTCCTCGACCAGATCGAGGTGAACGGGAACGTCCCATCGCGCATCGTGAGCAGCAGCACGCCGGTGCCGTCGAAGGACCTCGTCGGCGCCAACCCGCCGCACCGCGCCGCGGCGGACCGCTACAAGGAGATCGCCGACGAGTTCCTCTGCACCATGGAGCACGGCTCGGAGAGCGCGCCCGCACCGGTCGTCTTCGAGGTCGACGCCACCGGGCTCCGCCTGCTCGAGCCGCAGGTGATCGATGCGTCGGCACGGAGTGTGGAGAAGGCGTTCGGGTCCCGGCCGAACCGCCTCGGCCAGATCGCCGCCGCGGCCGCCCGCTACGGCGCCGAGCGCTGGCAGGGGGGCACCGTTCCGCCGGCGCAGTCCGGTGGGGCCGATCGCGTGCGTGACGCCGTCCGCGAGCAGCGGGGCGGTACGACGGCCCCGTCCGGGGTCGTCGGCTTTGGCCGCCCGTGACCGACGAGGCCGCGTGGAGCGACGGTCAGCGGCTGGCCGTTCAGCAACTTCGAGCCCTCGCCGACGGCGACGACGGCCTGCAGGTCCTCAACGTCGTGTTCAACCAGGCTTCCCAACGGCTGGAGATCTCGCTGTCCGTCCCGCTGGACGGTTGGGCGCCCGGCCCAGGGATCCGCCTGCGGGAGCGGGAGAGCTTCGTCGTCGTCATCAACGGGACCTTCCCGTTCGCCCCACCCTCTGTGTCGGTGCGGCACCGTCGCTGGTCCGGCACGCCCCACGTCCAGTGGGGGCGCCTGCTGTGCCTCTACGCGGCACCGTCCACCGAATGGGTGCCGAGCGACGGCATGCGCGGGCTGATCGAACGGTTGCTGCTGTGGCTCGAGCGGGCAGCGGCGGGCACCCTCGACACGGACGGCGTGCCGGTACACCCACCGGTCGCCTACGGCTCGAAGGACTCCGGCCGTCTGGTCGTGCGGGCCGACCTGGGCAACCTGGTGCCGTGGAGCAGCTCCCCGTCGGGCGGGCCGACGACGCTGGTCGCGCTGTGCACCCAAGACGGGGAGCGGCTCGACGTCGTCGACTGGATGAGCGCCGCCGAGTACTGGCAGCGCGTCGCAGCCGGCAGCACCCCGAAGGGGCCGAAAGGTCTGCACCTGGTCGCTGCGGCGGCGGTGATGCTGACCGCCGACATCGGCTTCGAGTACCCCACGAAGGGCGCCGAGCTGCTCAGCGGGCTGGCGGATCAGGGCCTGTCCGCCGAGCAGCTACTGGAGCTCATGGGCACCGTCGCCTACGGCAACGTGATGGTCGCCAAGGCGCGCGGCATCCCCGCCCCCTCCAAGGGTGAGGCGTGGCCGCAGGGACCCGGGGGCGTGCCGCAGCTGGTGATCGTCGGGACACCCTCCCGCGAGGTCGACGGCACGCGCGTCGCCCATCTCGTCGCCTGGCGCCTCGACGCCCTCAGCGGGCAGGTCACCGACTTGATCGGCGACCTCATGGCGGAGAAGTCGGAGCGCTTCGATGAGATCCGCGCCCGCGCTACCGAGATCGGGCGGGACTGGCTGAACGACTCCTCGGTGCGGTGGGCCCGCGTGTTCGAGGACCGCGCCGAGACGACCCGTCGCCGGGACACCGCCAGCGCGGCGACCTGGCTGCGCGGGAAGCGGATCCTCGTCCTCGGCTGTGGCGCGCTCGGCGCCCCGGTCGCCGAAGCCGTCGTCCGCGCCGGAGCGCGGGACGTGCAGCTCGTCGACAACGGCATCGTGACGCCCGGCATCCTCGTTCGGCAGCCGTACGACGACGCCGACATCGGTGAAGCCAAGGCGCTCGTTCTCGCCAGCCGCCTGCGCCGCAGCGCCCGCGGCGCGCGGATCGAGGGCGCGACGCCGGACGCCGTCAGCGTCGCGTCCCGGCTGCACAGCGAGGGCGACGAGCCGTTCGATCTCGTCATCGACGCCACGGCTGACTCCGGGGTCCGCAGCGCCCTGGAACGCCAGCGCGCGACGAACAAGACCGCGCGGCCGGCGCAGCTGACGCTTGTGGTCGGACATCAGGCCCGGCGCGGCATCGTCACGGTGTCCCGGGCGGGCACCGCCAGCGGCGGCTCCGACGTCCTGCGCCGGCTCGGCATCGCCGCACGCGGCCCGCAGGCGGCTCCGCTCGCCGACATCGCGAGCGATTTGTACCCGCGCACGCCACGGTCGGACGTGTTCCTGCCCGAGCCCGGCTGCTCGGCCCCGACCTTCACCGGCTCGCACGCTGAAGCGACTGCTCTCGCTGCCAGCCTGCTCAGCGCCGGTCTGGACGCCCTCACCGACAGGCTGCCGGGTGCGCCGTCGCTGCCGATGGCCGCCGCGGCCGTCCGCCTCGAGCCCACCGACGACGAGGCGCAGCGTCGGACGGGGACGACATGGGTCGGGTGGCCCAACGACCATGTCGTGACGAGCGCCGACGGCGCCTTCCAGGTGCGGCTCAGCCGCACCGCCCTCGCGACCCTCCGCGCGGAGGCCCGCCGCGGAGCCCGAATGCGAGGTGCCCGAGTGGAGACGGGCGGCATGCTGCTCGGCGAGATCGACGAGGCAGCGGGGGTGGCGTTCATCGACGTCGCCACGCCACCCACCCCTGACAGCCTCTGCGCCGCGACCCACTTCGAGCACGGCGTCGACGGCTCCCAGGACCTGGTCGACCACCACACGCGCAGCACCGGCGGGGTCACCTCGTTCGCCGGCATGTGGCACACCCACCCCGGCGGACCCGCCGCACCCAGCTCCACTGACGAGGCGGGGATGGCCAACCTGGTCACTCCGGTCCTCGGTGGACCTCCGCGCTGCCTCATGCTCATCGCCGGAGGCCCGGACCCCGCCTGGACCACCTGGCTCGAGGCATCCGAGCTGACGCCGCCTCCGCAGCTCTACGCGCGGGTCGTCGATCGGCACGACCGGCGAGGCTCGCCGCCCCCGCAGCCCGCGCGCCCGCCGGGCCGGTACTTCCTCGCCGGCGAGCCCATCGGCCCGGCCGGGGTGCCGTGGTGGCGACGCTGGCGCGGTGGCCTCCGATGACGCCCCCCACCCGAGTCGGCCTCGCCCTGTCCGGCGGGGGTTTCCGCGCCACCGCGTTTGGCCTCGGCTGCCTGCGCGCGCTGCACGACGCCGGTGTCCTGCCCAAGGTCACCGTCGTCAGCGGCATCAGCGGCGGAAGCCTGCTGGCCGCGTTGTGGGCCTACGGGCCCGCACGGTTCGACGAGTTCGACGAGCAGGTCGTGACCCTCCTGCGGCGGGGTCTGCAGCTACGCCTCGCCACAGGCACCGTGGCTCCTGGGCGCCTCATCCGCAGGGCCGGCGATCTTGTAGCAGCCGCCGCCCCCCGAGGCCGGGAACGGGCCAGTCGGAACCGCACCGATGTGCTCGCCGCCGCGCTCGCCAACCGGGCCTTCGGCGACCGCCACTTGTCCGACGTCACCCACCCGGGACTGGCGACCGTGCTCTCGGCCACCGACCTGATCACGGGCCGGGCGGTCCGCTTCGGCAGTAGCGGCAGCTCCGGCTGGATGTACGGGCGGATCGTGGAGCCGATCCGCGTTGCGGAGGCCGTCGCGGCCAGCGCCGCCTTCCCCCTGCTGCTACCGGCGGTCCGGAGGACTTACACCTTCGAGCGCGACGGGCAGACCCAGCGCCATCGGGTCGCGCTGACCGACGGGGGTGTCTACGACAACCTGGGGTTGTCGGTGCTCGAGTCGGGCCGCGACCGATCGTTCACGCGCCACGTCTACCCGGTCGACTACGTGATCGCGTCCGACGCCGGCCGCCAGGAGCCGGGCGAGTCCAACGCCCGGGTGTTGCCGTTCCGGCTCAAGCGCAGCTTCGACATCTCCTACCGCAGAACCCAAGATGGGACCCGGGGACGGCTGCACACCGAGGTAGGCCGCGGGCGGTTCCAGGGCGTCGTGCACGCGTACCTCGGCCAGCGGGACGACAAGCTGCCCATGCCCGCCCCAGGGCTCATTCCCCTGCAGCGCGTGAACGACTATCCGACCAACTTCAAGGCCATGAGCAGCGAGGACCTGCGCGCCGTCACCACCCGCGGGGAACAGCTGACACGGCTGCTCCTGGAGCACTACACCCCAGCCCTACTTGGCTGAGACCCGCATCACCCCGCCGCGCCGCGAGCCTGTCAGCGCAGCGGTGCGCAGGCCTCCTCGACGGCGGGATTCAGGCTCGGCAGCTTGGCCGTGTCGACCGGGTTGCCGGTCAGGACGGCGGCGTTGGCGAGTCCCAGTTCGTAGTTCAGCGGGTCATCGCCTCCAGTGACGCGCGCCCCTCGGCCTCGGTCGGGAACGGGCCCACCACCGCGGTGACGTCCTCTCCGCCGATCCAGTCCTCCTGTCGAACGATCACCCACATGGTCCACCTCACTCGCGTGCCAGCCGTCTGTTGACCGTCGACGGTCCGCCGCACCGGCCAGCGTGCAATCGGCGGATGGTGCCGCGAGTCAGCGGGGAGGCCCAGGATCGGTAGGCCACCGGCGACCGTGCGAACGCGGTCCAAGGGCTGCACGCAAACCCCTGCCGGGAGCTCCCGAACAGGGCTTCGTCAACGCGCACGGTCGACGCGGCCGAGGGGCTCCCTCAGACACGATTCCAGCGCCTCGACCGTCGCCATGACCGGGCGGGCTTCCTCCGCGGTGGCGCCGCTGCACCGCCCAGGCAACGCTGACCCGATGGCACGCCTCGTTCTCGGTCCCGCCTGGAGCACCGACGCGGAGCCCCTGGTCGACGCAGGCCGCTTCCCGCTCGGCGTCGAAACGGCCACGCTGACGAACGCCAGCCGGCTCGTGCCGCTGGTCAACAGCGGTACAGCACACGCGCGGTACTACTTGCTCCACGCCGCTCTCGCCGCCACCAACCCGGCGAACGCCGGCGACGAGGCAGCCATGGAGGCCACCCGGACCCGGATCAGGCGCGCCGAAGTGGTGCAAGCAGCAGTCACACTCCGCCACGCCAGCACCCAGCCCGAGCAGCACGACACCGCGCCGCCCTACCGCGATCCGCACGCCGCGCGGGCCGTCGAGCCGGCCCTCGACGCCGGTCTCCTCGACCTCGCTGCCCTGTCACGCTCCTACTCCCGCGCACGCAACGGCTTCTTCGCCGCGTACCGGGGAGCCGAGATCGAAGCCGGGCTGCTCGACCCCCGCAACGGCACGGTGCTGCCCGGACCAGTGCGGCTGCCGCTGTCCCAGCTGACCGGGGTGACCTCCATCCTCGCCGCCGCCGAGCAGGACCGGCTCGACCTGGCTGCCATCGACGCACTCCTTCCCGTGACGTGCCTGTGCCAGGTGCGCGGCGGCTCGGAGTTCACGCTGCTTGACCAGGTCCTCCTCGACGCCGACCACGAAGGCCAGGGCCGAGGCCTTCCCGCACCTATCCGTCGCGCACGACGCCGCACCGCCGCCAGCGCCCAACTCCTCCTGCACGCATTCGACGGTCAGCCCGCCGGGACGACGCCAGCCGGTGCGATGGCCACTCTGTGCTACCGATCGACCGACGAGCTCACGGCGCTGCTCGGTCCCGAGCTCACCGACTGGGCGCTGCAGTGGCGCGGCGCGCTGTTGCGCAACGCCAGCGTGACCGCTTGGCGCTGGCTCTGGTGGTGGCTCACCGAGCAGCTCGCCGAGCAGCCGCGGTCCAGCGTGGACCTGGCCGACGCTCTCGCCGACGCCCTCGTGTCCGGCGGTGGCGCGGACTACACCGCGGCCGACATGCTGCAGCGGCTGCCGGCGCATCGGGAAGGTCCCCGGCTGCTCGACGTGGAGAGCGCCCTGTTGCACCCCGACGGGGCGAACAGCGACAGCTGGGAACCGTGGGACTACCTGCAGGTCGTCGCCCTCGGAGCCCGTCGGCTGCCCGAGATCGACGGCCCGGCCCGTCGATCCTTCCTGGAGCACGGCGAGCTGTCCCCTCCCGTCTTTAGCGACTGGCTGGCCGAGCGCGCCAACATCCGTCTGTCCCAGCTCGCCCATGACCTCACCGACCTGCTCCTGCGCCAGGCAGAGAAGATCAGCCAGGCGCGCATCCGGTGGGAGGGCGGCCGACTGCGGATCCCCACCCGGCTGCGGCGCGTCGGCGACATCCTGTTCCTGGCCGGCGCCGAGGGCAGCGCCCAGCCCGGCCTGCGTCTCGAGCGGCTCCGGCAGCTGCTGGAGGAGCTGGGGTACCTCACGCTGGACGACGACATCCTCACCTGGGGTTCCCCGGCCCGGCAGCGGTGGGCCGCATGACCCGCCCGCCGCTAGAAGCGCTCGCCGCCGGCAACGCCCCACCGGCGCTGCTGCGGTCTCGAGTCGTCCTCCCCGCCGTCGAGGTCCTCGTCGTCACCTACAACGCCGACCTGCGCTTCTTCGAGCGCATCGGCCTGCCCGAGGCCCGGGCCGCCGGCGCCCGCGTCACCGTCGTGCACGACATCGCCGCCGACCAAGTGCCCGCCGACGCCGTCCAGTACGCGGGCGTGCACTACACCGACGTTCCCGTCCGCTGCCGCTCGGACGGTGAGTTCCACCCCAAGCTGCTCGTCATCGCCGGAGCCGACCGGGCCCTGGTCGCCATCGGCTCCGGCAACGCCAGCACCAGCGGCTGGCACCACAACGGGGAGCTGTGGACCACCCTCGCCGCCGACGTCGACGACTGGCCCACCACCTTCCACGACCTCGCAGGCTGGCTGACCGACCTGCCGCCGCTGCTCTGGATCGACGACTTCGGCCGCGACCGGCTCGCCGCGGTCGCCGCCGCCCTCACCGCCCACCCGGCCACCACGGCCGGGCCGCGCCTGCTGCACAACCTGCGCACTCCGCTGATCGACCAACTCCCTGCACCGATCGGGCCGGTCACCCACATGACGGTGGCCAGCCCTTTCCTCGACGAGCGGGCTCAGGCCCTGCACCGGCTCACCGATCACCTCGACCCGCGCACCGCCACGCTCGCGCTCACCGACAACGCCCAGGCAGACGCCGCCACCCTCACCGCCTGGGCGGGCCGGGACGGCGCCGACATCCGTCCCATCGACGCCGGAGGGCGGTACTTCCACGGCAAGCTCATCCAGTGGGACGACGACCGCGGCCGTCACGCGCTGACCGGCAGCGCGAACATCACCGCCGCCGCGCTGCTGCGCACCACCGGGCAGCGGCACGGCAACTGCGAGCTGGCGCTGCTGAGTGACCTGCCCGCCGAGGCGGACCTCACTCCCGACCTCGGCGAGCCGCTGTCCGATACGGACGCTGTCCAAGAGCAGCTCACCGACGCGCCGCCACCACCAGAGCGCGACGCCTCGGCCCCCCGTCTGCTGCGGGTCCTCCTCGACCAGACCCTCGTCCAGGTCACCCTGGTCGTGAACGGGCCCGCCACCGGATGGACCCTCAGCACCCGCGATGGCCACCGCTGGCCCCTCACCCCAGACCCCACCGACACCGAGACCGACCGGATGCACCAGCTCACGGCCGACGCCGACCTGGCCGCCGGTCTCCTGTGCTGGGCCGAGGCCGAGGGGCAACCCCGCCTGGGGCCGGTGCGGGCCACCGACCCCGACGCCGTCACATCACGACCCGGCCCGCTCAGTCCGCTCGAGGACGCCGGCCTCCCCCGCGTGCTCGCCGACCCGCGGCTCTCCGAGCGTCTGTTCGAAGCGCTCGCCGCCCTCGCCGCCGTCCGGCCCCCGGATGCCGCCTCCCACTTCGCCACTGCGCCCACCGGGGTGCTGCGCTGGCGCCGGACCGCCGAAAGAGCCGTCGGCTCCGCCCTCGTCGCGCAGGCCCTCGGCCCAGTTCACCGCCCCGCAGAGACCACCGACCCCGACGACGGCAGCGCCGCCGTCGCCGACCCCGGAGACGCCGTCTCCGAGTACGACGAGGACGACGACGTCAACCTGCTCGGCGACGAAGAACCCGACGTCGATACCGGCCTGCTCGACCCCCTTGAGCGCGCCACCGACCCGGTCAGCACCCTGCTCACCGATCCGATCACCGCCGGGCGGCTCGCCCGGTCCATCACCCGGCGCATCCCGGCGGCCGCAGACTGGGGATCGGTGGCGCTGCTGGCGCTGCTCGACCTCACCCTCATCGTCGCTGCCGCCCACGGGTGGCCCGACCGGGAACGGGCCGCCGACACTGTCGGCGCGGTGCTCGACCTCCTCCTCGACGCGCCCGCCGGCGACGACGACGTCCAAGCGGCCCGAGCCGCCGCCACCCTGGTCTCGCTCGCCGTCCTCGCCAGCGCCGTCGATGACTGGGAGG
The DNA here is from genome assembly GCF_054051175.1 of Blastococcus sp. SYSU DS0753. Classification (NCBI taxonomy): domain Bacteria; kingdom Bacillati; phylum Actinomycetota; class Actinomycetes; order Geodermatophilales; family Geodermatophilaceae; genus Blastococcus; species Blastococcus sp. SYSU DS0753. The sequence continues at coordinate 349,169 of NZ_JBJHAT010000001.1, read as the reverse complement.
AGCCCGACGACCCGGCGGCCGCCGCCTTCGAGCGTCGCCGGCTGCGCGCGGGCCTGACCCCGGAGGTCATCGACCCCGCCCGAGTCGGTCACTACGCCGCCGACCTCGCCAACGGACTCGGTCGTCTGCTCACCGTCGACGCCATCGTCGACGCAGCCGAGCACCTGCTCACCTCCAGCGCCGCCGACCGCGTCCTGGAGGAGATGCTGCGCCGCGACGAGGACCTGCAGCGCGTGGCCCCACGCCTGCTGCGGGTCGAGGCATCCCGCAACCCCTACCCCGCCGCGATGCGGCTGCTCAGCCGGATCGCCCACCTCCAGCCGATCGCCGTCGTCGCGACCGGACCGGCCGGGTCGGTCTACGCCGCCTGGGCATCCCAGACGCTCCTCCTCCAGCGCAGCACGCCGACCGGAGATCCCGTCGGCGGCAGCCAGCACCGGCTCCCCGTCGGACCCGGCGCGTACACCACGAGCCCCCCACCAACAGCCGTCCGCCGCTGGCACGGCCCCCTACCGGACGACCTCGCCGCGGACCTACGCGCCCACGACCTGGCCGCCGCCGTAGAGGTTGCCTAGGCCCCACTGCCGCACGCCGGCCCCTCTTCCGGGGGGTTGCTCTGCCGTCGCCCCTGAGCCCTGCCGATCTTCAGGGTGACGTCGCCGTCCCGAGCGAGGAGGTCCGGATGCACTGGCTCACAGATCTGTCTGGCGTCCGCCTGACCGCTGCGGGCGAAACCGCACGCCAGACGTTGCCACCCGTGGCCGCGGACGTGAAAGTGCGGCGTAAGGCCCGCACCGTGGACGTGCCGTGACGCGCCGTCGGGCACGCACCCGCCGCGCCGTCGGGGCCGTCGACGACTGGCATCGGATCGACGACACCTCGCGGAAGTCGGCGGCACGGCCGCCGCTCAGCGAGCCACAGGAGGGGCCGCCGGCCCGGAAGCACCCGCCTCGGCCCAAGCAGGCCGCCAAGCGTCCGCTGGGCGTTCCCGTTCCACGGGATCCGCGCCTGGCCGAGTCAATGGCCGCGGTAGGGCGGTTCGAGGTGCTCCTCGGACGCTTCACCCTGGTGTTGAAGGTCGACCGGATCTCGCACCACGCGGAGGGCCTGCTGGACCACGCCGCAGCCGAACTCGCGCAGATCCTCCCCGGGCACCGTGGTCAGCGGGAGGCCAGGCTCGCGCAGGCTCGCCGTCAGCTCTCTCGAGTCCGACCGACGCCGTAGGCACCACCAGACCCGATCGAGCAGCGGCCTGTGGAGAACGGGATTCCCGGAGTCGTCCGTGTGCGAGGCTCGCGTCGGTACCCGGTCAGGCCACGCGCCGCGGCCCCCGCCGGCGAGGTCGACGATCCACCGTCCGGCGCGGGCGCGCGTCCCGAAGCGCGGCCGGGCACCCACCCGGGCGAGGCCGCTACTTCCGCGACCGCTCGCGCTCCAACTTCGCCACCCGCGCCTCCAGATCCCTGTAGTTCGCCTTCTGGAACCTCATGTCACGGTCGTGCTGGCCGACGACTCCGGTCAGCCCTTCCAGTCCGTCGGCGAGGGCGGTGATGTCCTCTCTGTTGCGGCGAATCCGCTGTCCCTGGCTGCGGTTGTTCCACTTCTGGTCTCTGCTCACTACCGGTCCCTCTCTGAGTGAAATGACATGAACGCCGCCCATCGCGGTCCTTCGGGGGCGGCTGCCCGCCCCGTGAGACCTGGGTCCAGGGACCTTGACATGAGTCCGCGTCTACGGCAAGAGGGTCATGTACTCTTGTCTCGTGAGAGATCTGGAGCAGGCCATCGAGGGCCCCTGGCAGGTCGCCGCCGGCACGAAGGGCAATCAGCGCTTCGGTGCGCTGCTGAAGGCCCTGCGCGAGCGCAGCGGGATTAGCCCTCAGCAGCTCGCCGACCAGGCCGACGTGCACGTGTCGTTCGTCCGCGGCATCGAGCGCGGTGCGCAGGCCCCGTCGGTGGCGACAGCGCGTCCACTGCTCGCGTGCATGAAAGAGCAGGACCGAATCCGGTGGACCGACGATGGCCCGTTCGACCTGCTCATCCGCGACCCGAAGATCGGGGGCGATGTCGCCTTCGAGTTCAAAGCGAAGGTGAAAGGCCAGAACCGGCGCACCGACGCGGATCCGGCCGTCGTCGCCGTCGTCGTCGCCGAGGCCATGACGAAGCTGGCCGAAAATCTGCCGCAAGTCGATGCGTACGGCCCGGTCCGCGCCATGGCGGCGGTGGGCGAGGCGATGGACCGCTTACGCTCATCTCTGAGCGGCGGCGACGCCACGTTCGGCAGGGTGGTGCGCCTGCTCGCCGCGGCCGATGAGGAGACGCTGACGCGGGTAGAGAGTCTTCTGCGCGACTCGCTTGCGTCAGGGGACCCCGGGTCCTAGACCGCAATGAACTCCGCAGCACCTACCGAAATCGGGACGTTCGGGTCGTGCGCCCGGCCGGTGCCGCCGCCCGGTCGCTCGGTCACGTACTGCCGCCCCCAGGTCGATGGGTACAGCGGCCGGTGCCTGTGTGAGCTGTCGACCGGCCGGCGGACGTCGTTGCCGATCGAGTGCGGAACCTTGCGGCGACGAGCCGCGGAGCAGGCCGGTCTCGCACGATGAGGCCGAGACGGGACGTTGTCGATCTGCACACAGCCGGTGAGGCTGGCGCCGACGGCCGCAATCTGGTCACGGCGAGGACCGCGTCGGCGTGCAGCGCCGCCCCTTCGCCCGGGACGTCGGGGGGCGCTCCGCTTGCCGACGCGCTGTCGGCAATCAGGCCGGCTAGGCGCGCCTCCGCCTCACGGCAACTCCAGCTTCGGAAGTCCTTGAACGATGCGCACGGTCTCAACGCTGACGGTAGCGACGCGCCCCAACAGGTCCAGGATGTACCGGGGATTGCCGACTTCCCGGGCCCAGTCATTGGGATCGCTCACGATTCCGGACGGCTTGTCGATCTTGACCTGGTAGCGGTCCAGAATCCACTCGAACGCCGACCGGGAGCCAAGCTTGTAGTCATGTACCGCGTCAGGAATGTCCGAGATGGTGACGTTCGAGTTGTAGATCAGCCTCGAGCGGTCCTTCGCAGCGCCGTTGCCGGCGAAGCGCATCTTCTCCACCCGGAACCACTCGTACAGATCTGCCGAACCAGCCCCAGCGGGATGCTCCCCGGTGATGGTCAACGGGTACGGGTCGACGGACTCGTATCTGACGTGGAGGGCTGCGAGTTCACGACCCGCGGCGGCGAAGGCGTGAAAGTCTGCGACGTCGGACACCTTGGGGATGCGCGGAAGCATCTTCTTCAAGTCCGCGACGAAAGTGTCACGGTAGTCCGACGAGTGCAGCAGGCCATAGACGTAGTAGAAAATATCGTCCTTCGTGACGTCCGCGTCGTACGCCGCCCGATACTCGTCTAGGGCGGCATTTGTGACGTTATCGATGCGCCGATAGCCGTCGACGATCACGTCATCCCCGTCGCCAAAGTCAAAGCCGCCCTGATCCTGGGTCGGTTCTTCAGGCTCGTAGATCCACCGAGGGAAACACTGAGCCGGGTCCATGAAGAGCGCAAGGTTTGGAATGAGGTCGGTTGCGAGGACCGAGAATGGAGTCCGCTCGTTCGGTCGCAGCACACACAAGGCGATGTTGGGGCGGTCAGGTTGCCCCATCCAGCCGGGCGTACGCCCGGGGACTTCGACCAGTCCCTCGCCTGGATAGAGAGCCATCCTCGTGAATGGGCGATAGAGGGACGGAGTGATGCAATCCGCGCCGTACGTGAGGTTCCTTCCTCGGACGAATCGCTGACGAAGGCCGCGCGACCAACTGACGTCCTTGTTCGCCTCCGCCATGACGTCTTGCGGGTCCGCGTCCGCAGCTGTCTTCACCCACCCGCCGAGCGCACGGTTGTAGGCGTCGATGGTGCGCTGGACCTTCTGGGCGACAACATTCCGACCGAATCCATAGGTCCACACGTCGCGATTGGTGCTGACGCCCAGGGAGTCCTGATCGAAGATGCGCGGTCCAACCGCCTCCCGTCCGCCCAACGGAGTGTGGACATCGAAGTCCGCGGTTCGTTGACTTATCCAGTCCCCGGCCTCGTTGGGGCTGATGGGTGTCCAGTCCCCCGCGCCGATGGAGCTGTGGGCCACGATCTGGAGCTTTTCCTCCCTACTGAGGAGATCGCCTATGTCCCGGTAGTAGATGGTGGCGGAAGCGGCGCGTTCTGGGTGCTTCACCAGGAAGGTGATCGCCACGGTGTTCCGCGACCCGGTACCGAATATCTTGCCCCCCTCCTTGCGCGAGAGTTCACCGGCGGTGCGCTGGTTGCCGCGCAGGTTGTAGACATAGATCGAGGTGAACTCGTCCGCGAGGGACTTGCGCAGGCCATCCATGGCATTGGCGTCCAGGAAGCCGCCATTCGTCACAAAGCCAATGATTCCGGCGTCCTGGATTCGGTCCGACGCCCAGCGGATCGCTCGAATGTAGGAATCGTAGAGATTCCTCTTTAGCACGGCCTTAGACGATGCCGCGTAGGTCGCTTCGATCCTTGCATCGAGCGTCGGGTACTTGAAGTTGGCGTTGTTGTCATTCTGGTTCGTCTGCCCAACCGACCACGGCGGATTTCCGACGATCACGCGGATGGCCAACTGCTTCTGGGCCTCGGCGCGGGCGTTGTTCACTGGGAACATCAGGTCGTCCATTGTGTCGCCAGCCTCGGTCATCTGAAACGTGTCCGTCAGGACGATGCCGTCGAATGGGACATATGCGGCATTCGACGCATGCTCGTCGACCAGCCCGTGGAAAGTCGCCTCGATGTTGATCGCGGCAATGTAGTACGCAAGGAGGAGGATCTCGTTGGCATGCAGCTCCTGGGTGTACTTGCGCAGAAGTGCGTCGCGGTCAATGAGGCCTGACTGGAGGAGTCGAACGATGAAGGTTCCCGTGCCGGTGAATGGGTCGAGTACGTGCACGTCCTCATCGGAGATGGTGGCGCCGAACTCGGCACGGAGCAAATGATCGACCGAGCGGATGATGAAATCGACGATCTCGACCGGCGTGTAGACGATGCCTAGCGCCGCTGCCGCCTTCGGGAAGGCGGTCTTGAAGAACTTCTCGTACAGTTCCGCAACGATCCTCTGCTTTCCTTCGGCGTTGTTGATGCCGGCGGCGCGCAGACGCACGGACTCGTAGAACTTGTCGAGCGTTTCGTTCTCCGCCTCGAGGTTGTACTGGTCGAGGGTGTCGAGCATCGCCTGCATGACCTGGGAAACCGGATTGTGCTCGGTGAAGAAGTAGCCCTCAAACAGGGCGTCGAAGACCGGCCGAGTGATCAGGTGCTGGGCGAGCATGTCGATGGCGTCGGCCCGGGTGATGGAGTCGTTGAGGTTGCACCGCAAGCCAGTAAGGAACGCGTCGAACTGCTCGTGCACCGGCACGTCGGGATCGTCGAGGAGAGCGGTGATGCGTGTCGTGTGCTTCTCCGCGATCTGAGCGATGTCCTTGGCCCAGTCTTCCCAGTATCGCCGGGAGCCGACCTTCTGGACGATTTTGGCGTAGATGGCTTCCCGCCATTCGCCCAGTTCGGGAAAGGCGAACTCACCCTGGACGTAGGTCGGCGTGCTCGAGCCGTCCGGATCGTCCTCCCCGCCCCCGACTCCGATGATCTGGATGCGGTCATCGGGCGCGCGGTTGAGCTCGATCTTGTTGACCATGGCGTCGAACCGCTCGTCGTGAGCGCGAAGGGCCTGGAGGACCTCCCAGACGACGGCGTAGCGGTCGTTCTCCCGGAGGGCATCCTCTGGCTGCATGCCCGAGGGGATGCCGATCGGCAGGATGATGTAGCCGTACTGCTTGCCCGGGGCCCGACGCATGACCCGCCCCACGGACTGCACGACGTCGACGACGGACTTGCGCGGATTGAGGAACATCACCGCGTCCAGCGCCGGGACGTCGACGCCCTCCGACAGGCATCGGGCGTTGGACAGGACCCGGCACTGTCCCTCGCCGATGCCGGCCTTGAGCCAGTCGAGCTTTTCGTTGCGGGCCAGAATGTTGAAGGTGCCGTCGACGTGCTCGACCTCGCACAGCAGGGGGTTGTCCTGCTTACGTGGGTCCTCGGTGATGCCCGATTGCACGAGGTAGTCGGCGACGATGCCCTTGAACAGGTCGGCGAACTTCTGGGAGTCCTTGATGGAGCGGGCGAAGGCCACGGCCCGGCTCATCGGTGAGGGGTCCGCGGCGAAGCCGGCTTCGAGCTGTCCCCGTTTGGCAAGGCCGTTCCAGCATCCGACGATCTTGGCGACGTCGTCGAGCTTGAGCTCGGAGTTCTCGTCAGCCAGCTGCACCTGGAAGGTGCGGGAGACCGACTTCTCGTCCACAGCCAGGACGAGGACCTTGTAGTCGGTGAGCAGGTCCGCGCTGACGGCCTCGCCGAAGCCAAGGCGGTGGAACTCCTGGCCGTATGTGGTCTCGTCGTCCATCGAGGCGAGGACGGCTTGGGCCTGGCCCGCCTTGGCCTTGGACGCGTCGTCGTAGATGCGGGGAGTGGCCGTCATGTACAGGCGCTTGGTGGCCCGGATGAAGTCGTTGTCGTGCACACGGACGAAGGCCGACTCGTCCTCGCCGGCAAGGGTCGCCCCGGTGGTGCGGTGGGCCTCGTCGCAGATCACCAGGTCGAAGTCGGGCAGGCCTTGGCCCTGGGCCTCGGCGACCACGCCGATGGACTGATAGGTGGAGAAGATCACGGTGAGCTTGTCCGCACCCGCGGCGGGATCGGCCAGCTGGGCGTACAGACGGTTCGGGTCGGTGGTGGCCGGAATGGCGAGATCGACGACCGGGATGTCCTCGTCCGTCTGGGCCTGGGTGCGCTTGCCGACCTTGGTGTCCGAGCACACCGCGAACGGGCGCAAGTCGGTCTCCACCTCGATGGACCACTCGCGCAGGGTCTGGGCGAGCAGGGAGATGGACGGCACCAGGAACAGCACTGTGCCGCCGGGCTTGACCAGGTCCTCGGCGATCTTCAGCGAGGTGAAGGTCTTGCCGGTGCCGCAGGCCATGATGAGCTTGCCGCGATCCTCGATGGCGAAGCCGTTGCGGACCCGCTCCAGCGCGAGCTGCTGGTGTGGGCGGAGCTTCTTCCTGTCCTTGAGCGCCATGACCTCGGGCGTAGACAGGTCGAACTGCGACCAGTCGATCGAGGACTCGGCCAGGTCCATGAACCGCAGCCGCTGAACCGGGATCTGCTGGTTCTCGATGGCGTCTTCGGCGTTCGCCCCCCACTTGTCGGTGGTGGTCACGATCAGGCGCTGCGCGAACGGGTGCTTGCCGGACGCCGACAGGAATGAGTCGATGTGCTGCTTGTAGATGGTGGTCGCCGGGTCGTAGAACTTGCACTGGATCGCGACCGTGTCCCCGGTCGCCGCGTCTGTGGCCACGAGGTCGATGCCGGTGTCGGGACGCCCGTTCCGTCCGGGCCAGTCCATCCACATCCAGACGTCCGAGAACCGCTCGAACCACTGAAGGTCCGTCTTGAAGAACTGCAGCATCAGCCGTTCGAACTTGTCGCCCTTGTCCCGCTCATCGGTCGCGGAGGCGTACAGCTGACCCAGGATGTCCTCAAGCGTTGTCACGGATTGCATCCTCCCCGATAGGTTCAGCACTGCCGCTGCAAGGCGCGCGGACACTACATGCAGTGCGGTCGCCCGAACACTGTCCCTTCGGTGACGGGGGCTCATACCCCCACCCGCTTGACCGGACAGCTCTCCGCGGCGTCAGCCAATGGAAGGCCTGGCGGCCGCAGGCCCGGTAGCCGCTCAGCACGAACTGCCTGCAGGCAGCTCACGCGCGGATCAGGTGGGGCTGCAGGTGGTCGAGCACGGTGAGGGTGGCCTCCCACCCGGAGACGGTCGGCTGGTGCTCGCCGAGCCAGAGCTTGTCCGGTTGCGGGTAGGTCTCCAGCTGGCGCCGCAGTCCGCCGCGGGTGACCAGCACACAGGCCTGCCGGTGCCGGCTCAGCAGCACGCACAGCCGGCCCGCTTCGATGTGGAAGGCGGTGGCGTCGCGGCGGCCACTCATCGGGTGCCAGGCGAAAACGATCTCGAACTCGCGACCCTGCAGCCGGTTGGCCGTGTCGACGGTCACGGCGTCCGGCTGCAGGCCGAGCGCGGTGAGCACGGGCGCGAGGGCGTACCGGACGGCGTCGCGCTGCGCGCGGTGCGCGACTCCGACGGCGAGGTGTTCGGCGGCGATGGGGTAGATGCGTCCGCGCTCGTCACGGCAGGTCGCGCCACCGGTCAGGGTGCGGGTGACGAGTTCGACGAGGGCGTCTACGGCGCGCGGGTCGCCGGTCGGCATGTGGGCTTCGGGCAGCTCCAGCAGCGTCCACCCCGTCTGGGCCGCGTGCGTCAGGGCGGTGTCGATGCTGTCGCGGCCCGGCAAGCGCAGCTGCAGAGCGCGGGCGCCGGGCATGCTGGCGGCGGTGAACGGCTGGGTGTAGAAGGCCTCGGAGATGACCGCCGCCGCGGTCGGCGCGAGCCGCCACGAGGTCGGCAGGGTGACCACTCCCGTGGTGGGGTGGCTGCGCAGGAGGGTGTGCGCAGCGGAGGCGAGCGGTGTGCCGTCGTAGCCGCGGACAAGGCTCTCGTCACCGGACGTCCACGGGTTGAGCTGGCCGGGGTCGCCGACGGCGAGCAGGCCATCGAACAGGTCGGCCACCTCAAGCAGGCCGTCGCTGCGCATCTGGTAGACCTCGTCGACGATCCCGTAGGGCCATGTCCAGGAGCCAGCGTCGACGAAGGCCCACTTCTTGGCCGGGGCCACGACCACCGAGCAGCCGGTCAACGCCCCGATGTCCTTGCTGCACACGACGGACGGGTCAGCGCTCAGGTCCGCAGGGGCGACGTAGTCCGAGGCGTGGAGCCGACCGATGGTGCGGTTGCTGCCGGTGAAGCGGGCCGACAGTGTGCGTGTCAGGTCGTCGGCCTGCGCATTGGTCTGGGTGACGATCGGGATGTTGTGGTCACCGCCGTGCAGCCGGTCGTCGGCAACGCTGCCCACGAGGGTCGTCTTGCCGGCCCCGGGCGGACTGTCCACGAGGGTGAGCCGCCAGCCGGGGGCCTGCATCTGGCGCAGCACCTCCGCGGTGGCGGCGGCGGATGCGCGACGGGCGGCTGGGTCGATGCTGGGCCGGGGCTGGGCCGTGCGCGTCGCCGGCGGGGTGGTCGTTGTGCGCGGCATGCGGACTCCTCGTCAGCGGGTCTGCGGTCGTGAACGGGTGTGCTCGGGAACGCCCGACCGGGTCAGTCGGCGATGGGCAGTGGAGTGACGGTCGCCAGCGGACGGGCTGCCGGCGGCAGTGCGTCGACATCGACCGGCGTGGGAATCGCCGGTCCGGCGGCACCAGCGGTCGGATCGGCCACTGGGGCGGGCAGCTGGTGCGTCCACGGCAGAGCTGACGGCAGCGTCTGCGGGTAGAACTCCTCCGGGCCGTACGGGGTCAGCTCGATGAGGTCGCCAGGCGCGGGCACGGCCGAGGGGGCCGGTTGCCCGTTGCCCATCCCCCCGGCCAGTTCGACGGTGACGATGCCCGTGACCGGGTCGACGGCGACGACGTCGGCGGTCATGCGGGGCCGGCCGGTGACGTGCAACCGCGCGCCGGGGGCGCGCAGATAGCCGACGTCGGGCTGCATCTGCAGACGTGGCCGGTAGCGGCGGCCCACGCGGTGGCTCAGGTCGACGGCCACCACGGTGCCGCTGGTGGCCTCACCGTCGGCGATCAGCTCGTCGACGACGCACCGGTCGTCGAGGGCCGTCTGGCGGGCGTACTCGGCGACGGCCTTCTCGTTGTTCTGCAGCAGTCGCGCGCCGGACAGCGCATCCAGCAGCCGGCGGAAGCGCGCGGTGCCACCGGTGACGTCGCCGTGCAGACGTGCCCACGCCTGGCGGTCGCCCTCGTGGCGGGCCGCTGTGTGCGCTGCGGGCGGCAGGGCACGGGCGACGTCGAGGGCGTCGAACGTCGCCTGGTAGCCGGGCAGCAACGCGGTCACGATCGCCTCGCGCATCTGGGCGGACGCCGCCACCGGGTCGGTGCCGGCGGCGACCCCGGCGCGCCAGGCGTCGATGGCGGGGTACAGCAACGGGTCGAAGGCTGCGTCCGGCTCCGGGCCGACGGGCAGGAACCCTCGCTCGACGGCGGCGGCGCTGGTGCGGCCGGTTTCCCCGGCCATCGGGTCGATCCAGCCGAGCAGGGCGTGCAGGTTCTCCGTCTCCCCCGACAGCTGCCCGGTCGTCCAGTGCTCGCTGAGCAGCTGGGTGGCCACGACGAGCAGGTGGGACAGGGGGTCGTGGCTGCGCTGGGAGAAGACGGTCAGGTATGCGCCAAGGGCCGGCAGCAGAGGATCTACGTTCTGCTCTGCGGGCTTCAGGTAGCGCAGCGAGCGGCCGAGGACCTCGCCCAGCCACGTGGCGGTGCCGGAGTTCGGGGTGACGATCTGCGGGGTGTCGACGGCCAGCACGGTCGTGCGGGTCTGTCCCGCGTTCGGGCCACGGGTCGGCGTGTACGTCCGCGTCGTGGTCGCGCCGAAACGGGTCAGGTAGCCGATGACGTCGCGGGCGACCTCCGCGAGTCCGGCGAAGCGCAGGTCACGGTTGAGCGGGTTGCCGAACGCGACGACGTGCGGATGATCGCGGTCAGTGCCGTAGAGCAGGCCCACGGGCGCGCCGGGCTCGTTCGCCAGGTGGTATGCGGTGATCACCAGCGGCTCGCGGCTCAGATGGGTGTGGCAACGGCTGCGGGCCGGGACGGCGTTGCCGGTGTCCGCGGCGCGCAGGGCGTCGAGCAGCCGGTTGCTGTTCACGAGCGGTCCTCCCGGTTGGTGTGTGGGCGTCGGCGTGGGTGGTGGCGGTGCACCGGCAGGTGTGACGGACGTTCAGCTGACCCGGCGGGAGCGGGAGGCCTGAGCGCGAGCCAGCGCGGCGGCGAGCGCGATCTCGGCCTCGTCCCCCGGCGTACGGGTGCCCTCGGCGAGCGCGAGCGCGGTGGGGATGTGACCGACCGAGCCGCAGGCGCTGGCGGCGGTGCTGCCAAGGCTGGCCACCGCGCCGGTGCGGGCGGCCTCGTCGCGGCAGCGCAGGAAGGCCGGGCAGGACAGGCACGCGTCGCCGAAGGTCGGTGGCAGGGCATCGAAGGCGGCCGAGACGGCGGGGGCGACCTTCGCAATCTCGATGTCCTGCGCCCGGCGCTTGACAGGGTCGGCGGTGTTGGTGACGACCGGGAGCGTCGGCAGCGCGAGGCCGGGCGGGAGGACGGCGGCGAGCGCAGCGTCGTCGGGGAGTGTCTGCAACTGCCGCGTCAAGCGGCGGATGCGCGTCTCGAGGGGCAGCAGGTGGCCGACCGGAGTGAGGCTGAAGTTCTGCGGCAGGACCAGCAGCGAGGTGGTGGACACCGTCGCCGGGTTCAGCCCGAGGCCGGCCAGCGTCTGCTGGAGGGACATCGCGTAGACCGCGCTCTGGCGACCGGCGGCGTCGGCCTTGCCGGGGTCGGCACGACCGTCGAGGAACGGGAAGCTCTTGACCTCGATGATGTGCAGGAGCCCGCCGACGACGAGGGCGAGCGCGTCCTGCTCGAGGTAGGCGGTGCGGCTGCCGATCGTAAGCATCGTCAGACCGTGCCGGATGATCGTGGGCGCGCCCGGGGTGCCGCTGAGCATGGCTCGCAGCAGATCGTTGGTCAGGCGAACGCGCGTTGCGTTGAGGTTGGGCACCGCGCCCAGGTTCTCGCGGACCTTCGTGGCGGACAGATCCTCGAACCTCACCTGAGCGACCGGCAGGTTGAGCTGCGAACGCAGGATGGGCAGCAGCTCCGAGGCACCGTTCGCCATGACGTGGTGCTCGAAGGAGTTGCCGCGGGCGAACGCGTGCTGCGCCTGCTCGCCGGGAGGGAGGTCGAGGATGCGTGTGAGGCTGTCGAGACCGACCGTGGAGTCGAACACCGCCCGGCGCACGCAGCCGGGAGTCTCCAGCATCGCGGTGATGCCCCGAGCGTTGAGCGCGACCGGCGTGTTCGCGCCGAGAAACGCACCGAGCGGGCCGACGGCCATCCCTCCAGGGCCGGGGCCCGTCCCGGACCCGGAGCTGCTCGAGGTTCCGCCCGGGCGGCGCGGCGGGCGGGAGCGGGTCGGCGGCATCACGCCTCCTTGCGGCGGTCGGCGGCGGAGTTGGAAATCACGCGGGGCTTGGAGCCGAACAGCTGGGTGGCGACGTCGAGCTGGGCGCGGGCGCGCTCGGCAGCGGCTTCCCGGTCGACGGTGTCCTCGTCGGCGAGCACGGCGAGTTCCGCGGCGGCCGCGGCGTGGATCTGCGCCACGTCGATCCACCCTCCCGCGCCGCTGGTGCTGCCCGTTCCGCTCATTGCGCCGGGCACAGTGCGGGCGAGGCGGGCGAGCAGCAGCGCATACGGCCGCAGCGCCCGGTCGGTCGCGGTCTCCGGCTCCACGCCCTGCTGCACGAGGTATCGCTCCGGCCCCGTGTCGACCGTGTCGCCGGGCGCCTCGATTGCATCCTCGATCGCGGGGCCAGAGCCGCCGGTGGGCGCCCGCGGCGTGCCGAGCCGGCGCAGAGCCTCGAAGTCGTCGGCGAGCCCCATGACGGTGTGCAAGAAGTCGACGCGGCTGCTGGCCGGCGCGATCAGCCTGATGGGCAGCGGGAAGACGCTGGAGGCGAGAACGCCGCGAACCGCCGTGAAGCGGTCGAACGTGAGCGCGGGGACCACGTAGGCGGGACGGGTAGCCGCGGACCGGTAGCTGCGCTCCTCGTCCCGGCGCAGACTGGCCAACCGCGCGGTCGGCAGGTCGACGTCGTCACGCACCCGGACGATGTCGCGCAGCAGCGGAACGGCGATGGGCCGGCCCACCAGGTGCAGAGCCTCGAGCACGACCTCTCGCATCGGGCGCTCCTGCGCACCCGGTGCGGCGGGCAACCAAGTGCGCTCCGCTGCACGCAGCCGCTTCCCTTCGCGGTTCACGCCCATGCCCGGGACCATCAGGAAGTTCGCGCCCTCGTCGGAGGCGCTTGCACCGCCCGCCCGGGACGAGGTCCGGCCGCTGGACGGCTTGGTGCGGCTCCGGCGCACCGGCTCCGCACCCCGCTCGTCGGCGCGGGCGACCGGGGGCCGCTTGGGGGACTTCTGGCGTGAAGAGATGGCGGCACGCCCGGACGTAGCGGTGGCGAGCAACTGATCGCGGCGTTCCTCAACCGCACGCACCTGGCCCCAGAGCTCCGCGACGAGGTCGTCGTCGCCGCTCGCCAAAGCCCGCGCGAGCCCCTGCTGCAACGCCGGCAACGCCTGCAGCAGCTCGACCAGTTCCTCGTTCATGCCAGGACACTACCACGCGTATTCCATGTTTTGTCCATGGTAGCGCTCCGACCGATGGCCCCCGGGCGCCTCACTCTCATCGGAGCCCGGGCCGGTTGCCCAGCTCGGGCGCGCGAACGCTGCGGACCGCCTCGATCGGTGAGGTGGGATTGGGTCGGTCACCAGTGGGCTGAGCAGCCGCCTTTCGAGAGACGCAGAGCCCCGGGCGGTGCTGCGCCCCGCCCGGGGCTCTGCCTGTTCGGGGACACGTCAGCCAGCAGGACGTCGCGCCGCCCCGCGAGGCGGGTAGGGGCTGATGCTGCGCGAGCCAGACGCCGCCGCCCACCGAGCGGTGTTGCAGTGGTCGCCGGCGCGGAGGTTAGGGCCGGCGCCCACTCGGCGGTGGAGCGACGTCGCGACATCCGGTCGGAAGGGCGAGAGCGTCATGCAGCCTCGGGTGGCCGGGCTGGCGTCGCGCTGGGGCCCGCCGGCCGGCTCGGGGACGCCGGGCGCTCCCTGCCGCGGTCGCCCGGACGGTTCGCCGCAGCGGCCGCTCACGGCCGGCGTGCGGTGCTGTCGCGGCGGGAACCGTGGGCGATGTAGTGGCCGCCTTCGCGGGCGAGGCGTCCCCGGGCCGGGGGTCGGGGACTGCTCCCGGCCTGCGGCCGGGTTGCGACGTCGGCACCGTCGGCTGGTGCGGCGCGACGTCCCGCGGCCCGCCCGTGCGGGCGGCGGTCGAGGGTGTGGGCGACCTGGTGGTGCTGGCGATGCCGCGGGCGGCGCGGTCCTGGTGGCGCCGGGGGTCGGAGGCACCGGCGGTCGCCTGGGCGGGCAGAGGGGCGCGGACCGCGGCGGGGGCGGTGGCCTCCTCGGTGGTGGCCGAGTCCGTCGGTGGGCGGAAGACGATGATGAGGCTGTCGAACGGCGCACTGTTCTTTGCGTCGCCGAACTTCAGACGTCCCTTGACGAACCGCACTTCGGCCCCGTTGGCGATGACGTGGTCGTGGAACCACCTCGTGCCGGTGCGGGAGGGCACCAGGCAGACGACGGTGGCGCCGGCGGCGGCGGTGGCGGCAGCCTTGGCCATCCACTTGCCGATGGTCCGGCCGTACACCGGGTTCATCCAGACTGCCCCGCCGAGGCGCTGGGCGTCGGCGGCCCAGTCCCCGGCGAGGCCGTCCCGCCGCTCCGGGTCGGTGTGGTCCAGGCCGTAGTAGGTGCGCGTCTTCCGGTTCGTGGCGCTGGCGCAGGCGTCCACGACGAACCCGAACTCGGCGTGCAGGGGGTCGAAGGTGTCCTGCGGGGTGGGCCAGTTGTCGCTGTTGGACGAGAAGAGGACGGAGCTGAAGGTGGACTTGGTGGTGCCGGTGGCGGTCACTGCAGCGATGCCTTTTCGGTCGGTCGGTGGTGCGGACCGGCCGGACCGTCCGGTGCGTCATGCCGTGGTCAGTCGCCAGAACATGACCTGGGCCACGTAAGGCCCTCGCAGCGGTGGACGGGGCGTGGCAACCCGCGCGACGGCGGGGATCGATCGACCTGGCTACCGCCGCCCAGGAGCCGGGCCCCGGGATCGGGATGTGGAAGACGCCGCGCGATCCGCGATCGCAGCGACCGCGGCGACTCCACCGCGCCGGCGACTGCCTCTGGGTGCAGCCGATGCGGTGGTGCTACCGCCGCGGCGAGACCGCCACGGCGAGCAGCTGCTCGCGGGCCCCGGGGACCGGCCGGCTTCGAGCCGGCGGAGCGCGCTGGGAAGCCTGATGCACGGCCGGCGGTTGACCGTGGTGGCGACGCGCTGTCGGCTGTTGACCACGTGAGTCATCGCCGGCCGGGTGACGCCCAGCGCTTTGCAGGCGTCGGCGACCGGCACCACCAGCCCGTCGCCGTCCGGGTCGGACACGACAGGGCAGGCGGCGAGGTAGGCCTCGACGCTGCCGACGGTGACGTAGCGGTGCCGGGTGCCATCAGGGGCCGGCGCTTGGGTCAGCTGGCCCTGCCGAAGCAGGGTCTCCACGGTGATCCGCGGCAGCCGCAGCCGCCGCGCGGCCTCGTCGAGCAGCATGACCCGACTGGCCGCCTCCTTGCGGCGGGCGACCTCAGCCTCGGCGGCGGCGATGTCGGCCGCGGTGAGCCGGATCGCGCCACCCATCGCACGGTCCGAGGCGAGCACACTGAGCTGGACGAGCAGGGTCCACGTCTGGTGGTAGCTGTAGCCCAACCGCTCGGCGAGGCTGTCCACGGTCGCGGCGCTGCGGGCGAGGTAAGCGTCGACGTGGCTGCGGTCGGTGTACCAGACGCACCGTATCGCCGGGAGGACGGTCAGCTGTGACGTTGCGAGACGCGCGGGGCCTGCTTGTCAAGTGAGTCAGACGTCCCGACCCCGGTCCGCCCCAAGGCGCCGGCTCCCGATGCAGACCAGGGTGTCACGCAACGGCTCGAACCACCGCCGGGCGCAGGTCTTTCGGATTCGCAGCCGGTAGGACTAGCTCGCCACGGCTACATGGGCCTTTACTGGCTGCGGCGCCACGAGCAGCGAGGCGCGGAGCGCAGCACCTGGGGGTCGCGATGAGCCAGCGCGGAGGTGCGACATGATGTCTGACGCCGTCCTCCGGGGTACTCGCCACCACGGGTCAGGCGGCTTCTGGTGCCAAGGGTGCGGCGCCGAGTTCCCAAACCTCACTGCTGCCGGACGCGGCCAGCGTCCACATGTGTGCAAGTACTGCCGCCCGGCCGTCCAACTCACTCCTGGCAGGCGGCCGGCAGGCTGGACTCGACCCACCCCCGGCTGATGTTTTCCGGGTTAGCCGCTGGCGCCAAGAGCCTAGGTCTACGCTTCACCGTCAGCGGCCTACTTCCGTTCATCGTGCTATCCGCATTCGGCTTCGCGATAGCAGTGATCATGGTGGCGGGACCGAACACAGATCCTCTCGACGCACTCAGGGCCGCCGGCGAAAGGTCGGGATGGGCTGGCCTTGCCGTCGGTTTAGTAGCCGCATTCACTCTCGCCGTGGTGACACAACCCTTTCAAATCGGCCTCGTCCGACTGCTCGAGGGCTACTGGGGCGTGGGCGGAAACTCAGCGCAGATCCGCTCTATCGGGGTCGAACGACAGCGCCGCCAGCGCCGTCGACTGCAGCTTGCCCTGCATCGTGCCGAGGAAGCCGGAGAACTCGAAGACGCGGCGGCGTTGAGTGCACGCATCGGTAGGTACCCGCCACCCGAGGAACTTCTGCCTACGGGCTTGGGGAACGCGCTGAGAGCCGGCGAACGGCGTGCCGGAGAACGGTACGGACTCGACACCGTCGCGGCGTGGGCCCGCTTGTTCTACCTGCTGCCGGAACCATTCCAGCGAGACGTAGCAGAACTACACGGTCAGGTGGACGGCAGCGCCAGGCTCAGCGCGTCGCTATTCCTGGCGGGAGCAGCGAGTGCACCCGTCCTCGTAGTTCACGGGTGGTGGAATCTGGTATGGCTCACGGCGTGCGGCCTGGGTGTCGTCGCATACCGCGCTGGAATGGCCGCTGCGACAACCCTGACCGTCGTGCTCTGTTCCGCCTTCGACTTGCATCGGTTCTCGCTGATTGATGCCATGCACCTCCCCATGCCCAACACGCACGCACAGGAGTTGGAGCAGGCCCAGGTCATGGAGCGACTTTGGAACTACTCTCCGAGAGAAGGCGCCATCCCCGTTAGGTATGCCCATCCGACTGCGGGCCGGCCTGCGTCCGCTCAGGGGGCGCGTCGACCCATTCGACGGCGAGACTCCCGCGGCGGCCAGTCAGGCTGACTTCGAGCGTGCCGGGCAGCCCCGTCCTCAATGCAGGGTCTTGCTGCGGTACGTAGATCTGCAAGGTGGGGTTCGAGACCGGAATCGGGACAACGTCCCAACCGGCCGGTATCCGCAACACGATGGAGCCCCCGACCGCTGTTCCGTAGACCTCCGCGCCCCCAGGATGCAATGTGGCGTCCCGCAGGTCGATCGCCGCCTGACCGAACCAGGCTTGGACGTCAACAAGTTGTACGTCTCGCCCGCGACTACGCAGCCGGGCTCGCCGCAAAGCCGCCGACAGCGTGACCCAGTTCTGGTACCGCCGGTCGGAGGGCGACTCCACCACGGCCAGCAGCGCACCCAACAGGATCAGCACCAAACCAGGGGCGAGCCGCATCCAGCTGTCCGGGAGCCGACCGGTGGTGGCCAGCAACAGCCCAGTAGCTGCCAGGCCAATCATGGCCAACGCCGTCAACGGAAGCGAGCGGGCGGTGGAACCGGGGAAGGCGGAACCCAACAGCGTCGTTGCCCGCGCGATCACCCACACCAGCAGAGCCACAGGCCACCAGGGGAGGGCGTCGCTCACCACTCCGGCAGCGCCGCCGAGGCGGTCCATGAGCAACACAACACCGGCCGCGACGAGCGCCAAGCCGACGAGTGTGCGCGTCGTTCGGAGCACTCCGACATCCAACCGGCATGTGCAGGACGCCTATCCATCCGACACACCGACGCAAGGGCGCTAAATGCACCTCGGCGAGCGATCTGGTGGCGCTGTGCGACTGGCTACTCGGTCGGCTGGGGGGCGCAGTGACCGGGTTCCTAGTGCGGCCCGTCGGCTGGCAGGAGTCTTTACGCTGCTGCGCCAGGTGCCTGTCCCGATACCGCTTCGGGGGCCCGGAAATCCTTCCCGTGGCCCTTGGCTAGGGCGGCCGAGGGCACGCAGTGCAGCCCTCGCCGCAGTGTCACGTCGGCCGCCGTGAACCACCCTTCACGGCGGCCGACGTGACGCAGTCGCTGTGTTTGTCCAGCTCAGAGCCTGAATGCCGTTCGGGCGCTCATCGTCACCGTCTCGTCTGCACCGCCCCCGACGGACAGGACGAGTCATGCGTTCCACCACCCGCACCGGCCGCGTGAATCCGCGGCTGGTCGCCATCCTCGCCGACGACGACCCCAGCGGCAGCCCTCCTCCATGGCCCGCACCGGCCGGCACGAACGACCTCGGCGATCGCGAGGCGGTCGCCCGGTTGTTCGCCCACGGCCCCCGCCCGCCGGGTGCCACCCTGGTCCCAGTCGACGAGACGGCCTCGGCCCATCTGCTGCACGAGCTCGCCGTCGCCGAGGAGCTGGCCGGCAACGCGCTGGCTGCCACCACACGGGCCAGCTACACCTCACACGTGCACGGCTTCGCCGACTGGTGCCGTGCCCGCGGCATCGAACCTCTGCAGGCCACCGCGCACCAGGTGGGGCTGCACCTGAGCGGCTACGCCGTTGCTTTCGGCGAGGACGGTCAGCCGCGGCGCACCGCCGACGGCAAGCTGCTCCCCGCCGTCGCTGCGGTGTCGGTCTCAACCCGTCTGGCCGCGATCGACAAGGCGTTCGAGCTGCTAGGGCGGCCCAAGCCCGGCGACGACACGGAGCTGCGCCGGGTTCTGCGCGGCATCCGGCGTACCTTCTCCGTCCGGCCGCGGTACGCGAAGGCAGCGCTGGACCTGCCGCGGCTGAGGCGCGTGCTGACCGTGGTGCACGCGGATCGCTTCGAGCAGCGCCGCGATCGCGCCCTGCTCCTGCTGCGGGTCCGCGCCCGAGCCACGGGCGGGCAGCTGGCCCGGCTGCGGTGGACGGGTATCACGCTCGAGCCGATGCGGGCGACGATCACGCTGCCGCCGGATCGTCGTGGCGGACCGACCCGCGCCGTGACCGTCAGCGCCCATCGCGATCACAGGCTCTGCCTGGTCACCGCGCTGCGAGAGCTTCGAGAGGCGGCGCCGCACCTGACGGAGGTCGCCGTCCACGCCGACGGACGGCCGATGGCGCGGACAGCGGTCTACCAGCTGGTGGATCGCCGCCTGCCGGCCGACCTGGACCTCACCGCACCGCCCGGGCGGCTGGACGCCGCGCTCCGCGCGTTCCTGCAGCCCGACGGGGGCGGCGGCTCGACAGCGTCGCTCCGAGATGCCGCGGCGCTGCTGACCTGCTTCTTCGCGGCACTGCGCCGTACCGAGCTGACCAGTCTGACCTGGGGCGACCTGGCCTGGATCAGCGGCCAGGTCCGGGTGTTCCTGACGCGGTCGAAAGGCGATCAGGAAGGTGAGGGCTACGAGCTGTGGCTGCCCCCGGTCGCCGACTCCCTGATGTGTCCGGTCACGGCGTTGAGCGCGTGGCGCGCTCACGTCGCCCAGCTGACCGGGGCCGACCCGGTGACCCGCTCCCCCGACGCCCCGGTGTTCACCTCCGTCGACCGCTACGGCCGCGCACGCCGCGACCGGTCAGGCCGGCCGCGGCCGCTCAACGACCACGGCTTCAACGAGATGGTGCAGCGTCGCTGCGTCGCCGCCGGCCTGGTGAAGCCCCCGAGCGACCCGGAGGAACGCCGCCAGTGGCGCAGCCCGTTCGGCGGACACTCATGCCGTGTGGGCTTCGTGACTGAAGGCCTGCGGCAAGGCCTGAGCATCGCCGAGATCGCCGAACAGACCCGCCACCGGGACATGAACACCCTGAAGCGGTATCACCGCGAGTACGACCGCCAGCACAACAACACCGCGAAGCGGCTCATCGAGGCCGCCGGACTGGCCCTGGCCGCCTGATCGTGCTCGGCCGCGGACGTCCGAAGACGGCCGCGGCCGAGCCCATCGAGTTTCAGACGGGCAGGAAGAACTCGTGCGAGAACGGATCCACCCGCCGCACGTACACCTCGCAGACGTTGACGTCCCGGTGGAACGACAGCTCGTCGGCGATCTGCCACACCTCCCAGCCGCCTTCGCTGGCGGTGGTGATGCCACCGGCCCGCAGGGCGCGCGTGGCCACCCGCGCCTCGCCAGGCAGGCCGGCGCGTTCCCACAGCCCTTTGACGACCCGGCGACCGTTCTGCCGCGTCATGATCCGCCACTGGCTGCCGTAGTAGGTGGCGAACACCGGCCCGGTGGTCCGCCCCTGCGCCCGGCGCACCACCTCGCGGTGAGCGCGCAACGCACACGCCGGGCACAGCGGATGCGTGCAGATCAGCGCGTCCTCCACGTGCCCAACCTTGAAGTCGTGCCCCTCGCGGTGGTTCTTGACCCGGTCGACCCACACGCCGTAGCCCTGTGGGGTGTCATCCAGCAGGTCAAGCATGAAACGGGACAGCTCGTCGTGTCGGCAGGCGGTGAACACTCCGGCCAGCACGTACGCCCAGTCCCGCACCCGCCGCTGGTAGTGCTGATCGACGTTCGCCAGCAGGAAGCGCAGGTCCTCCGCCGACAACGCGGCCATCGGCCCTGCGACCCGCGAGCTCAGGCCGCTCCGTGCCGCCGCCTGCGACGTCAGTCGCCGCGACTCCCCGCGGGAGCCGGCCAGGGGGTAAGCCGGGTCCGCAGCCTGGGCCAGCGCCACACTCAGCAATGCGTACTCGGTCGGACGGCGCCGGGCGTCAACGATGACACCCTCAGTCCCCGGCGGCATCAGCCGCACCTCGCCGTCGCCGGCCAGCATCGCCGACGCCGGGAGCCGCTCAGCCCACAGCACGTCCGGGTCGTCGAACGCCCGGGCCGGCAGCTCGAGCAGCGGCAGGCCCAGCAGCGCGGAGACGAGCACCACGGCGCGGACACGGACCACCCGGGGATCCTGCGGCGGCAGCTGCGCCAGCGTCTTGCCGATGGTGTCGGCCTCCTGCACCCGCAGGGCGGCCACCTTCTCCTGATCCTGGGCAGCCGCCTCGTCGCGGCTCAACCGCCGCAGGTACTCGGTGCATCCGATCAGAACCGGGTCGGCCAGACCGCGGCGCCGGTGCTCGGCCCGCAGTGCGGCCGGGAACGCCTTCGCATACGAGTAGCGCCAGCCGGGATAGTGCGCGTGCAGGAAGAGTTGCGCGTTTTCGTCATCGGCCGGAAATGCCTCGAGCCCGTTGACCTGGCACCAGGCCGCGAAGCGGCTTGCCCAGCCGCGGTAGTTCTCCGCGGTGCCGTCGGCCAGGCCGCCGGCGACCGACAGCTGGTCGCGGACGACTTGCTCCGCCCGTGCGTCCGCAGCCAGGTGACTGATCGACTTGCTCATGCCACACCCGCCGCACGCGCCAGGGTCAGCGGCGCAGGTCGGGATGCCGCAGCCCGGCTCAGCACGTAGCCGACCGCGACATTGACGTTCTTCTGCCGCATCACCCGCCGCAGCTGGTCCGCCGTGGCCTTGCCCTCTGCCGCCGTCACCGCGAATCCCGTGCGAGTCGAGTGCAGGGTGAACCCGGACACCCCGGCACGCGCCTGCAGCTCCGTGAAGTGCCGCCACATCCAGTTGTAGGTCACCGCCTCGAGCGTGAGATTCGCCCCGCGGGGACAGCGGACCACCAGCGGCAGTTCGTCGGCCGGAACGCTGCCTGCCGCAGCTGCATCCAGGACGGAGAGCCACCGATCGAGGGCGGCGACCGGGTCCAGGCGCGGGTCGACGGCCGGCCGAACACCGAGGACGACGGCCGTCCGCGAGCCCTTCGCCGACTCGATCGTGAGCCGGTAGCCCTTCTCGCTGCGCTGGAGGCAGCCGCGGTGTCGGCGCCGCAGGTCGTCGCTGCGAAGTCCGCGATGCCAGGACAGCAACAGCCCCGCGCGCTGCTGGAGCAGGAGAAGCCCGTCCACGGAGGTGCTGAGCGCAAGGCCTCGGCACAGCCCGGCGAACAGGTGGGTGTCGCCGGCGACGGGCTCGCCGACGACGATCCTGCCGCCGCGGATCTCGATCGGCCAGCGGCCGCGGCCGCTGCGGGCCCGGGTCTCCACGACGCTCCGGGCCCAGAGCTGCTGGGCGCGGTGCTCGACCGCGGTGCGGATCCGGTAGTCGTCTCCCGCGTCGTCACCGGGCTGGATGCCGAACAGGTACGGGGCATCAGCCGGGACCAGCTGGCTGCAGGCCCACAACGCGCAGAACAGGCAGTCGACGTCGCACTTTGCCCCGCCGGCGCACTCGACCGTGAGGATGCTCGCCCCACACGCGAAGGTCGCCTGCGTGGGCGAGGTGAGGTCGAATGCTCCAGGCGGCACCACTGCCACCCGCGACAGCGGCAGCCCCCAGCGGACCGCCGACAGCAGCAGCGCACGCTCGGCTAGACCGGTCGGCGTCCACGACGGCTCGACCGCCACCAGAGCACGGACGTCGTCGGGCGACAGCGGCGGCGCCTTCCGGATCCGATGACCGGCCAAGGCCCGCCGCAGTCCCCGGCGCACGGTCTGTGCCCACAGATCCTCCGTCGGACTGGATACCCCGCGCGACCGGTGCTGCCACGCGATAGCGGCCCATGTCTGATCGACCGTGCTCATGGCCAGCGGTGCGGGCGCCACACTCTCGTGACTTCCCTCGCCCTCATCCATCGTTGCTCCGACGGCCCCCGTCCGCGCCGTTCCAAGCAGGCCGGCGGCAAGCCAGGCGCCCAACACCTGCGGCGACATCGGGAACCAAGGGACTCCCCGGCGGCGGCACCAGATCTCGACCCTGCGAAGGCACCGTTCGTAGGTCGCGACACTGGAAGCGGCCACCCGGGGACCGGCCATGTACTGCGTCAGCCGCTCGCTCAACGCGCCCAAGTCGACCCGTTTCGGGACGTAGACATTCGCCGGCCGCCAACCGGGCCGCCTGGTCACGACTGACTCCGTTCGGCCAGGTTCCGCAGGCGCCGCAGTTGCGTGCCCGACAGCGGCACGTCCCGGTCAGCGGCGAACAGGTCCACCGACTCGGCGTTCCGAGGCAGATCCATCGCCCAGCACCAGTCACCGACCTCAGCCCACAACGCACCCCCCTCGCGCTCATCAGCGGTGCGCTGGTCGCCCAGCTCAGCCAACAACTTCAGGATCTGGGTCTCGGCGGCGGAGTCCGGCACCGAGCGGTTCTTCGCGTTCGCGCTCATGCCTGTCGACCGTCCGCAGCGCGTGGACAGACGCACGGGTCTTACCTACGACGCCCCTCCTGCTAAGTCGCACATCGCACCGGCGCCCCATGGAGGGGCACCCGTGCCGATCTCACCCCGCAGCGCCGACCAACCTCGGCCGCCTGACCTCCCCGCTGGCGGCGACAACACCCAAGGCGCACCGCCCCAACGGGTGAACCGCACACCTCCGGCCGATCCATGACGATCTTCTGCCTGTCGGAGCGGTGCCGCACCATTCGGGAGTCGATCTTGATCACCTCGGGAGGTGCTGTTGTCTTCGTACGTTCAGCCGCTAGGGCCCAACCAGGTCATCCACGGCATCCCGATCACCCCGGTGCGCATCCAGCTGCTCGACAGCTGCGAGCTGCGCATCCTGCCGATGCCCGCCAACACCGCTGACCTCCTGCGCGCCATTCACGGCACGCTCCTGTACGGGTTTACCGGCGTCAGCCTCGGTAGCGTGCCGACCAGCTACATCGGCATCTCCGAAGGCGTCAGCGGCAGCCGCGTCGTCCAGTCCCTGAAGCAGCGCACCCCGTACATGGAGTCCGCGGGGCTCGCGCTTCTCAGCCGCCCCCTCCCCTACCGGCTGGACATGCTGCGCGTCCTGGAAGCGGCCACGCTCAAGCGCTCGACCATGCGCACGCGACCGCTGAACACGCAGAGCAACGCCCGCGAGGCATACCGGCGGCTCACTCCGCCCGAACGCACCCTCGCCGACGCCCTCGGGCAACAGATCTCTGACGCGATCACCGTCTACGCCCTCGGCGGAGCGCACGCCACCGCGCCCTGCCACTACCCCAACGCCCGCGACTTCGCCGCCGCACTCATCCACCGCCTCGGCGGACGCGCCGTCGACACCGCCCAGGTCGTCTCCATGCTTCTGGCCGCCGGCGCACCGCTCACCGCGAAGGAGAAGCTGTTCGTCACCCGGCGAGACCTCCTCATCCGCGAAGCCGAGACAGGCAACCCCCGCATCGGGCACTTCAAGGTCGAAGACCTTGCCGTCTACTTCCCCGCCTCCGTCACGCCGCAGCAGGCCCGCGCCGACTACGCCGCCCAGCGCAACGGCCGTCGCCGTCGCAGCCGGCTACCAATCCCCGCGCCGGCGACCACGACCTGGTGCCGCTGCCCCTACTGCAGCCCCATCACCGCCTTCTCCACCTGCTCCTCCCCGACCCCCGCCTCCGTCCTGAAGACCGCATAGCCCCACCCCCGTCGCTCAAGACCGCGTAGCCCCTCCCGG
The DNA here is from genome assembly GCF_054051175.1 of Blastococcus sp. SYSU DS0753. NCBI lineage: Bacteria > Bacillati > Actinomycetota > Actinomycetes > Geodermatophilales > Geodermatophilaceae > Blastococcus > Blastococcus sp. SYSU DS0753. Next base: position 324,731 of record NZ_JBJHAT010000001.1, on the reverse strand, counting down.
ACGACGTGTCCGCTGGGCAAGCGACGACCACATCGGAGGCCTCCGACGAGCAGCAACCCCACCCCCGAACCCAGCTCCACATCGGCACCGCCAGGCAGCACTCCCCTGCCGGCGTCACACCAGGCCAGTCCCCCGCGCACACCAGGTCATTGGCGGTGGCGCCGCACGCGCTTCGGCTGGGCGTCCTACCACGCGATCCCGGACGGACCACTGGGCGAAGACGGCGGGTTCGTCATCGTCGGCCGCCAGGAACGGGTCAAGCTGCCCTGCCCCATCTGCGGGCGACCGAGGGCCCCGTGGCGAGCCGCCGTCGGCCTGCCCGCCCCGTTCCCACTCATCCTCCCCGGCCCAGGGAGCGGCTGCACCCGCGTCCACGCAGCCGACACCGTCCCCACCGGGTGGCCCGGCATCGCTCAGGTGTTCAAGCAGATCGCCGACCAACTCCGGAACGACCCCGAGGCGACACAGTGGCACGGACGCCTTGCCGCCCAGCGCACTCTCCAAGGCGACCGTGCCCAGTGGCTGTCCACGCAGCCGCCAGCGGCCAGACGGTTGGCGCTCCGCCTGTGGAAGGACAACGAACACCTCGACGTGCCAGACACCGGCACCGTCGTCTCCGGGCTGCTCAGCGGGCCACCCGCGTCATAGCTCGGAGGCGAACCCGCACGCGATGGACTCCTGCGCCATCCGACCCAGGCTCCAGGCTTCACAGAACCGTGCCGACACCCGGAGGGGTGCAGCCAGCATCAGCACCCGACACGGGGATCCCCATCCACGATCACACCTCCGATGGTTAGCCGGCGAACGCGTACCTCCCCGGAGGCACCGCGCACGCCCGGCGCGCCGCCAGTTCGGCCACGGTGGACTGCGTTCGCACCTACTGCTCGGCCGCGGCGAGGAAGCCACCGGCGGCCGAGACAAGAACGCCCTGCCCGCCGACGGCCTGGGAGCCGTTCTCGGCGCCATCCACTTCGACGCCGGCCAGCAGGTCCTGATCCCGGCGGCGTTTGGCGTGGACGCTGCCCCGCAGGAAGGCGCACGATCATCCGAGGTCCGAGGTCCGAGGTCCGAGGCGCCGAGGACACCGGCCACGGTTTCGGCCACCTGAAGGGAAGGAGCGGCGTGCACGGCGACGGGGCTTTGGTCGACGTGGTCGGTGCCGAGATCGTCGCCGGCTACGTCTTGCGGCTGGAGTTCAGCACCGGCGAGGTCGGCGAGGTCGACGTCGAGGACCTCCTGCATGGACCGGCGTTCGAACCCGTCCGCCGTGACTACGCCACCTTTGCCGCCGTCCGAGTCGATGCCGACGCCGGCACCATCGCGTGGCCGAACTCCGCCGACCTGTCCCCGGACGCTCTGTACGCGAAGGCGCGCAAGGTCCGACGCTGCTGACCGCCGAGGCTTCGGGGCACGGCACGGTCCCAAAGCTCGAACTCGGTCGGCGCGTGGTCACGATTCAGCCTGACCAGCCGAGTACTGACCTCGCGCTCGTTGGCGCGACTCGACACTCCTATGGCCAATCTCTGGACTTCGGCCGCCATCGGCCCGTCCACGAACATGGTGACGGCGGCGTCGAGGTCACTGACGTCGAAGCTGGCGTACCTCTTGCCTTGGATGGCCTCTATTTCGTTCTGCGCGTTGAGGCCGATGGCGTCCAGTCCGTATTGCGCCTGTCCAGGGTTGCCGAATAGCCGGACCGGGCGGAGTCCCTGCACCTCGCGCCCGACGCGCAGGAGAAGCCGCTCGAAGTCGGACCACTCCCTCCCGTGCGTGGGCAACAGCGCCAACTGCGGGTCGACGGGTGTCTCGGTGACCCGGTTCGGCGGCCCGAACCTCGGATCATCGTCTGCGAGCGCGTAGGGCGAGCGCGCGTCCCCAGACTCAGCGGGACCTTCGGCGGTCCCGGACATCGTGTCCCTTCGTTGCGTTGCGGCTCAGCGCAGTGTCGTTCGACCGGTAGCGGCTCGAACCGCTCCCCTACTCCACCCAGCGCGAGCGTTATAGAGCGGTTCCGCCTGCACGGGGCGACTGGACCAGCTGGAAGTCACGGCCGGTCTCAGCAGGGCCAGTACAGCACCGTTCGACCGCAGTTCATCGCCGCCCAGCTCCCACATCTGGCCGGTAGAGCAGCCGGAGTCCCTGGCCAGCGAAGGTGAACAGTCCTCGGCTCTCGGGCGCAAAGGGGTTCCGCAGCTGCACGATGCGTCGTTCGGTCGTGAGGACGTCGGTGACCACCAGAAGCCGCCACCGGTTGTTGCGCGAGTGCGCCTGCGCGGTCAACACCTCGCTTTCCCCCAACCGAATCTCGCCGCCGTCCTGTGTCGTCGACTTGACCTCGTACATGACAGCCCCACTCCTGGTGGGAACGATGAAGTCGTAGCCGAGGCCGTCGTCGCCGAGTGCACCAGGGAAGGCCTTCGCCCGATTGGTCGAGACCCAGCAGTCGTCGGTGAACTGATCTGGGTACCGCTCAGCGAGCCAGTGATAAGCCAACCACTCCCCCGCGAAACCGATGGCGTTCAGCTGCTGGTCCGAGGCGCGCACAGCGGCGCCGCGACCGCCACCGCTGGGTTCGCCGGTCCCTGACCGGCGCGCCGTCGTGGGACTGGGCGCCAGGCGTGTGTAGCGCGCCTGTGTCTGTAAGAACGACGGTGCGTCGTCGAGCGATCTGAGCAGCCGCTCGCGCAGTTCCGCGTATCCATCACCGATGTCGATCGGCTCGCCGTCGACCGCCACGGTCCGCCGGGCCCGCCGCCGCTCCTGCCTCGCCTGCTCCTCATCGCTGAGCTGCGTCGCCAAGTCGGCGTCGGTGAGCCCAAGTGCTGTCAGGTCCGTCGTGAGCGGCATGTCCTTCGGCCAAGCCTCGACGGCGAGGGTCCAGGCGAGGACGTCGCCGGCATGGAGTGGACGGAAGTCCAGCGCGCCGGCCCGGTCGAGGGCCTCGACGACGGGTCGAACATCCGTTGCGTCGGACCAGCCCACGGGCAAGGAATGGTGGTTCTTTCGACACCAGGCGTGGACGACAGGAGTTGCATCCGCGATTACCCGCTCGGCTGCAGCCACGTTGGCCCGGCGGGTGGGCTCGACGGGAGGCAGAGCCGGGCCGGTCTCCGGCAACGGCCCTCCGTTCGCCAAGACGAGTTGCCGCTCTGCTTCGGCGAGGACGTCGTGCTCGGGGATGTCGTCCCGGATCTGGGCCCACGCCGGGTCCGGCGAAAGCCGCAACCGGTCCCGAAGCAGTTTCCATCCCGGGATCGGGACCTGCGCGGCCTGACCGTCCAGGTGAGCCCAGCGGAGCCGGTCCAGCAGCTCGGGCCAGTGCCGGAGGACGCCGAGTTCGAAAGTCTCCTGGTGCTGAGAGCCGTAGTCGATCCGCGGACGGGGCGGATCCAGCCTGTCGAGCGCGTTGTTGATCCCGGCCAGTGGGATGCCCTGCCCCCTGCGTAGCGCGTCGAGGTCCTCTGCTGCCCGAGCGGCGTGCAACAGCCGGTCCGCGTCATCGGCGGGGCGTCCCGCCACTGCGCCTGCGGCACGCAGATACTGCTCGAGCTGCTCGTCGGTCGACGGCGCACTCGGCACCGTGAGCGCTGCCGCGGCCGCCGGTCCCCACAGGTGAAACACCACGGGCTCGAGCCGCTCCAGGGTGCTCTCCACCCCGCTGCCGAGCTGGCTGATCGTCCGACGGGCAAGGTCGGGCTCAATGTCGCAGGCTTCGGCAAGGAACTCCGGGGACGCATCGTCCTGCACTGGGTGCCCGGTGCGGCTGAGTCGGAAGATCGCCAGCTTCAGTTCGGTGGCCAGGCGCGGATAGTCGAGCAATCGCATCAGGGGTTCGGCCACCGCGTCCAGCGTCTCCCACGAGAGCGGCTGATCAACGTCCCGCTCCATCACGAGAGTCGGGCACATCTCGTGCGGCACGGGGAGGACGCCGCGAAGGCGGGCCGGCGGCTGCCGGACGTCCGACCCGACCCGGACGGTGACGCTGCCGGCTGTCGCGAGCCGCAGGCGGCGGACGCGTTCCCCGAAGGACCGCAACGCCGATTCACCAGGGCGCTCGTGGGCAGGCGTCCGGTGCTCGAGGATCATGAACAGCACGGCCCGCAACCACGGCAGCTCCTCGAGCAACGACGGACGGCTCGCCGTCGGCTCGAAGTCGGTGCCGTCCAGCTGGACCTGAAGGCCCAGCTGGGCAGGTCGCACGGCGCCGTCCGGCGACCAGTCGCTGATCCGGGCACAGGCGGCATCCGCTGCGGTGTCCAGCTCGAGGACCGGCATCCCGAAGTCGGCGGCGGCCCGCCGGAGGAAGTCGTCGTCGCTGTCGTCGGTCACCACGATGGGTCGGTCGGCCGTTAGGTCGGTGACCGGGAGGATACTCAGCTCGCCAGTGATACGGACGATGAGCCGTTCCGCCGTGAACCCGGGCGCTCCTCCGGTGCGTTGCAACGCCTGCCGCCACGCCGCGCGGTAGGCGTTGTGCACCTGGGGCACGGCCGCCGCGTCAACGTCGCCGCGGGCGAGGATGGCGGGGAGGTGATTGACGAGCCGGGGTGCATCCGTCGGGTTGTTCCATACCCCCATGCCCGCCTGCCGGAGCCGCCGCAGGGCGGTCGGCATCTGGTCCAGAAGGGCCCGCAGCTCGCTGGCGACCAGCCAGGCGTACCTCGGGGGCGCAGCGTCGTGCCCGCCCACAAAGTGCCAGCACTCCTGGGCGGCCACGAACTGGCCCTCTGCGGTGCCGGCCTTGCGTACGTTCATCCAGCGACCGCTCGCGATGAAGACCGCCAGCGGGGTCGGGATGTGCTGCGCGTTCTTGTCACCGGGGCGATCCCGCTGCCACACGGTCACAAGGTGGCTTTCCGGCCATGCTTCGAGCCCGGCCACGATCAGCCGTCCGTAGGCCCGTCGCACGGCCGGCGGTAGCAGTTCGACAGCCCCCTGCCCCGGCAGCCAGGTCAGCACACCGTTCGTCTTGTAGGGAGTGTCCCGAAACCAGCCGTATGGCTCCACGGTCCAGCCGGTCGACCAGCCGGCGACAACGTCCTCCGGGAGACCAGCTGCACCGGTGAGCCTTTCGCGAGTGAGATCGCGGCCCTTGAGCTCCCGGCTGTCACGGAGCTCGAGGACCGGCAGCAGATCGGTCACACCGAGCCGCCGCAGGAACCCCACCCAGGCGGTCACGTCATCCGTCGGCCGGAGCAGGGCTGAGGGGGCGGGCAAGAGCCTCGTGGCCAGGTCCGCCAGCTCGCCTGACACGTCGCCCGAAGAGGCCACCGCCTGCAGGTCCGCCCCCCGGGTGTCCGGCCAGTCGGCGGAGAACAGCGCGCGGGCGGCGTGCACCAGGTCCCCGGACAGAGACGGGAGCCGCACGTTGGAGTCGCCCAGCGGGAGGCTCGTGGAGGGGCGGCTCCGCTGGAGGTTGAACAGGAATCGGAGGCCGTCCTGGTGGGCGGCGGGGCTACTCGTCTCCGTCAGGACGGCGCGGAGCTGGTCGGCCACGCTGCGGGCATCGAACTTGCGAACCAGCCGGTTGTTCTGCAGGAATGTCCGGGCGCGGGTGGGCTGGCGGTTCTCGTCGTGCCAGACGAGGTCGGGGTGGAGAAAGAACAGCCGGTTCTTCAGGATCCGCGGCAGGTCGAGGTCGACGTCCGGGTCGACCTCGTCCTCATCCTCGATCCGCTGCCGCACCGGGGGGAAGAAAGCGGCCGCGCGGGCCGCGCGGGGGGCGCGCCGTCCGGTGCCGGTCCCTGTGGCGGACGGCACCCGGCCCCCGACCAGGGGGACCGGCACACGGGGGGCGGGCGGAACCAGGCAGGGCTGCAGGGTGCGGTCCTCTGCCAGCAGCAGTTGGCGGCCGCCCAGCTCCCGGGCCCCCGTCTCAGTAGGGAACAGCCCCGCGAGGTCGTCGTAGAGCAGTTCCCACTGTGCAATCGGCAACGACTCAGCCAGACAGCGGGCCGCCATCGTCTCCACCGCCGCGGCGAGGCGCTCGGCCGGGAGGTCGAGGTCTTGGCCGAGGGCCGCCATGGTGTCCCGGAGTCGGCGGACTCGCTGAACCCCGAGACTGGCACGGAGACACCGGATACCGGCGACCTTCTCCGCCCGGGCCGCCGTCAAGACAACCCATGGACCGTCGGGCCAGTGGGCCGCGTCGGCCATCGAGAGGGCGTCGCCACGACCGGGAAGGACCGGCAGGGTCGCCAGTGAAGCCCCGTCTGGCCGGGCGCACTGCAGGTGCCCGACGTACCGGTCCGACCAGCTCACAAGGTCGGTCACAGCGGCGGCCATGGCGTCGGCCTCCGAATCCTCCTCAGCCGTCGGGGACGTCGCCGCCAGCAGCGCCACCGCGGCGTCGACCGCCAGGTCGCCGGCGACGTCCAACAACATGCTGTTCAGCGGATGCGACGACTCGATACCGGTCCGCGAGTAGTCCGTGTAGAACGGCGCGTGCAGGTGGCCGGGCATGGGCGAGATCGCGTCCTCGCCCATCGGCAGGTAGGTATAGAGGCGACGCTCGTAGGTGTCCCATCCGAAGGACACCGCCAGGGACACCTCGGCCGGCGCCTCCCACTTCAGCCACTTGTCCTTGAGCCGCTCGGCGGCCACCGCGGCCTCGATGGTGGCGCGCAGCCGTCCCGGGTCGACGGTCCGGGTGACGACGAGGAACTGCTCGCCGTCCCCCACCGTGACCAGTTCCGCCGTGGGGTCGGCCGGGCCGAGAGGAATGACTGTCACGGCGCGGTCAAGGTGCAGCTCGGTCGTGCCCTGGCCGTTGCACCGGACGAGGGAGAGCCGCTCAATCCGGGTTAGGAACAGGACGACGGGAACCTCGCTCGCGCCCAGCTCATCGAAGCGATTCCCAGCCTCCGCTGCAGCGACCGCGCTCCGCAGTGGGAGCCGCAGCACGGAGCTGAAGCCCTCGTCCCTCAGCCGCCGCACCATCGCGGGAACGTCGCCGATCGGGACGGGAACGGTGTAGCGAGAAACGTCGGCGAGGACAGAGTCCAGCAGCGCCTCGTCCGGCACCATCCGCCGAAGGTCGGAGTCGTCCGCGAAGCGGAAGCAGTACCCCTCCGCCGTGAGGTCGGCGGGATCCCCGCTGTAGATCTCCGGCGATTCGCAGACCTGCAGCACGCTCTTGAACCCGACGCCCTTGTTCCCGATTCCCTCCCCCACCGGCTTGCTGCTCAGGCCGAGGTTGCTGATCGCCCGGAAGGCCTCGAAATCGAATCCGCGTCCCCGGTCCGCGGCGTAGACGGTGCCGTGCGGCCCCTCGGTCTCGTCGAGCAGCAGGAGTACCCGGCCATCTGTCGCCCCAGGCGTGTGGGCGTCGTGAGCGTTCTGCAGAAGCTCCAGGAAGAAGCGGCCGCCGTACTCCGTTGCCGTCTCCTCGATCAGGCTCTTCACGCTGCGGTGCGAGTCACTGCGGTCCCTGGTGTCCAGGTAAGACTGGACCACGCCGGCCCCTCGAGTGCGGACCTCATGCGCGAAATCGCGGGCGTGCGACGTCGGCAACCCCGCGTCCCGCTCTACCAAGCCACCAGCAGACTCCACCGGACTCACGAGGCCGTCCTCTCAACCTTCCCCAGCCCTCCCGGCCATCCGCCGCTGGAGCGCGCGCCACCGTGCGCGCACCGCAGACGTCAGGCCGCCGCCCCCCATGGCCGGCTCGGGAGATTTCGCCGAGCATCGCAGGGCGCACCGACAAGGTCACGTTGCGGCTCACGTCACCCACGGGCGAATCCTGGAAATCCACACCAGGCGCAGCTGCCCCGGATGTCTCGCCGAATCCGGGCGGGCACTCTCGAGCCGACTTTCTGCGTGACCGGCCAGGGCCTGCAGCCCCACGACCGGCCCGGTCTCCGGACGAGCCCGCGCCGACTCCGCTGAACATGGGCGACGTAGCAACTCACCGCGCACGGTGCAACGAGGGGCTTCCCGTCCAATCGGACGGGAGGCCCCTCGTCAGTTCGGTCAGACCCCACGTTGACAGCCGGGCGCTACTGCGCGGCCGCACCCACCGACGTTGGCCATTCCATCTGTCCGGCTGACGCAGCGAACGCGCATAGCGTGGAAATGAGGCGCATCTCTTCGACGTCCCTTCCCTGACTGTCCAGCAGTTCCTCGGTGCAAATGAGGTAGGCCAGGCACCGGGCCCGGCTGACGGCGACGTTGAGCCGGTTGCGCGAGAACAGGAAGTCGGCGCTGCGGGGCATGTGCTCGGCGCCGGAGGTGGCCATGCTGAACAGGACCACCGCCGCTTGCCGTCCCTGGAACTTGTCGACGGAACCGACGGCGACGCCCCGGGTCAATGGGTCGGCCTCGAGGCGCTCGCGGAGCAGGTGCACCTGGTCGTTGTAAGGCGCGACGACGAGAAAATCCCGGACCGTGAGCGGCGCCGCCTCGCCCTTCTGGTTCACCCACTTGGTGCCCAGCAGCCGCCGGATCTCGGCGTGCACCAGGTCGACCTCCTCCGCGGCGGAGGTCGAGCACCCCTCGTGCTCCGCCCGGAGCCAGCGCAGGCCGGTGCCGAACTCGGTGCTCTGGCCCGCGCAACTGTCGTGGCTGCTGAGCCGCCCCTCGTAGATGTGGTCGGAGATGAACGTGCAGACGTCGGGGTGCATGCGCCGTGTCTCGGTGAGGAACACCCCGCGCTCGCGCGGCATGGTCTTCGCGTCGCCGAGCAGGTGCTGGAGCGCGCTGCCACCGCTGGTTCCGGGGTGCGACGCCTGCGCCACCTGGGGCAGCTGTAGAGGGTCGCCGAGCAGCAGCAGGTTGCCGGCCGAGCGACAGGCGGCCAGCGTATCGGCCAGCGACAGCTGGCCCGCCTCGTCCACGACGAGCACGTCGACCGGCTGGGTGGCCAGGTCGGGACCGGAGAAGAGCCAGGTGGTCCCTGCCACCAGGTTGAAGGTCGCCTTGGCGGCCGCCCTGTTAGAGCTCACATAGGTGACGTCCGGCAGGGAGCCCGTGCCCGCCGCGCCGACCTTCTTCACCGCCTGGAGCCGGTCCAGCTCCCCCCGCTCCTGGAACAACTCGACAACTGCTTCGAGCAGGTTGTCGATGGCGTGGTGGCTGAAGGCGGTGATGCCGACGCGCTTGCCCGCGGTGATGAGCGCGTGGATCTGTCGCGCTCCGCGGAACGTCTTGCCCGTCCCGGGCGGTCCTTGCACGGCGACGCAGGTCCCGTCGAGCGCGGTCGTCCAGGCGAGCATGTCGTCGAGGTCGTCGGTGAAGACGCCGCCCGCGGGGCCTCGCCCGGGCACGAAGCGCGGCAGGTCACGGCGCAGCAACGCCATGGCGACGGGGCTGGGCGTCGCCGCGGGGTCCAGCACCGCGTCCGCCAGCTCGGACAGGGCCGCCGGCTTGGGGTTCGGGCTGATCCAGTCGTTGGCGGCGACCACCGTCGGCAGCACACCACGCTCGGCCAGCGCGTCCGACCAGAGCAGGTCGAGCTCACGCGTGTCGGCGTCGAGCCGGCAGACGCTCGCGTAGGCCGGCGGGCCGTCGACGACCGGGAAGAGAACGGTCTTGTCGACGTCGGCGCTGTCCTGCGGCGGGAACCGGAACCGCATCGCCGGCGTGATCGGATTGCCGCTGGCGCCCAGGCGCTCCACCAGCCCGACCGGCTCGAGCCCCGCGAGCACCGACGGATCCTCCAGCAGGTCAGCGGTGTCGCCTGCGCAGGTGGCGAGCCGGGGGGCCAGGTAGGCCTTCCACTCCCGGCGCCAGTACCCGAGCACGTCGCCGAGCAGGTGCTCCGGCGTGTCCGCGCCGTGGGCGTGGAGCTGCTCGACGCGGGCGTCGAGCTCGGGGAGGTCGCCGGCCGGGTCGAGCACGGCCGGCCGCCAGGACAACTCCGCGGGACGGTGCTCGACCAGCCAGTCGCGAAGGGCCCGGGTCGCCCGCACGTCGTCCTCGTTGTAAGCGGCGATGGCGTCTAGGGCGTCAGTCGCTGCCGTGGCCATCCACCGCTCGTACTCGACGACGGCACCCGCGCCCCGGTCGATGTCGTGACCCCGCTCGTAGCCGGTGAGCCGCTCCAGGGCCTTGAGCCCGTAGGACTCGGCGCCCACCTGGACGGCGTTGCGGGCGACGACGAGCAGGTCGACGAAGGCGCCGGTCTCGACGAGCTCCATGAGGGCAACCTCGCCTACGCCATGCTGCGCCGCCAGCTGCTCCAGCGAGGACCGCTCGGTGTGGTTGTAGTGGTAGACGTGCATCCGGGGGAACTGCTCGCGCCGCTCGCGCAGGTAGGCGATCAGCCCGGCCACCGCCGCGCCCTCCTGCGCCCGATCGTGCGCCCACCAGGTGCGGTACTCCCAAGCGCCCAGCGGGGTGCGCTCGATCAGCCCGAGCAGGAAGAACAGCCCCGCGTCGGGGCGCCAGAACGGGTGCCCCTCGAAGTCGAGGAAGACGTCGCCGTCGTCCGGCTCGGGCAACAGGGCGAAGCCGTGGCCCCAGCCCGGCTCTTCGCCCGCCTCGATGAGCAGGAACGGCGGACGTTCCCCTTCCGGCTGCAGGCGGGCCTCCCGCTGCAGCCGAGCCTGGGTGACGACACGGGCCTGCCGCTGCTCCGGCACTCCCGGCACGACGTCCTTCTGCTCGGCGAGAGCCTCGAGGGTGCGCACGCCCGCCTCCTGCAGCAGCGCGCGGTCGGCGCTGCGGAGCCCGGCAACGAACACGAGGGAGTCCGCGGCGCGCCAGCTGTGGTCACAGACGTCGACGAACTCGCAGAAGGTGCAGTGCTGGCAAGGCTCCGGCACGGCGGCACCGGTCGCGACCTCCAGCTCCAGCACGCGCGCCAGCCGAGCACGCAGGCGCTGCCAGTAGGCGTGGAAGTCCGCCACCAGCAGCGACTCGACCTGGCCGGAGCCGAGCCACAGGTGCATCCGGTCGGGGCGCCTGCCGGTCGCCGCTTCGATCGCCTCCGCGTAGAACGACAGCTGCAGCACGTGCCCGGGCTTGGCCGCCTGCCGGGCGAGCTTGGCGTCGACCGGCTCGATCGAGACGGAACCATCCGGCGCTACGACCCGCAGCAGGAAGTCGGCGATGCCGCGAATGCCGCCGTGCATCAGCGGCACCTGGTAAAGCACGTCCCAGTCGTCATCGGTGAAGGGATCTCCAACGCGCGCTACCCAGGCGGCGAAAGACTCCCGGGGCAACCGATCGGGGATGGTCCGTACCCGCAGGCCGCGGTCGATGTACTCCCGCCGACACGCCTCCTCGTGGGCCAGCCCCTTCTCCGCGAGCAGCCGGGCGAAGGAGCTCATCCCCGCGGGTGGTCGCTCCCGCAGCCCCTCCTCGACCTGATGCTTGAGATCGAGGTACGCGGCGCACTCAAGCCACGCCGTGATCTTGGAAGGGGTGAGCGTGCGTTCGACCATGCTGCGTGCCTCACAAGTGCCGACCGGGTGGGGAGCTTGCTCGCCGGCCTGCGGCGACTCGCTGGACCGAGGCTCTCAGGCAACGGCCACTATGAGGAACAGGCGCGACCGACTCGGCCCGAAGGAACAGGCGAGCCGGTGCCCACCTGGTCACTGATGGGCTGCGCCCCGGGGGCCATTCGTCGCGCACGGCACCGTCCTCGCGAACCCGACGGCGACCTGGGCTGCTGCGGCGGGTGCGGAAGCGCTGCCCTACGGGCTGACGTACGACCGCGTCGCCCAGAGGAGCCGGGGCGCTGACTCGCGATCTTGTCGGGTCAGCGCGCTACGGTCCGAACATGTCCACGAAGCCGCGTACACCGCGCTCCACTCCCCCAGCGGGGGCAGCCGGTGGGACGGCTCCCACTTCACGGTGCCCAAGTCCCCCCTCGGACACTTCGAAGTGGGCGGCTGCCCACCTCCCAGACCTGACCCGAGCCCCTCTCGGTCCACAGACGGCCACCGTCCCGGGGGACCAGGGCACGGCAACCATCCCGCCGGCACCGCCCGCGCGCCGTCCCGCTTCCGCGGCCGGCCACGGCTTTGACGCCGTCGCCGTCCAGCGGCTGCTGGCCGCTAGTGCCCAAGCCGGCTCACCCCGGACCAGTCGGTCCATGCCGAACCCCGCTCCCCCGGCCCACCCGGCTGCCCGCCGGCGCGCCGCTGAGACCTCCCCCCGCAGCGGCATCCGGCCCGGCTCGCCTCTCGGGACCGGCGACAGCACGAGGACGCCGCCCGTCACCGGGCGGCAGGCCTCCCCCGCCCTGACCGGTGTGCCGTCCTCGCGGACCGGGCTCAGTGCGCTACTGCGCGGTGCCGGTGAGCGTGCGCCCGACGATGCGCTCAACCTGGCCGCCGTCGCCTCCGGCGCCGGTCTCGCCGAGAGCCGTCTCCAGGTCGACCTGTTCGGCATCTGGGCTCAGTCGGCCGACATGGCTGCCGCCCGCAGCACCACGCTCATGCGCAGCCTGGACGCCAAGGGCCGGCTGCAGCTACCGGTCGACGCTGGCGCTGCCACCAAGCTCCCCGCCGAGCGCGACGGTGCTCCGGTCACCGTGTACCTGCCCGGCAGCTCCGAGCGGCCGCGGCCAAACCACGCCACCGCCGCCCTGCCATTGGACGCGCGCGGCCGGCTCACCATGACCGCCGGGGTCCGGCGGCAGGCCGGCATTCCCGACGGCGCCGACGTGCTCGCCGTCGTCGACCCCGACCGGCGCACCGTCACCCTCACCGCCGCCAGCCGCCTCTCCGCCGGCGTCACCGCGCTGCTCGACGGCCTCCGCCGTCCCGCCGCGGATGCTCCGACGGCGACGCCCACACCGCCGACATGCCCGGCCTCCCGTCGGCGCCTCGCACTGCGACCGGCGTGGACGTCGGGGCGGACGCCGACGCGCACCTCGACTTCACGATCCACAAGCAGACGCGAGCTGGGGCCCGCTAGGCATTCGAGTTCGAGGATCCACACCACCCGTCTGCCGTGCAGGGCCGCCAGGACATCCAGAAGAGCAGCGGGATGCGGGCATGCTGCTTGGCTTCGCTGCGCGCAGGCCGGCCCCGGGACACCGGTCAGATGACGGCGCGGCCCACTCGTGCCAGGACCTGACCGACGATGTCGCCAAGCGCATGAACCTGCTCTGGCGTCAAGGCGTCCATGACCAGGTCCCGAACCTGGCGCACGTGACCCGGCGCGTTTGCTGCCAGATGGCTGTACCCGTCATCGGTCAAGATTGCGTGCGTGTAGCGACCGTCGGCGGGATCGGGCTCCCGCCGGACGAACCCTCTGCCCTCCAGGCGCTTGACCAGATGCGAGAGTCGGGACAACGACGCGTTCGTCAACGCCGCGAGCTCACTCATCCGCATCGTGTGCTCCGGTCGTTCCGACAGCATCGCCAGCACGTGGTACTCGACGACGCTCAGCTGCGCGTCCCGCTGCAGTTGGCACTCGAGCGCCCAGGGGAGCTGGGTCATCAGGGTCATCAGCGAACGCCAGGTGGACTCCTCCTCCGCCGTCAGCCACCGGACGTCCTCCGCTGAGTCGGAGCCGGCCTCGGCGAGGGCCGCAGGCGGACAGGAGTCGGCACCCGGCAGTGGGTTCGTCTCGTCCACGACATCAGACTACCCGTCACTTGACCGTTCAAGTCACTCTCCATACGATGACGTTCACAGTTGAGCGTTCAAGTGATCGGAGGTCGTCATGACCCGGATCGGCATCATCCTCGGCAGTACCCGCCTCAACCGGAACGGCGAGCAGGTGGCCCGCTGGGTGCTCGACGTCGCCGCCCGCCGCGACGACGCCGAGTTCGAGCTTGTCGACCTACGCGACTACCCACTGCCGCATCTCGATGAGCCGCTGCCGCCGTCGCTGGGCCAGTACCAGGGCGAGCACACCCGGCGGTGGGCGGCGACGATCGCCTCCTTCGACGGGTTCGTCATCGTCACCCCGGAGTACAACCACGGCACCTCCGGCGTGTTGAAGAACGCCATCGACTACCTGTACGCCGAGTGGAACAACAAGGCGGTTGGCTTCGTCTCCTACGGCTCCGCCGGCGGCGGCCGCGCCGTCGAGCAACTGCGCCTGGTCGCCGGCGAGTTGCAGATGGCCGACGTCCGCCAGCAGGTGGCGCTGTCCATCATCACCGAGTTGGAGAACTTCTCGGAGTTCCAGCCGGGCGACTACAACGTTCCGGCGCTCACCACGCTGCTCGACCAAGTCGTGGCCTGGAGCATCGCACTCGCCCCGCTGCGCGCGGCCGCTAGCGCCGCCGCCGCGGCCTGACCTCACCATTCCGCGCCGACGCGGCCATCCCGAGAGGGACGCGGGCCGCCTGTCGGCGCTCACCCAACACGGAGGAACTTCATGAACATCGCCCTGTGGATCATCACCGCCCTGCTCGCCGCCGTCTTCCTCGCGGTGGGCCTGATGAAGCTCACCCAGCCTAAGCCGGCGCTGGTGGAGGCCGGCCAGGGCTGGGCTGAGGACGTGCCGGACACAGGCGTGAAGGCCATCGGCGCCCTGGAGGTCCTCGGCGCCCTCGGGCTCATCCTCCCGGCGCTCCTGGACACCGCCACCGTCCTGGTGCCGCTGGCCGCCGTCGGGCTTGCCATCCTCATGCTCGGCGCCGCCGTCACCCACGCCCGCCGGCGCGAGTACCCCAACATCTTGGCCAACGTCATCCTGGCCGCGCTCGCCATCTTCGTCGCCGTTCAGCGCTTCGGCGAGTACGCCTTCTGACCCGGCCCCCGAGGGCCTGACCCAGACCCCCGGTCGCGGTTCCCGACGCCGGTCCGCAGACCACCGCGGGTACACGCCGACCGAGGACGAGCGGGCCTCGCCAACACCCCGAGGGAGGTGCGCGCGGAACGAGCACGTGGACGGCTGAGATAGGACGCCCGGATGCCGCAACTCCGCATCGGCCAGTCCGACGCCGCCGACGCGCTACTCGATCGTGCGGATGGACCCGTGCCACACGAACGGGGGCACGTCGTCGGGCGGAGGGCAAGGTCGCTGGGTGCCAACTGGGACACGACGTCGAGGAGGAGCGCATGCGCGCTGTGTGGTACGACCGGCAGGGACCGGCCGCGGACGTCCTACAGGTCGGAGAGCTGCCCGACCTCGAGCCCGGTCCCGGCGAGGTCCGGGTGCGGGTGCGGTTCTCCGGGGTGAACCCCGGTGACACCAAGAAGCGCCGCGGCTGGCTGGGCTCCTCGATGCCCTTCCCGCGGGTGGTCCCGCACAGCGATGCCGCCGGGGTCGTCGACGCCGTCGGGAACGGGGTCGACCCGCGCCGGGTCGGCCGACGCGTGTGGGTGCACGGCGCGCAGTCCTACCGGCCGTTCGGCACCGCTGCGGAGTTCACCGTGGTGCCCGACGTCCTCGCTGTCGACCTGCCCGACGAGGTCCCCGACGAGCTGGGGGCCTGCCTCGGGATCCCCGGCATCACCGCACACCGCGCGGTGTTCGGCGACGGCCCCGTCACCGGCACGACCGTGCTCGTGCACGGCGTCCTCGGTGGGGTCGGCGGGCTGGCCGCCGCGCTGGCGACCTGGGGCGGTGCGACCGTCATCGGGACCGTCCGCAGCAGCGGTGACCTCGGCCGGGTCCCGGCGCGGACGGTGGCGCATGCCGTCGCCCTCGACGGTTCCGACCCCGTTGCCGCGATCCGAGATCACGCAGGCGGCGGCGTGGACCGCATCGTCGAGGTGTCCTTCTCCGACAACGCGGACCTCGACGCCGACGTCACCAAGGTCGGCACCGTCATCGCCGCCTACGGCACCCGGAAGGACCGGCCCGGGTTCGCGTTCTGGCCGCTGCTGTTCGACAACGTGACGATCCGCCTTCTCGGCAGCGACGACTTCCCCGCCGAGGCTAAGCGGCAGGCCGCCACCGACCTCACGACCGCGGCGCACGACGGCGCGCTCGCCGTGCCGATCGGGAGCCCGATGCCGCTCACCGCCGCGGCCGAGGCCCATGACCGGGTCGACGCCGGCACCCGCGAGCGCGTGCTGCTGGCGATCGAGGACTGACCGGGTCCCGGCGCCACCTCGGAACGGCGTCGTCCGGTCAGCCGGCCGAGGCGACCGGGTGGTTCGCGTCCTGAAGAGCGATGCCGCGGCTGATCACGTCATCGGCGTCCGCCTCGCCTAGCCCGGACTCCACCAGCAGGGCGCGCGTGTGCTGGCCGAGCGCCGGCACGTCGCCCATGCGTGCCTCGACGTCGGCGAAAGTCGCCGGCGGCAGCAGCGCCGGGATCTGGGCGTGCTCCGTCCCCACCGTGCGCCACCGGTCCCGGGCGCGAAGCTGGGCATGGGCGGCAACCTGGTCGAGCTGCTTGACCTGCGCCGCGGGCACGCCGGCCGCGGCGAGCCGGGCGTCGAGCAAGGCGGTGTCCCAGCCGACGGTCTGCGCCGCCACCGCGGCGTCGCACTCGGCACGGTTCCGCACACGGTCCACGTTGGTGAGGAACCGCGGGTCGTCTGCCAGCTCGGGTACGCCCAGCACCTCCCCCACCAGGGTGCGCCAGCCGCTGTCGTTCTGGACTCCGATGAGGACCTGGCCGTCCCGGGTCGGGTAGGCGTCGTAGGGCGCGATCGAGCTGTGGCTCAGCCCCATCCGCGGCGGCTGGCTGCCGGTGTGCATCTGCGTGTACAAGGCGTGGCCCATCCACTCGACCGTGGCCTCGAGCATCGAGACCTCGATGGTGGCGCCCTCCCCGGTCCGCCACCGGCGCAGCAGGGCCGCGAGGACGGCTTGCGCGCAGTACATGCCCGACGCGATGTCTGCGGTCGGGATACCGGTCTTGACCGGTGTCTCCGGGGTGCCCGTGATCGAGATCAACCCTGCCTCGGCCTGGATGAGCATGTCGTACGCCTTGCGCTGCTCCAGCGGCCCGCCGGCGCCGAACCCGGACAGCCCCGCGACCACCAGTTCCGGGTGGCCGGCGCGGAGTTCCTCGGCGCCCAACCCCAGCCGCTCCGCCGCACCGGGTGCCAGGTTCTGGACGAAGACGTCGGCGCGGTCGACGAGGCGCCGGACCACCGTGCGTCCCTCAGCTGTCTTGAGGTCGACGGCAAGGGACTCCTTGCCGCGGTTGAGCCAGACGAAGTGGGCACCGGTGCCATGAACCACGTGGTCGTAGCCACGGGCGAAATCCCCGCCGTCCACCCGTTCGACCTTGACGACCCGGGCACCGAGGTCGGCCAGGTTGCGGGTGGCCAGCGGTGCGGCCACCGCCTGCTCCAGGGTGACGACGGTGACGCCGTCGAGCGGTCGGGTCACGCAGCCCTCTCCCGCTCGGCGCGGACCAGCCCGCCGCCGATGATCAGGCGCTGGATCTCGCTGGTGCCCTCGTAGAGGCGGAGCAGGCGGACGTCCCGGTAGAGCCGCTCCACCGGGACCTCGCGCATGTACCCGCTGCCTCCGTGCACCTGCACCGCCAGGTCGGCAGCCCGGCCGGCCATCTCGGTGCAGAAGAGCTTGGCGGCCGACGGGGCGATGCGGCGGTCCACGCCGGTCACGTAGAGCCGGGCGGCCTCGCGGGCCAGCGTCCGCCCGGCGAGCACCCCCGTCTGCTGATCGGCGAGCATCGCCTGCACCAACTGGAAGTCGCCGATGGCCGTGCCGCCCTGGGTGGCCGTCGCGGCATAGGCCACCGACTCGTCCAGGGCGCGCTGAGCGCAGCCGACGGCCAGCCCGGCGACATGGACGCGGCCGCGGGCGAGCGAGGTCATCGCGGCGCGGTAGCCGGCCTCAGCGGCCCCGCCCACGAGCGCCTCGGGTCCGACGCGTACTCCGGTGAGGGTGACGTCCGCCGTGCGCGATCCCTCCTGCCCCATCTTCGCGTCCTTGACCCCGACCTCGACCCCCGGTGTCGTGGCCGGCACGAGGAACACCGCGATGCCGGTACCGGCCTCCGGAGCCGGTCGGACGCGGGCGAACACCACGAAGAGGTCCGCCTCCGTGGCGTTGGTGATGAACCGCTTGCTGCCGTCGATCACCCAGCTGTCGCCGTCGGCGGTCGCGGTGGTCCGCAGTCCAGCCGGATTGGACCCGGCGCCGGGCTCGGTCAGGGCGAACGAGGCGACGATCTCGCCCGCAGCGAGCCCCGGCAGCCACCGCGCCCGCTGCTCCTCCGTACCGAAGCCGACCAACACCTGGCCGGCGATCCCGTTGTTGGTGCCGAACATCGACCGGAACGACAGTGAGGTGTAGCCCAGCTCCATCGCGAGCTCGACGTCCTGCACGAGGTCCAGGCCGAGACCGCCCCACTCCTGCGGGATCGCGTAGCCGAACAGCCCCATGTCCGCCGCCTCGGCGCGGAGGTCCGGCGGGATGGCGTCCGAGGTCATGATCTCGTACTCGCGTGGCACGACGCGGGTCCGGACGAAGTCCTGTACCTGCTTGCGGACGTCGGCGAAGACGTCATCGGGGACATCGGGATTGCCGGTGTACATGGCGACCACCATGCACGGCGTCATCCTTACCGGTCCAATACCTAATGCGTCCTTCTGTGATACCTCTGTTGGCATAACAGCGAGCCGGGAGGGCGTATCCATGGACGTCGGGCAGTTGCGGTGCTTCCTGGCGGTGGCCGAGGAACTGCATTTCGGCCGCGCGGCCGAGCGGCTGCTCATGGCCCAGCCGCCGTTGAGTCGCACGATCAAACAGCTGGAACGGGAGCTGGGGTCGGTCCTCTTCGACCGGAACACCCGCACGGTTCGGCTCACGGCCAGCGGGCAGGCGCTGGTCGGACCTGCCCGCGAGGTGGTCGACGCCCTGCAGCGGGCAGCCACTGCCGTCCGGTCCGCCGACCACGGCGAGGTAGGAGTCGTGAGGATCGCCTTCGCCGGCGTCTCGACCCATCGGCTCGTCGCCCGCTTGGCCCGAGTCGTGCGGTCCCGACGGCCCGGGATCCAGTTGGAGCTGTCCAGCCAGAACTACGCGCAACCGGCGATGAAGAAGCTGCTCCAAGGCGAGACCGACCTGGCCCTGGGCCGCTGGGACGTCCTCCCCGCCGAGGTCGAGGCCCGAGTGGTGATGCCCGACTCCCTCGTCGTGGCCATGCCCGACACCCACGCGCTGGCAGGCATGCGCCGGGTCCCGATCGGGCACCTGGCCGGCGAGGCCTTCGTCTCCCTGCCCACGCACGAGGGCGCGGTCCTCCCTGACCGGCTGCGCCGGCTCACGCAGGAGGCCGGCTTCGTGCCCGACATCGTCCAGGTGGCCCCCGACACGCAGACAGCTCTCGCCCTGGTGAGCGCGGAGGTGGGCTGCCATCTGACGCTGGCCTCGGTCGCGGAGAACGACACCGACCCCCACGTGGTGTTCGTGCCGCTCACCGACCCTGCCGCTGACGTCGACCTGCGAGTCGCCTGGCGTCGCGCAGACACCAGCCCCGTCCTCAGCGCCGTCCTCGACGAGGTCCTCGCCCTCGACGCCGGGCCGGAGCACTGACCGGCCTCGTGCCGACGACCGGTCAGGTCAGGCTCTCGGGGTCGTCGAGGCCGTGCTGCCGCATCTTGCGGTACAGCGTGGTCCGGCCGATCCCCAGCAGCTCCGCCGCCTCGGACTTGTTGCCCGCGGACCGCTGCAGAGCGGAGACGATGGCCTCGCGCTCGGCACTCTCCATCAGCCCGAGGGTCCGGCCGGCACCCGGCCGCTGCAGCCGACGCGGCAGGTGGCGGCGTTCGATCACCGAGGCGGGGACGTCGCGCACCAGGGTCGCCACGGTCTCGACGAGCTCGGCGAGGTTGCCCGGCCAGCTCCACTGCACGAGGGCCTGCAGCGCTGCAGGTGACACGGTGTGCCGCCGCTGCGGGTCGGCCTCCTCGAGCAGGTCCCGGACCAGACCAGGGATGCGTTCCGGGGTCCGCGCCAGCGCCTGGGTGCGCGCCACGGGCTCCCGCTCGTCGATGATGGCCTGCAGCGCAGGCGGCGCGTCCTCGGCGGAGACCGTGAGCCACAGCGCCCCAGGGGACGACGCCGCCCGGAGGTCGGCCACCAACCGCACCAGCCGGGGGGCATCCCGGTCCGGCAGGTCCTCCACGCGCCTCAGCAGGACGTCCGTACCGCCGGACAGCCAACCGGTGACCTCGTCCCACGGCGGCGCTGCCGTCGGCGCCACCACGACCTCCCGGAGAACAGCGCTGCCCTCTGCCTGGGCCTGCAGGAGACGGACCCGGGTCGCCCGGCCGGATCCCCGCGGTCCCTCGACGACGGCCACGCCACCGCGGTCGTCCACTTCCTCCCGCACGGCGGCGGCCGTGCCGCCCCGCACCGGCACCGCCGCCAGCTCCGGGACGGGGACGACCTCGTCGAAGTGGGCGACGAAGTGCGCCCGAGGCCCATCGAGGACCCTCCGGGCGGTCACCTCGACCCCCGTGCCCTCGAGGGGGAACCGTGCCGGACGGCCGGACGACCAGTCGTGCGCGCTGAGCAGCTCCCACAGCACGACGCGGGATCCGACGTCGATGTAGGGCACCCCGGCGTTGTTCGCCAGCAACGACGCGCTGTCCATGACGACCGTCGGCCTGGACGAGTTCGCGTAGCGCATGAACGACATGGCTAGCGCTAGGTCCTCCGGTCGGGAAGCGGCACGCAGCCGCTCCTCGATCTGGCGTCCGATCTCCTGGGTGACGGTCAGCATCAGCGGGTTGGCGACCTCCAGCGGACCGCCGACGGAGACCGACCCGACGACCGCCCCGGTGGGAGCGCACACGGGCGCAGCGGCGCACGCGAGGGTCGCCAGCGCGTCGTTGTAGTGCTGGCTGCCCTCGATGTAGACCGCCCGCCGCTCGACCATCGAGGTGCCCAGCCCGTTGGTGCCGACCGACTCCTCCGAGTAGTCGAACCCCTCGGCGGCGTTGACCCGGTCCAGCTGGCGCCGCAGGCCGCTGTCACTGGCCCGCCGGGCCACGATGTTCCCCGCCCGGTCACTGAGGAACAGCGTCGTGCCGGTGCCCGTCAGCTGCTCCTGCCAGCGGTCGAGGACCGGGTCGGCGGCCCGTCGCAGGACGGAGTCCGCCTCGACCTCGCGGTAGCGCTGGGCCAGCGCCGCCGCCTGCACGCTGCCGCCGATGGAGCGGCGCCAGCTCCGCAGGACCAGGTCCGGCACCACGGCGGAGGCCGGGACGTCTCCCAGCAGGCCCGCTCGGATCAACTCCTCGCGCGCCTCACGCACCGGATCCGTCATCACACCTCCGCACTCCGGCAGCCATCGTCCGCATCAACCGACACAACTGATACCTGGCCGCCCGGCGATCATTGCGATCCCGGTATCGGCGCAGGTCGAGCCCCCGATAGCCGGTGTTTCACATGGAAACAACCAAGGCCCGCAGTGTGGTCCACACCATGGTGACCACACGTGAGGTGAGCCACACCCGGCCCCCACATCGCGACGACGCGAGGAGTACTACCCCATGGACCAGCGCGTTCCTGACCAGCTGCACGAACTCGACGCCGTCGTCGTCGGTCTCGGCTTCGGCGGCATCTACATGCTGCACCACCTCCGCAACGAGTTGGGCCTCGAGGTCGTGGGCATCGACAAGGCCGGCGGCGTCGGCGGCACGTGGTTCTGGAACAAGTACCCCGGCGCCCTCTCGGACTCCGAGAGCTTCGTCTACCAGTACTCCTTCGACCGGGAGCTCTTCGAGTCGACTCCCTGGACCACCAAGTTCGTCACCCAGCCGGAGATCCTCTCCTACCTCAACGGAGTCGTGGACCGGTACGACCTCCGGCGCAGCACGCGGCTCGAGACCGCGATGACCTCGGCCCGCTTCGACGAGGCCTCTGGCACCTGGACCGTGGAGACCGACCGCGGCGTCACCTACCGGTGCCGCTTCCTGATCACCGGGCTCGGCCTCCTGTCGGCGACCAACGTCCCCGACTTCCCCGGCATGGACACCTTCCAGGGCCGTGTCGTGCACACCGGCGCCTGGCCGGAGGACCTCGACCTCACCGGCAAGCGGGTCGGCGTCATCGGCAACGGCTCGACCGGCGGCCAGGTGATCACCGCGATCGCCCCAGTCGTGGGGCACCTGACGTCGTTCCAGCGCACCCCGCAGTACAGCGTGCCCGCGGGCAACCGGCAGCTGACCGCCGAGGAGCTCCAGGCCCAGCGGGAGCACTTCGAAGCCAAGTGGGACCAGGTGTGGAACTCCAACCTCGCCATGGGCTTCGTCGAGAGCAGTGCCGAGACGTTCGCCGTCCCGGTCGGTGAGCGGGAACGCGTCTACCAGCAGGTGTGGGAGGAAGGCGGCGGCTTCCGCTTCATGTTCGAGACCTTCGGCGACATCGCCACCGACCGGGCGGCCAACGAGGAGGCCGCGGCCTTCATCCGCCGCAAGATCGCCGAGATCGTCGAGGACCCCGAGACCGCCCGCAAGCTCACCCCGACCGACCTCTACGCCCGGCGCCCACTGTGCGACTCCGGCCTCTACGAGACCTTCAACCGGCCGAACGTGTCCCTGGTGCGGATCGACGAGACGCCGATCGCCCACCTCACGGAGAAGGGCATCGTCACCGAGGACGGCGTCCTCCACGAACTCGACGTCCTCATCCTGGCCACCGGCTTCGACGCCGTCGACGGCAACTACAAGCGGACCGAGATCCGTGGCCGGGACGGCGTCTTGCTGAAGGACCACTGGGCCGACGGCCCGACCAGCTACCTGGGGATGACCACCGCCGGCTTCCCGAACATGTTCATGATCCTCGGACCCAACGGCCCCTTCACCAACCTGCCGCCGTCGATCGAGACGCAGGTCCGGTGGATCGGACGGGCGGTGCAGCACCTGGCGGACGACCGCGGCGCCTGGATGGATGTCGCCCCGGAGACCGAGGCCCGCTGGACGGAGCTCTGCGCCGAGATCGCCGACCAGACGCTGTTCCCGCAGGCCGCCTCGTGGATCTTCGGCGCCAACATCCCCGGCAAGAAGCGGACCGTCATGTTCTACCTGGGTGGGCTCAAGCAGTACCGCGAGGTCATCGACGCGGAGGCCGAGGAGGGCTTCCCCGGCTTCCGCGTCAACGCCAACGGGCTCACCGCCGCCTGACGCCGCACACCGTCACGTCGTACCTGCCGGCCGGGGGACGCGCTCACCGCGCCCTCCGGCCGGCACACGTCTGCGAGCAGGGGACCCGGACCCCGCCACAGCCCGCCCTCACGGGCGGCCTCACGTCCGCCCGTGCCGCCGCGGCTGCCCCCGTCGGTGCGGGCGCGAGGCCGAGGTGGTCGCCTGCGACGTCCTCGCGGTGACCGGCGGGCCTCCTGCCGCAGCGGTACAGGAGACGTCCAGCGGCATGCCCGTGACCGGGGGACGTGCCCGTGCCCACGCGGACGGCCCAGTCCTCCCGGCGAGCCGCCCGGACCGGTGAGACCAGACCGAGACCCCGCGGCACCCCCGGCGACGGCACCGGCACCGACACGCCACGGCCGGCCGGGGTCCACGAGAGGACCCCGGCCGGCCCGGGTGTGCGAGGGGAACTACTTCAGCAGGCGGATGGCGTGGTCCTCGACGTACTCGGACAGACCGGCCGTGCCGAACTCCCGGCCGATGCCGCTCTGCTTCACGCCCCCGAAGGGCATCCGCAGGTCCAGCGACTCGAACGAATGGGTGTTGATGAAGGTGCTCCCCGCCTCGATGCGCCGCGCCATCGCGAAGCCGCGGTCGGGATCGCTGGTCCACACCGACGAGCCCAGACCCCACTCGCTGTCGTTCGCCCAGGCGATGACCTGCTCCTCGTCGTCGTAGGCGATCAGCGGGACGACGGAGCCGAACTGCTCCTCGCAGGAGACCGGGTCGGCATGCTCCACGTCGCGCACGACGTACGGGAGCATGTAGTAGCCGTTGTCCCAGGACGACGGGTCGAGCTTGCGGCCGAGCTCCACCAGGGTGGCCGAGGAGTTGCGGGTCCGGTCGAGGAGATCCTGGACCTTCTTGAACTGGGCCTCGTTGTTGAGCGGGCCGAAGCTCGCCTGCGGGTCGAGGCCGTGGCCGACCGCGTACTCGTCGACGCGTGCGCAGAAGGCGTCGGCGAACCGCGCGTACATGGCGCGCGGAACGTAGATCCGCTTGACGGCGAAGCAGATCTGTCCGGTGCGGGTGTAGACGCCCTTGAGCATCCGCTCGATCGTGGTGTCGAGGTCGGCGTCGTCGAGCACGATCGCCGGGTCGTTGCCACCCAGCTCGAGCGTGACGTTCTTGATCGTCGACGCGGTTGACTCGAGGACCTTCGTGGCAGTCGCCGTGCCACCGGTGAACCCGACCTTGCGCACCAGCGGGTGCCGGGTGAGCGCCGAGCCGACATCGCCCTCCCCGTGCACCACGTTGAGCACCCCCGGAGGCAACTGGGCAGCGATCTTCTCCAGCGCCAGGGTCAGCGCGGCCGGGGCGAACGGCGACGGCTTGAGCACGAGGGTGTTGCCGGTGCCGAGCGCCGGCGCCAGCTTCATCATCGTCAGGACCACCGGCATGTTCCACGGCACGATCGCCGCCGCCACGCCCCGCGGCACCTTCTCGTTGCTGATGGTGCTCTGCTCGTCGTCGAACCGGACCGGCTCGAAGAAGTCCTCGAGCAGGCTCGCGGTGTGCTGCAACACCCCGGTTCCCAGCCCGAAGTCGGTCTGCGACTCCCACAGCACCCCGCCGTGCTCGCGGACGAGCAGCGGTGCCAGCTCCTCAGCGCTGCCGATGAGGACGTCCGCGGCGGCCAGCAGCTTCTGCGCCCGCTCGGCCACGGGGGTGTCCCGCCAGCCGGGGAACGCCGCGTGGGCGGCGCGGACTGCGCGGTCGACGTCGTCGGCGTTGCCCACGGCGACCTCGGCGACGACGTCGTCGAGGCGTCCCGGGTCGTAGATCGCGCGAACGTCGGAGGCCGACGTCTCCCCGCCGATGAGGTGGCTGATCCGGGGCACGGCGGTCTGGGTCATGGGGTGTGTTCCCTTCGGGGGTCCGGGCGGTCAGCCGGCCGCTCCGAGAGGGACGGGAGCGCACCGGTGCGCATGTTGCCTGCCGGGGACCAGCGTGGTGACGCACGTCGCATGTGTCAAGAGCCGGTCGGTCGGCGACTGCATGACACTTGTTGGGCGAGAGGGTTCGCCTACGTCAGGCGTCGCGCCGGCCCCGGACCTCCGCGAGGAAGGCGTCCGCCGGTCCGGCGAGCGCCTCGTGGGCGGCGACGAAGAGCTCGTGCGCCCGCTGCCCGGGCCAGGCCTCCGGGAGGAGCTCGGCCGGCAGGTCGGGGTCCCTGAACGGGAAGTGCCGGTAGTCGGAGACGAGCTCGATCCGCAACCGCAGCGCCTCGGCCCCGGACATCGAACCGAGATGGCTGGCAGGTGGCAACGCCTCCAGGCGGGCGACGAAGTCGCGGTAGTCCCGACCGAGGGCCTGCAGGTCCCAGCAGCGCTCGACCATGTCCAGGTCCGCCCCTCTCCCGCGGGAGCGGCAGGTCAGCAGGTCCAGCCGCGCCGTCGTGCCCTCGAGGGACTTCTCGACCTCGTCGAGTCGCTCGTGCGGGCTCACCCAGGTGGCTGTCGCCAGGGGTCCGAAACCCAGCCAGGACAGGGTCCGGCGCAGTCGCTCCCGCTCGGCGCGGTCCTGCTCGGGAACGGCGTAGATGACCATGCGCCACAGGCCGTCCCAGGGCCCGTGCGCGCGCTCGAAGATCCTGGTGCGGCCCTCGTCCAGCAGTCGCCACGCCTTGTCGGTCAGGCAGTAGACGACCTGACGACCCTCGCGACGGGTGTCGAACCACCCCTCCTTGCGCATGCGCGCGAGAACGATCCGCGCAGTCGGCTCTCCGATGTCGAACACCTCGAGCAGGTCGACCAGAGTCTGGGTCCGGGCCTCGCCGCCGTGGTAGCGGAGGTGGTCACCGAAGAGGTCGAAGACGACCGATCGCGGCTTCATCCAGCTCCCGTCCATCCGCTCCCGGGCGACCTGGACGGACGCCCCCGGGTCGATTCTGCGACCTCCCGTCCCCCACGTCGCCACCGACACCGCCGAGGTGCCCCCTCGGGGGCACCTGGGGATGCGCGCCGCGACGAACTTGTGTCATCAACTTGACGATCGACACTGCAATGACAGACATTGTCATCGGCGGAGGGCGCGAGTCGGCCTTCCTCGCCCACGGAGGAGCCCGCCCCGCGCCGTCGTGCACCGGCCGCCTCCGCCACACCACCCGACCCGGACCTGTGAGGACGACGATGTCCCGTTCCCCGGCCACGACGACCACCCGATCCGCCGGACAGCGCAGCCCCCTCTTCGTGGTGCTCATCTGCTTCGTCACCATCGTGTTCGACGGGTACGACCTGGTCGTCTACGGCACGACGGTCCCTGCGCTCCTCGCCTACGAGCCCTGGGGCGTGACCCCGCGTCAGGCGGGTGCCATCGGCAGCTACGCCCTGATCGGCATGCTCATCGGAGCACTCCTCTCCGGCGCGCTCACCGACGTGCTGGGCCGCCGCAAGGTCATGCTCGCCTCCGTCACCTGGTTCTCGGTGGCCATGGCCCTCACTGCCGCAGCGCCCAACGCCGAGATCTTCGGGTTCCTGCGCTTCGTGGCAGGACTGGGCCTCGGCGGTGTGGTGCCCACCGCCATCGCACTCACCGTCGAGTACTCGCCGAAGGACCGCCGCCAGCTCAACAACGCCCTCATGTACAGCGGCTACTCCGTCGGCGGGATCTTCGCCGCCCTGGCCGGACTGGCCCTGCTGCCGGAGACGGACTTCCGGGTCATGTACGCGCTGGGCGCGCTCCCGCTCGTGGTCGTCCTCCCGGTCGCCTGGCGGTACCTCCCCGAGTCGATCACCTTCCTCATGTCGAAAGGTCGCCACGAGGAAGCGCGTGAGCTCGCGGCGAGGTACGGGATCGTGCTCGACGACGTCCCCCCGGCGGCCGCTCCGCAGGGCACGTCGACGGACCGTCTGGCACCCGTCCGCACCCTCTTCGCCCGCCGCTACCTGGCGGCGACGCTGCTCTTCGCCGCCGCGAGCTTCTGCGGGTTGCTGCTGGTCTACGGCTTGAACACGTGGCTGCCGCAGATCATGCGGGAGGCCGGCTACGAGCTGGGCAGCTCGCTGGCCTTCCTGCTGGTGCTCAACGCCGGCGCCATCGTCGGTGCGATCGGCGCCTCGCGGCTGGCCGACCGGATCGGCTCGAAGCCGGTCACCGTGATGGCCTTCGGCGCGGCGACCGTGTCGATCCTGCTGCTGTCCATCGACCTGCCGACCGCACTGCTGTTCCTGCTCGTCGCCATCGCCGGCCTGGGCAGCGTCGGGACCCAGATCCTCGTCAACGGCTACGTCGCGACGCACTACCCGGACACCAGCCGGGCCACCGCGCTGGGCTGGTCCCTCGGGGTCGGGCGGATCGGCGCCGTCCTCGGTCCCGTGCTCGGCGGCCTCGTCGTGGGCAGCTCGCTCGGTTTCCAGTGGAACTTCTACCTCTTCGCGGCCTTCGCCGTCGTCGGCGCACTGCTCATCGCGAGCGTGCCGCGGCGGCCCGTCGTGCCTGCCGCCGCGGACCGCCCGGGTGAGCCGGTCGAGGCCCTGCCGTGACCCCAGGGACGAGCCCGGCGGGCGTTGCCCACGCCACACCGAACCTGTCAGCATCGACGTCAGGCGACACGGAAATGACACACCGACGTACTCGGGGGGCCGGCATGCGCATCGCGGTCGTGGGCGGCGGGCCGGGAGGGCTGTTCGCCGCCACCCTGGCGAAGACCGGTGACCCGGCCCGCGAGGTCACCGTCTTCGAGCGCAACCGCGCCCAGGACACCTTCGGCTTCGGGGTCGTCTTCTCCGACGCGACGCTTGAACGGATCCACGAGGCCGACCCCGTGTTGCGGACGGCACTGACCGAGCACGGGGTCCACTGGGACCCCATCGAGGTGCGCCTGCACGGCGAGCGCTTCCGCTGCCACGGCAACGGCATGGCGGCCGTCGAGCGCCGGACCCTGCTGCGGGTGATGCAGGAGCACGCGGTCGAGGCCGGTGTGGACGTCCGCTTCTCCACGGAGGTGGATCCCGACGAGCTCCTGACCGCCGGCTACGACCTCGTCGTGGCGGCCGACGGCGCGAACTCCCGGCTGCGCGGACTGTTCGACGACGTCTTCCAGCCCACCGCGGAGACCGCCACCGCCAAGTTCATCTGGCTGGGGACGACGTACCCCTTCGAGGGGCTCACCTTCGTCCACGAACGCGGGGAGCACGGCGTCTTCGCCGTCCACGGCTATCCCATCGGCAACGGCGTCTCGACGTTCATCGTGGAGACCGACGAGACCTCCTGGAGGGCTGCCGGGCTCGACGAGTTCGACGTCACCCAGCCTCCCGGTGCCAGCGACGAGAAGACCAAGGAGTACCTCCAGCAGTTGTTCGCCGATCAGATCGACGGGCACCCGTTGCTGGTCAACAACTCACGATGGGGCAACTTCCGGACCCGGCGTGCGCGGCGCTGGCGGCACCGAGTCGGGGGCACTGCCGTCGCGCTGCTCGGGGACTCCGCGCACACCGCGCACTTCTCGGTCGGCTCCGGCACCAAGATGGCGATGGAGGACGCCGTCGCCCTGGCCGCCGCGCTGGATGAGCACGGAGACGACGTCGATGCAGCGCTGGCGTCCTACGAGGCGGTCCGGCAGCCGCAGGTCGCCAAGATCCAAGGGTCGGCCCGGCCCAGCCTGTCGTGGTGGGAGACCTTCGGCCGGTCGCACGACACGCTGCCCCCCTGGCAGTTCGCCTACCACTTCTTCACCCGCAGCCTGCCCGAGTCGAAGCTGCGCCGGCGGGACGACGCGTTCGTCACCTCGGTGCACGAGCGCTGGCACCAGGTGCACGGCGCCCCACCGCTGGAGAGCCCGATCGAGGTGGCCGGGCGGCGCCTCCCCGGTCGGCGGGTCCGGGTGAGCGAGGGCCGGGTCCACCTCCCCGACGGCGACCTGCTGCTGCGCCCCGAGCCAGCCGGCGACCGCACCCCCTGGGCGCTGGCGGTGACCGCGCCCGACACCGAGGACCTGCTCCCGCCCGTGCTCGACGCCGTGGCCAAGGCCGCCGCGGACGGCACCGCGCTGGTCGCCGTCTCCGCTGGCACCGCGCTCACCCGCCGCCTGCTGTGCGAGGCCGCACGACTGGAGCACAGCACGGTGGCCCTGCTGGTCGAGGACGTCGACCCCTCGCTCGCCGACGACATAGCGGTCACCGCGGTGCTCTCCGGCCGCACCGATCTGGTGGCCATCCCGACCGAGGAGACGACCGCGTGACCGACCTCCAGCCGCTGTTCGCCCCCCGCGGGATCGCGGTGATCGGCGCCTCCCGCGACCCCGGCAAACTCGGCGCGGTCATGGCCAGGTCGCTCGCCCGCTTCCCGGGGACGGTCGTCGGGGTCAACGCCCGCGACGCCGATCCCTCGGCAGGGCGGTTCGCCACCGTCGCCGAGGCCGCCGACGCCTCACCCGACCCGATCGACCTCGCCGTCCTCTGCGTGCCAGCAGCCGTGTCTGCGCGCGCGCTGGCGGACGCAGCAGAGGCCGGG
The DNA here is from genome assembly GCF_054051175.1 of Blastococcus sp. SYSU DS0753. Taxonomy (NCBI): domain Bacteria; kingdom Bacillati; phylum Actinomycetota; class Actinomycetes; order Geodermatophilales; family Geodermatophilaceae; genus Blastococcus; species Blastococcus sp. SYSU DS0753. The sequence continues at coordinate 295,287 of NZ_JBJHAT010000001.1, read as the reverse complement.
GTCCGGGCGGCGCTGGTCTGCTCGGGCGGCTACGCGGAGGCCGGTGGCCCGGGGATCGGGCACCAGGAGGAGCTGGTGAGCGCGGCCCGGGCCGGCGGCGTCGCACTGCTCGGCCCCAACACCTCCGGCTTCCTGGTCCCCGCTCGAGGGTTGACCGCTTCCTTCGTCCCTGGGGTGGCAACGGTTCCCGCCGGTCCCGTCTCGGTCGTCGCCGCCAGCGGTGGCGTCAACCACGCCCTGACCTTCCTGCTCGCCGAGGCCGACGTCGGCGTGTCGCTCGCCGTCGGCCTCGGCAACGCGGCCGGCGTCACGGCCGCAGACGTCCTGACCCACCTGGCCGGGGACGACGACACCCGGGCCGTGGCGCTGCACGTCGAGTCGGTGACCGACGGCCCGTCCCTGGTGGCCGCCGTCGGCGCCGCGACCGCCCGCGTCCCCGTGGTCGCCCTCGTCGTCGGGCGCAACGACGTCGCCGAGTTCGCCCGCTCGCACACCGGCGCCCTGGCGACGTCCTGGCGCACCACGCGGGCGGCGCTGCGGTCCGCCGGCGCGGTCCTGGTCGACGACGAGCGGCAGCTCGTCGACGCGGTGGCGGCCCTGTCGGCCGTCCGGCTGCCGGCCTCCGCGGAGCCCGGCGTCGGTGTGGTCACCGCCCAGGCCGGACCGGGACTCATCCACGTCGACGGGCTCCGCGGCCGCCAGGTGTCGGTCCCTCCGCTGTCCGGGGACACGCGGTCGGCCCTCGCGGAGCTGCTGCCGCCGTTGACGTACCAGGCCAACCCGGTCGACACCGGGCGACCGGACCCGGCCTTCGGGCGTGTGCTGGCCGCCACCGCCGCCGATCCCTCGGTCGACCTGGTCAGCGTCTACGCGCTCTCGGAGCCCGACGTCCTCGACCTCCCGGCCGCTGTGGAGGAGATCGGCGCCGCGCCGGTCGTCGTGGGTCTGGGTGGGCCGCCCGAGCAGGTCGTGCCACAGCGGCAGGCACTGCGCAAGCTCGGCGTGCCTGCTGTCGACGGTCCCACCGCGCTCACCGTCGCGGTCACCGCGCTGGTCGACGACGCCCGGGCCCGCGCGCGGGCCGGGTCCACGCTCGCCCCCGTCGCGGTGCCGGTCGACCTGCTCGGCGAGAGCCTCGCGGCGGACCTCGACGAGGACGAGGCCAAGACCCTCCTGGGCCGACTCGGCATCACCACTCCCCCGCGGCGGGCCTGCGCCGACCGCGCCGCGGCGCACCGGGCGCTCGCCGAGCTGCCGGGGCCGCTGGCGGTCAAGCTGCTCGACGCCGCGGTCACGCACAAGTCCGACGTGGGCGGCGTCCATCTGGGTGTCCGGGACGCCGCCGCACTCGACGCGGCGCTCGACGCGCTGGAGTCGATCGGCGCGAGCCGGTTCCTCGTCGAGTCGATGGCGCCCGCCGGCGTCGACCTCATCGTGGGGGCGTCGCGGGACCCGGTCTTCGGGCCGGTCGTACTGGTCGGGCTCGGCGGGGTCGTGGCCGAGGCGCTGGCCGACGTCGCGGTCGCTCCCGCCCCGCTGAGCGCCGGAGAGGCCGGCGCCCTCGCCGACGAGCTGGCCGGACGGGTGCTGCTGGACGGGTTCCGCGGCGGGCCGGTCGCCGACCGCAGCGCGCTGGGGGCGGTCCTCGCCGCGCTCGGCGACCTGCTCGTCACCCACCCGGAGATCGAGGACGTCGAGGTGAACCCGTTGCGCGCCACCGCGGACGGGCTCCTCGCCCTCGACGCCGTCCTCACCCTGGGCACGCACATCGAGGGCAAGGAGGCCCGTCCATGACGCCCACTCGCACCGTCACCCCGATCGCCGAGGGCACCGTCCCGTGGCCGGAGGAGGCCGTCCGGGAGTACACCGAACGGGGCTGGTGGCGGGGTGTCGCGCTCGGCGAGGACCTCCGTGCCGCCGCCGACGCCTCCCCGGACGCAGTGGCACTGGTCGACGGGGACGTCCGGCTGACCTACCGGTCGCTGCTGGACCGCGCCGACGCGCTGGCCAGCCGGCTGGTCGACGACCTCGGCCTGGTCCGCGAGGACCGGATCGTCGTGCAGCTGCCCAACTGCTGGGAGTTCGTCGTCCTCACCCTGGCGTGCCTGCGGGCCGGGATCGTGCCGGTCATGGCGCTGCCGGCGCACCGGCGGCACGAGCTGTCCTACCTCGTCGCGCACAGCGAGGCCGCCGCGATCGCCGTGCCGGCCACCCTGCGCGGCTTCGACCACGCCGAGATGGCCGAGGAGCTGCTCGCCGGGTCGTCCACCCTCGAGCAGGTGCTCGTCGTCGGCGGCGCCTCGCGCAGCGGCCACGTCGACCTCACCGCGATCAGCTCCGAGCCGGCCGACCCCGTGGCCACGCGGGCACGCTGGGACGCCGACCAGCCCGCGAGCCGGTCGGTCGCCGTCTTCCTGCTCTCGGGCGGGACCACGGGACTGCCCAAGCTCATCGCCCGGACCCATGACGACTACGCCTACAACGCCCGGGCCAGCGCGGAGCTGTGCGGGTTCGGGCCCGAGACGGTGTACCTGGTGACCCTGCCGGCATCGCACAACTTCCCGCTGGCCTGTCCGGGGATCCTCGGGGCGCTGCTCGCCGGCGGCCGGGTGGTCATGCTTCCCTCGCCGGAGCCCGAGCGGGCCTTCGCCGCCGTCGCGGCCCAGGGCGTCACCGTAACCGCCGCGGTTCCAGCGGTGGCCCAGCGGTGGCTCGCCCACGCGGTCGAGCACGGCGCCGAGCAGATCCAGAGCCTGCAGCTGCTGCAGGTCGGTGGTGCTCGGCTCGCCGACGAGCTGGCCCGCACCGTGCGCCCGGTCCTGGGCTGCACCCTCCAGCAGGTGTTCGGGATGGCCGAAGGGCTCCTCAACTTCACGCGCCTGGACGACCCCGACGACATCGTCTGCACCACCCAGGGGCGTCCGATGAGCGCGGGGGACGAGGTCCGGGTCGTCGACGAGCTCGACGAGGACGTGCCCGACGGCACGCCGGGCACGCTGCTGACGCGTGGGCCGTACACGCCCCGCGGCTACTACCGCGCGGCCGAGCAGAACGCCCGCGCCTTCACCCCCGACGGCTGGTACCGCAGCGGCGACATCGTCCGCCGCCGTCCCGACGGGAACCTCGTCGTCGAAGGCAGGGACAAGGACATGATCAACCGCGGCGGCGAGAAGATCAGCGCCGAGGAGGTCGAGAACCTGGCCTACCAGCTGCCGCAGGTAGCCCATGTCGCCGCCGTCGCGATGCCGGATGCCGTGCTGGGCGAGCGTGTCTGCCTGTTCGCGGTCCTGAAGCCCGGCGCCACGCTCAGCCTCGAGGACGTCCGGCAGTCGATGGCCGCGGCCGGCGTCGCCACCTACAAGTGGCCTGAACACCTCGAGATCGTCGCCGAACTCCGCACGACCAAGGTCGGGAAGATCGACAAGAAGGCGCTGCGCGAGGACATCGCCCAGCGTCTCACCGCACGAGAGGACGCCCTGTCATGACCCAGCAGTTGACCTCACCGGTCTCGCTGACCGCCGTAGACTCCCCGGACCAGCCGACCCCCACCCCGGAACTCGAGCAGCTGTACCGCGGGTTCGAGCAGGAGTTGCTGGTCCCGCTGTGGACCGAGATCGGCGACCTCATGCCGCTGCACCCGCGGTCGCGTGCCGTCCCGCACGTGTGGCGGTGGCAGAACCTGCTGCAGCTGGCCGACCAGGCCGGCCACCTCGTCCCGGTCGGTCGCGGTGGCGAGCGCCGGGCCATCGCGCTGGCCAACCCGGCCCTCGGGGGCAAGCCCTACGCCACCCCGACGCTGTGGGCAGCGATCCAGTACCTGATGCCCGGCGAGGACGCCCCGGAGCACCGGCACACCCAGCACGCGTTCCGGTTCGTCGTCGAGGGTGAGGGCGTGTGGACCGTCGTCGGCCGGGACCCCGTGCCGATGAACCGTGGCGACTTCCTGCCGCAGGCCGGGTGGAACTGGCACGCTCACCACAACGCCGCCAACCGGCCGATGGCCTGGATCGACGGGCTGGACATCCCGTTCCAGTACAACACGGAGTCGCAGTTCTTCGAGTTCGGCCGCGACCAGATCTCCGAGCAGGAGAGGACCACGCCCGAGCGGTCCCGCTCCCAGCGCCTCTGGGGGCACCCGGGTCTGCGTCCGGTGTCCGCGCCAGGTGCACTGCCCGGCACCCCCCTGCTCAACTACCGCTGGGTCGACACCGACGCCGCCCTGACCGACCAGCTGGAGCTCGAGGGCGACGGCGCCCCCGGCGTCGTGGAGCCCGGTCACGCCGCTGTCCGGTACACCAATCCGACCACCGGCGGCGACGTCCTGCCGACCATCCGGGCCGAGATGCACCGCATCCGCCGGGGCACCGAGACCGCACCGCGCCGCGAGGCCGGCTCGTCCGTCTACCAGGTCTTCGACGGGACCGGCACGGTCACCGTCGGGGACGCATCCTGGCGGGTCGAGCGCGGCGACCTGTTCGTCGTGCCCTCGTGGCAGCCGCTGTCCGTGCACTCGGAGGCGGGTACGTCCGACTCCGACTCCGGCGCCCTCGACCTCTTCCGGTTCAGCGACACGCCCATCTTCGAGGCCCTGCACCTCGACCGCGTGGCGGTGGACCGGTGAGGCTGGCAACCGTCCGAACCCTCGACGGCGCCACACGCGCCGTGCGGGTCGAGGACGAGCACCTGGTCGACCTCGGGGTTGCCGACCTCGGCGAGTTCCTGGCCTCGCCTGGCTGGGAAGACCGGGCAGCGGGGGCCACCGAGCCCGCCGCCCACCTGCGCGGGGCGGCCTTCGCCCCGGTCATCCCGCGCCCAGGGAAGATCGTGTGCGTCGGGTTGAACTACCGGAACCACATCCTCGAGATGGGCCGGGACCTGCCCGAGTACCCCACGCTGTTCAGCAAGTACGCCGACACGCTGGTCGGGGCCAACGACGACATCGTCAAACCGCCGGAGACCGAGGCCTTCGACTGGGAGTGCGAACTGGCCGTCGTCATCGGCTCCCCGGTCCGGCGGGCGCGTGGAGCCGACGCCGAGCGGGCCATCGCCGGCTTCGCGGTGCTCAACGACGTCACCTGCCGCGACTGGCAGTTCCGCACCCGGGAGTGGCTGCAGGGCAAGAACTGGGAGACGACCACTCCCCTGGGCCCCTACCTGGTCACCCCCGACGAGCTACCCGGAGGAGTACGGCCCACGCTGGAGATCAGCACCAGGATCGACGGCGAGACGGTGCAGAAGGACACCACCGGCGACCTGCTCTTCGACCCGGTGGCCCTGGTCGAGTACGTCTCCACCATGGGAACCCTGCGTCCGGGCGACGTGATCGCCACCGGCACGCCCGGCGGTGTCGGGCACGCCCGCAAGCCCGCTCGCTACCTCGAGGTGGGACAGCACCTGACCACCGAGATCAGCGGCCTGGGCCGGTGCGAGAACCGAGTCGTCGCCGACGCCACCGCATGACGGCCGGCCGCGACCTCGCCGCCGGCCGGCGGTGGGTGGCCCAGGGCACCGAGGGCTTCCTCGCAGCCCTGGACCGCATGGAGGACGACGCTCTGTCGGGCGCCACCGACCTCCCGGGCTGGACCGGCCGGCACCTGGTGGCCCACGTGGCCGCCAACGCCGAGGCGCTGCTCAATCTCGCGCACTGGGCCGCCACCGGCGAGGAGACCCCGATGTACTCGTCGCCGCAGCAGCGGGACCGCGACATCCAGGCCGGCGCCCAGCGACCGGCTGATGAGCTGCGCCGGTGGGCGCACGACTCAGCGGCCCGCCTCGCTGCGGCGCTGGACGGACTGACCGACGAGCAGTGGTCCCGCCCTGTGCGCACCGCCCAGGGACGCACGGTGCCGGCGAGCGAGATCCCGTGGCTGCGGGCGCGCGAGGTCATGCTGCACACCGTCGACCTCGACCCGACGGCAACCGTCGCCGCACTGCCGGAGGACTTCCTCCGCGCGCTGGTCGAGGACGCCGTCGCGCGGCGCTCGACCGGCGACCAGCCGGCGTTCCGCCTGTCGATCGACGACAGCGGGGACACCTGGGAGGTCCCTGGACCCGGCGCACCCAGCGACGTGCGCGGACCTCTGGCCGCCGTCGCCGCCTACCTCACCGGCCGGCCAGGAGCTGCGGTGCGGTCGCCGTCCGGGGTCGTCCCCGACCTCCCTGCCTGGCTCTGACGGCCGCTGCGGACGGTCTTGCCGACCCCAAGTGGCATGTGTCACTGTGGCGCGACCCGTCGCGCTAGTGACAAGCGAAGCCCTCAGACCCCCTTCATCGCTCTCGAGGAGAGACCCATGACCACGATCACCGCCGCCGTCGTCCGCGAGCAGGGGTCGCCCCTGACCCTCGAGCAGCTCGAGCTCGACGACATCCGCGACGACGAGGTCCGCGTGCGGATGGTGGCCACCGGGATCTGCCACACCGACGCGATCGTGCGCGACGGCGTCTACCCGACGCCGCTGCCCGCGGTGCTCGGCCATGAGGGGGCAGGCGTCGTCGAGGCCGTCGGGAGCACCGTCACCACCGTGCGCCCCGGCGACCACGTGGTGCTCTCCGCGGCCTACTGCACCCACTGCAAGGAGTGCCGGGCCGGGCGGATGGCGTACTGCGAGAACCTCTTCGCGGAGGACTTCGGCGGCCGCCGCACCGACGGCTCGACGGCGCTCACGGACACGGACGGGAACGCGATCTCCTCCCACTTCTTCGGGCAGTCCTCGTTCGGCACCTACGCCAACGTGGCTGAGAGCAGCGTGATCCCGGTGCCGGCCGATGTCCCCCTGGAAGTGCTGGCTCCCCTGGGCTGCGGGATGCAGACCGGTGCCGGGTCGGTGCTCAACGAGCTCCGCCCGCCCGCCGGCTCGTCCTTCGCCGTCACCGGCGCCGGCGCTGTGGGGCTGGCCGCGGTCATGGCCGCCGTGGTCGCCGGCTGCACGACGATCATCGCGGCCGACCTCCACGACTCCCGACTGGATCTGGCGAAGGACCTGGGTGCCACGCACACCATCAACAGCCGCACCTCCGACCTGACCGAGGCACTGATGGAGGCCACCGGCGGCCGGGGCGTCGACTACGTCCTCGACACCACCGCCATCCCCTCGGTGCTCACCGGAGCCGCCGGCGCCCTGGCGATCCGCGGCACTCTCGCCCTCGTCGGGGCCGGCAAGCCGGGGACGACGGCCCCATTCGAGATCGGCCTCTCGCTGGTCAAGGGCTGGACCTTCAAGACCATCGTCCAGGGCAGCTCGGTGCCGCAGGTGTTCATCCCGCGGCTCGTCGAGCTGTACCGCCAGGGCCGCTTCCCGATGGACAAGCTGGTCAAGCACTACCGGCACGAGGAGATCAACACCGCGTTCGACGACTCCGAGTCGGGCGCGACGGTCAAGCCCGTCGTCGTCTACTGACCGGACGCCGCGGCGGTGCGCGGTGCGACCGGTGGACCAGTCCGTCCGCCGGTCGCACCGCATCACCCCATGCCTTGACGGGCCGGCCCGACCAGCTCCACCGCTCCCAGCCCGCGGATCTCCGCGCGGTGCACCGCCGCGGTCCGGACCGGGACGGCGTCGGTGAGGGAGCCCGCGAGAACGAGCGCACCGGCCGGGAGGCGCTCCCCGCGACGGGTCAGGTGCTCGGAGAGATGGACGAGAGCACGGAGCGGGTGGCCGAGGACCGCTGCCCCCGTCGCCGTGTGCGCGACCGATCCGTCCACGGACAGGACGCACCCGGCCGTGGCCAGGTCCCCCGCGTCCCGTGGGTGGATCCACTCCCCGACGAGGAAGCCGGCCGCGCTCGTGTTGTCGGCGACGACGTCGGGGAGCCGGAAGCCGAAGGCTGCGTAGCGGGAGTCGATGACCTCGACGGCGACCGCGACCGCATCGACGGCGCTCCCGGCCGTCCACGGTGTGAGCGGCCGGTCCAGGTCCCGGGCCAGCCTGAAGGCGATCTCCGGCTCGATCCGGGGCTGCGCCATCCGCCCCAGCACCTGCTCGTCGTCGCCGGTGCCGAGCTGCATCGCGTCGGTGAGGAAGCCGACGATCGGCTGCCCCACGCCCATCGTGCGCTGCTTGGCGCGACTGGTGAGGCCGAGCTTCGCGCCGACCAGGCGCTCGCCCACGGCCAGTCGCTGCGCCCGGTCCAGCTCCTGGACCTGGTAGCCCCAGTCCTCGTCGAGTGCGGGATCCGTGTCGGTGAACGGCGGGCGCGGCGCACGGGTGAGCCGCGCCTCCCGGAGCGACCGCGCGGCCGAGTCGACGTGCGTCATGAGGTCGCCTCCGCGACACGAACCGTGATTGCTCCCAGCCCGGAGCCGGTCGCGGTCACCACATCGCCCGGGGCGAGCGGCACGGAGGCGTGCACCGCACCGGGTAGCACCAGCTGCCCGGCCCGGAGCCGATCTCCCTGCTCGGCCAGCCTGCCGGCCAACCACGTGAGAGCAAGGACAGGATCGCCGAGAACGGCCGCACCCGCGCCGCTCGCGACGATCTCCCCGTTGCATCGGAGCACCAGCCCGAGAGTGCACAGGTCGCCGACGTCGACCACGGGGACCGGCCAACCGACCGCGGCGTAGGCGGACGAGGCGTTGTCGGCCACGGTGTCCTGGATGGTGATGCGCCAGTCGGCGATCCGGCTGTCGATGACCTCGAGGGCGACGGCCACAGAGGTGATCGCCGATGCGGCCTGCGCGCGAGTGGCGCCAGCGGGGAGGTCCTCGCCCAGCACCAGCGCGACCTCTGCCTCGACGCGGGGCGCGATGAGCCGGCCGGCATCCAGGACCGCACCGTCGGAGAGGACCATGCCCTCCATCAGGACGCCGGAGTCCGGCTCCTCGACGCCGAGCTGCCGCTGCATCGCCGCGGACGTGAGACCGACCTTGTGGCCCAGCACCCGGCGCCCGGAGTCGGTCCACCGCCGGACCAGCGCCAGCTGCACGGCATAGGCACCGGCGAGGTCGAGACCAGGGACCCGAGCTGTCAGCGGTTCCACCGGCCGGCCTCGCTCCGCGGCGTCGGCGAGCTCGTCCGCGAGCCGCTGCGCCAGCGCGTGGCCGATCACGCGGTCTGACCCGAAGCCCAGGCGTGGCTGGCGGACACCACGCCGGCCACGATCTCGAGCTCGACGGCGTCGCGCGGACCGAACAGCATGGTCATCCCCGGGGTCAGCCGGACACCCGCCAGGGGATGCGCCGCACCCCAGCCCTTGGCGACGACATCGGCAGCGAGGGTCGGCGGCAGGGCGACGTGCAGCGACCCATCGTAGCCAGGGTGCAGGTGGGCGAACTCTCCCGCCGACGGGACGATGAACGAATCCACCGGACCCAGGTGCGGCGGGGCGAGCATGAATCCCCTGGCACCGGGCACCGAGATCGCCGACTGACCGGAGCGCACCCCGGGCAGCGCTGCGACGCGGGCGAACAGCTCCTCCTGCAGTTCTCGGGGAGCGGTGTCGCTGCGTTGCTCCTGCGGGATGCCGGAGCTGACGGCCGGGCGTGAGCCGGCCCGGGCGGGAAGGCTTCCGCCCGGCAGCGCCGTCCACGTGACCGGGCCGGGCTCAGGTCGGCCACGGTGGCCGACGAAGGACAGCCGCTCCTGCAGCCATCCCGCGAGTGTCCCGAGCGCCTCGGCCGAGATGCCGTGGCCCACCGGGTCGCGGCGGGCGATCGTCGGCGCCCCGGACTCGCCGAGCAGGTAGTACCAGGTGCGGTCCAGCAGCTCCCGCGGGATGACGCTGTCGTGCTCGCCCTGCGCGACGACGACCGGGACCCCTGCCAGTCGTGCGGGGGTGGTGGGGACGCCTGCCTCGAAGGGCAGCGTGCCGTACAGCACGGCCGCGCCTGCGTAGCGGCTCGGGTCGTCGAGCACCAGTGCACCTGCGAACGCTGCTCCCCCGCTGAAACCGATCAGCACGACGGGGCGACCGGGCACGGCGACCTCGTCCAGCCAGACCCGGAACCAGTCCATCGTCGAGCGCAGGGACTCGGCGACCGGCCGACCGATGCCGCGGTTGGCGAACCAGGCGAAGCCGCCGCCCTCGGCGATCGGCGCCCGCACGGCGGCGTACGCCGGCCCGGTCGGCAGGTGCTCGGCGAGCGCGATGATCTCCCGCTCGTGCGACCCCCGCCCGTGCAGCAACACCACGAGGGGCGTGGCCGGATCGACGCTCCCGGCCGTCGCCACGACAGGTGTGGTCCAGGTCGTCGTCACGCTCCGGCCTCCACCGATCCGGGCAGCACGCGGCCGGCCGTACCGACGCCCGACCAGCGGGCGATCTCAGCGCCCATGTCGAGGCGGTCGACCGGCGCGGCGTTCTCGTACTCGCCCCAGTCCTCACGGGGCAGCATCCACATGACCTCGAACTCGTTGCCGTCCGGATCGATGCCGTAGACGCTCTTGGTCGCGCCGTGGCTCGACTCCCCGGTGAAGGCACCGAACTCGGTCAGTGTCCGACGGGCTTCCTCCAGCTCGTCGATGGTGTCCACCTGCCAGGCCAGGTGGTAGAGGCCCACCGTGCCGCGGCCCCGCGGCGCGGCGCCGGCGCCGATGCCGAAGAGGCCCAGGTCGTGGTGGTTGCCCGAACGCGGGAGTCGGAGGAAGGCAGCGTTGGCCCGCGGTTCACGTGCCGCCACCTCCATGCCGAAGGCGCCGGTCCAGAAGGCCAGCGACCGCTCGAGGTCGCTGACGAAGAGAACGGCGTGGTTGAGCCGGACGGCGGCGATGGTCATGACTGCTCCTTCGAGAGGGACTCGCAGCGGTGATCGACAGGCCGCGCGCCGCGGCCGCGCTGCTTCGACGGCGGGTGTGGCACCAGGTCGGTCACCGAATCACTGATTGCTCAGATGTTGACGTCGCAGTGGACGGTAGACGCAGTTAGTTGACCAGTCAACTAACTGGCACGGATCGGCGCCCTGGCCGGCCGCTGTCATCCACCGGCGGTCCGCCCTAGGGTCGGAGGTTCGGGCTCCTCGTCGTAGCGGGTGTAGGTCGCCGACATCGCCCCCGAGGGATCGAGCCTGGCGAGGATGGCGTCGCCGATCGCGGCCAGCTGGTCGATCTGTTCGTCACTGAGGGCGTCCACGACGTGGTGCCGCACGTTCACCACGTGGCCGGGGGCCGCATTCTGCACCGTCGACCATCCGGCTTCGGTGAGCCGCGCATTGGTCGCCCGGCGGTCCTCTGGGCATGGGAAGCGCTCGACGAGGCCGCGCCGCTCGAGGCGGTCCACCACGTGCGAGAGCCGGGGAAGCGTCGCGTTGGTCTGCCGGGCCAGCTCGCTCATCCGCAACGTCCGGCCAGGCGCCTCCGAGAGCATCGCCAGCACGTAGTACTCGAAGTGCGTCACGCCGACGTCCCGGCGCAACTGCGCGTCGAGGACGCCAGGGAGCAGTTCGACCAGCGCGACGAGACGGATCCACGCGCGCAACTGGCGCCGCTCGAGCCAAGGGGTGTCCACGGTCACATCCTCCACCGGAATGGTTGCAGCTACAAGTGCCTTCTACAGGGCGAACGTTGTAGCAACAACCAATCACCCGTCAGGAGTCAGTCATGGCACACGTCAGCATCCTCGGCACCGGCAACATGGGACCGGCCATCGCCAGCGTCGTCACCAAGGGCGGCAACACCGTTGAGCTGTTCAACGAGACCGACGCGGACAAGCCGATCACCGGCGACGTCGTCGTCCTCGCGGTCCCCTACGGTGCGATCGCCGACATCGTCGCCCAGCGCGGCGACCAGCTGGTCGGCAAGGTCGTCGTGGACATCACCAACCCGGTGAACTTCGAGACCTTCGACTCCCTGGTCGTCCCGGCGGACGGGTCCGCAGCCGCCGAGCTCGCCGCCGCCCTCCCCCGGTCCCGGGTCGTCAAGGCGTTCAACACCACCTTCGCCGCGACCCTCGCCTCGGGAACCGTCGGCGGGCAGCAGCCCACGACCGTGCTGATCGCCGGGGACGACGCCGACGCCAAGGCGTTGCTGGCCGGGATCGTCACCGCCGGTGGCCTGCGGGCCATCGACGCCGGCTCCCTGGCCCGCGCTCGCGAGCTCGAGGCGCTCGGCTTCCTGCAGATCACCCTGGCCGCCGGCGAGAAGATCGCCTGGACCGCCGGGTTCGCCGTCATCGCCTGACGACCGCCCCGCCACACGGCGCGGAAGACGTGGGGGCGGCACGAACGCCGCCCCCACCCCCGCCCCGGCTTTCCACTGCTCTTCCCCGCACCGGCCCGACCGGCGCCGGCCTCCGACCCGACCACCATGACAGGACTCACCGTGAACCTCCCCGCCCCCGCCCGTGACCTCGCCCTCCTCCTGGCCCGCGTCGCCGTCGGCCTGACCTTCGTCGCCCATGGCTGGCAGAAGCTGTTCACCAACGGCATCGACGGCACCGCCGCGTTCTTCGACCAGGTCGGAGTCCCCGCCGCCCAGGCCGCCGCCTGGTTCGCCGCCGTGGTCGAGCTCGTCGGGGGCGCCGCCCTCGTCGTCGGGCTCGCCGTCCCCGCCGCGGGGCTGCTGCTGCTGGTCGACATGATCGGCGCGTTCGTGTTCGTCCACGCCGGCGCCGGCCTCTTCGTCGAGCAGGGCGGCTCCGAGCTCGTCCTCGCCCTCGGCGCGGCCGCCCTCCTGCTGGCCGCCATCGGCGCCGGGCGCTTCAGCGTCGACCACCTGCTCACCAGCCGACGTCGCACCGGCCAGGCCGTGGACGCCTGAGCCGGCGTAGCGGCCGGGCGACCCTCTCCTCGGAGGCCGCCCGGCCGCCCCCGCGCAGCCGGCGATCCTGCCGGTGCGGTGAGTCCGGCCGGGCAGTGCCCCCGAGTCCACGTCCGCGACGTCCCCCGCCACCTCCGCCCCGACCCCAGGAGTCGACATGACCGCCCACACGCCTACAACGACCGCTGTCGCCGACGCCCGCATCCCGGCCGGGCACGCCTTCGCCGGGCACCTGCGGCGGGCCGCCGCGCTCGAAGCGTCCGCCCCGCACCACGCGTGGACACCGGAGGAGGGTCCGCTACCGAGCCTCTACCTGTCCCACGGCGGCGGACCGCTGCCGTTCGAGAGCTCCGAATGGCTGGACCCGCTGCACACCTGGGCGCGGGCCCTGCCCAAGCCCAAGGCGGTCCTCGTCGTCTCGGCGCACTGGGAATCCGCACCATTGTCGGTGAGCGCCGCCCGGCCGAGCGAGCTCGTCTACGACTTCGGCGGCTTCGACCCGCTGTACTACACGTTCCGCTACGACACCCCTGACGCCGGGGAGCTGACCCGGCAGGTCGTCGATCTCATGCCGGACGGAGAGACCGTGCACCAGCACGCCCGTCGCGGGCTGGACCACGGGGCCTGGGTGCCGCTGAAGATCATGTACCCGGCAGCCGACGTCCCGGTGCTGCAGCTGAGCCTGCCGACCGAGGACCCCGACAAGCTCCTGACCCTCGGCGAGCGGCTGCGGCCGTTGCGGGAACAGGGCGTCCTGGTGATCGGATCCGGCCACATGACCCACGGCCTCGCCTTCCTGACGCGCGAGGCCTGGCGGGAGAACAAGGCACCGGGCTGGTCGGCGGACTTCGACGCCTGGGCCGCCGATGCGCTCGCCCGGGGCGACGTCGCCGAGCTCGCGCGCTTCCGCACCGCGGCGCCGGGGATGCCCTACGCGCACCCGACCGTGGAGCACTTCACGCCGCTGTTCGTCACCCTCGGCGCGGCCGACGACCCCTGCGCGCCGGTGGTCACCACCCTGGACGGCTACGGGGTCGGGCTCTCCCGGCGGTCATTCCAGACGGCCTGACCCGAACGCTGGCACATTCGGACGCGGAGCGTCTCGGTCGAGCCGGAATGAGTCCTTCTCCAGGCAGGATCGCAGCCATACGTTGGCTGCGTCACATCGGCCGAGTCCGAGGGGAGGCGACATGGAGATCCGCCAGCTGCAGTACTTCGTCGCAGTCGCGGAGACCTGCCATTTCGGGCGGGCCGCCGAGCGCCTCCACATGGCTCAGTCGCCGCTCTCCCAGGCCATCCGCCAGCTCGAGTCCTCCATCGGCGCGACGTTGTTCACCCGCACGACTCGTCGGGTCGAGCTCACGCCGGCGGGCGAGGCCCTGCTTCGCGACGCGCGCCGCATCCTGGACGCGGTCGATGCCGCCGAGACCCGGGTCCGGCTCGTCGCCGGCGGCAGCGCGGGGCTGCTCCGCGTGGGCGCCACCGGGCTCGCCGCCTTCCGTCACCTCCCCCGACTGGCCCGGGTAGCCGCCAGCGAGCTGCCAGGCCTGGAGCTCCACTTCGTCCCCGACCTGCTCACCCCCGCGCAGGAGGAGGCGTTGCAGGACGACCGGATCGACGTCGCCGTGCTGCGCCCTCCGCTACGCAGGACCGGCCTCGCCTCGCGGCTGATCAGCCGCGAGCGGCTCGTGCTGGCGGTTCCCGAGCGGCACGCGCTGGCCGGTGACCGCTCCATCCCGCTCGCCGCCCTGCGGGACGAGGACTTCGTCGTCTACAGCCCGGCGGACTCGGTGGTGAACGCGACGGTGACCCAGGCCTGCCTGGCCGCCGGGTTCCTGCCCAGGCGCGCCCACGAGGCAGCGCGCATCACCATCCTCCTGACGCACGTCGCCGCCGGGTCGGGCGTCGCCGTCCTGCCCGAATCCGTCCAGGCCCTGCACGTGGACGGCGTCCGGTTCATACCGGTCCGGGACGACGTGCACGTCGACCTGGCGCTCGCCTGGCGCACCGCCGACCCCTCCCCCGCCCTCCCGCTGCTGCTCCGGGCGCTCGAGGCCGACGGCTTCCTCGCCGCGACTGCGAGGCCATCGCCCGCCATCCCCGCCGTCTCCTCGGAAGGCCCCCGGTGAAGATCACCAAGATCGACGCGATCCCGTTCGCCATCCCGTACCGCAAGCCGCTGCGCTTCGCCAGCGGCGAGGTGCACGTCGCCGACCACGTGCTGGTGAGGGTCCACACCGACGACGGCGTCGTCGGTACCGCCGAGGCGCCGCCGCGGCCCTACACCTACGGCGAGACGCAGCAGTCGATCGTCGCGATCGTCGAGCGGGTGTTCGCGCCGGACCTTGTCGGCCTGACCCTGCTCGAGCGCGAGGCCGTGCACGCGCGGATGGACCGCACCGTGGGCAACCCCGCCGCCAAGGCCGCCGTCGACATGGCCCTCTGGGACGCGCTCGGGCGCACCCTGGACCTGTCGGTGTCCCAGCTGCTCGGCGGCTGGACCGACCGCATGCGGGTCTCCCACATGGTCGGCTTCGCACCCGACGCCGAGATGGTCGCCGAGGCCCAGCGCCTGCACGACGAGCTCGGCATCCGCACCTTCAAGGTGAAGGTCGGCCGGCGACCGGTCGACCTGGACGTCGGCGCCTGCCGGGCGCTGCGCGCCGCACTCGGCCCGGGCGTGGAGCTCTACGTCGACGGCAACCGCGGCTGGACGCACGCCGAGGCGGCCCGGGCGCTCGACGCCATGGCCGACCTCGACCTCACCCTCGCAGAGGAGCTCTCCCCTGCCGACGATGTCCTCGGCCGCCGCTGGCTCACCGCCCGTACGCGGATCCCCACCGTCGCCGACGAGAGCGTCCCCACCCCCGCGGACGTGACCCGGGAGTTGCTCGGCGGGTCGGCCACGATGATCAGCATCAAGACCGCCCGCACCGGGTTCACCACCAGTCAGCGGGTCCTGCACCAGTGCCAGGGCCTCGGCGTGGAGGTCGTCATGGGGAACCAGATCGACGGCCAGATCGGCACCGCCTGTGCCGTCGCGTTCGGCGCCGCGCACCGCGCCACCTCCCGGCGGGCCGGCGAGTTGTCGAACTTCCTCGACATGGCCGACGACCTGCTGACCGAGCCGCTGCACATCGCCGGCGGCGAGCTCGCCGTGCCCGCCGGCCCGGGGATCGGCATCGAGATCGACCCCGACAAGCTCGCTCGCTACCGCACCGATTGCTGAGCACCGACCGCAGTCCCCTCCCCATCCCGCACCGACGCAGGAGAACCCGATGACCGCCTCCACCGAGGTCAACCCGACCGCCGCCGGCTCCGGCCGCAACGCCACGCAGCAGTTCGCCCAGAAGGAGCGCAGCGCCGCTGCCGTCGACCAGGACCGGGTCTCGGCCATCGCCACCGACGCCATCACGGCCCTGCACGAGGTCATCCGGAAGCACCGGGTCACCTACGCCGAGTACGACGCGCTCAAGGCGTGGCTGATCCGCGTGGGCGAGGACGGCGAGTGGCCGCTGTTCCTCGACGTCTGGCTCGAGCACGTCGTCGAGGAGGTCGTCAACGCCGACCGCAAGGGCACCAGCGGCACCATCGAGGGTCCGTACTACATCCCCGGCGCGCCCGAGTTCCGCAGCGAGGCCACGCTCCCCATGCGCGACGGCGAGAAGGGCACCCCCTTCGTCTTCCAGGGCACCGTCACCGACCTCGACGGCAACCCGCTCGAGGACGCGCGGGTCGAGCTCTGGCACGCCGACGACGACGGCTACTACTCCCAGTTCGCGCCCGGGATCCCCGAGTGGAACCTGCGCGGCACCATCCTCACCGGCCCCGACGGCCGCTTCACCTTCCACACCATCAAGCCTGCGCCCTACCAGATCCCGACCGACGGCTCCTGCGGCGCGCTCATCGCCGCCGCCGGATGGCACCCGTGGCGGCCTGCCCACCTGCACCTCAAGGTCACCGCCCCGGGTAAGCAGCTGATCACCACGCAGCTGTACTTCGACGGCGGCGAGTACGTGGAGGACGACGTCGCCCAGGCCGTGAAGCCCGAGCTCATCCTGCGGCCCACCCCGGCCACCTCCGGCGCCGGCGAGCAAGTCACCTACGACTTCACCCTGGACCCCGAGGCGTGACCCAGCTGTATGCCGTCCGCATGGACGTCGCACTGCCGTCTGACATGGACCCGGCGGCACGCGCGGACCTCCTGGCCCGGGAGAAGGCCTACTCGCAGGGATGGCAGCGCTCCGGGCACTGGCCCCACATCTGGCGGTGCGTCGGTGAGTACGCGAACCTCAGCGTCTTCGCCGTCGAGAGCAACGAGCAGCTGCACGAGATCCTCTGGGGCCTGCCCCTGTTCCCGCACATGACCATCACGGTCACTCCCCTGGCCGGGCACCCGTCCGACATCGCCCTCGACCCCCCGGGGACCCCGGCCTCCTGACGTGCGGGTAGGCCCGCCGGCGCCGCGCACGACTTCTGCCCCGTGCGCGGCGCCGAGTCGTCCCGGGCACGGGACGGCGGCGAGCTCAGGAGGCGGTCGCGCCGTCGGCGTCGGGACCCAGGACCTCGCGCAACCAGGCACGCTCGGCGCGGCTGGTCGCGCGGGCGATCACCAGCATCCCCCGCCGGTACGGGTCGGTGACCTCAGCGGCACGGAGGGGCCGGTCCTCCTCGTAGAAGAAGCTCGCCGGCTGCTCGAGGAAGGCCAGCCGCCGGCGCAGCACGGCGTACTGCTGGTCCACGTCGGGCAGGTGCGACAGGAACGCGAGGACCGTGAAGAAGCGGTTGGGGTCGGTCACGTCCTGCTCGTCCGCGTGCCGGAGACGGCGGAGCAGTTCCTCTCGACCCGCACCGGTGAGGCTCACCACGTACCGCGGCGCCGCCGCCGCGCCTTCCTCCACCCGTCGGTCGAGCAGGCCTGCCTTCACCATCCGGGCGATCGCCGGGTACAGGCTGCCGTCACTGACCCGTCGCGCGTATCCCGACAGCGCCGCCACGCGGCGTCGCAGCTCGTAGCCGTGAAGCGGGCCATCGGCCAGGAATCCCAGGATCGCGAGTTCGAGCACCGTGCTAGTGTCGCACATCGAATCGGGATACCGCGTTTCGATGTGGCACTGGCTGCACGGCGGACTCGATGGGCCCCGTCACCGGCGACGGGTGAGACCGGCGGCGCCGACAGGTCGCCGCCGCGTCCGCCCGCCCTGAACCCGGGACCGTTCGGCAGGAACCCGAACCGCCTCGGGTGACGTCGAGGAGGAGGCGCGCCGTGATCGAGTTCCGCTCCGTGTCGAAGCAGTACCCGGACGGCACCACCGCCATCGACGACCTGTCGCTGACCGTCGCGTCCCACGAGACGGTCGTCCTCGTCGGCTCCTCGGGGTCCGGGAAGACCACGCTGCTGCGAATGGCCAACCGGATGGTCGAGCCCACCGCCGGCGCCGTCCTCATCGACGAGCAGGACGTCCGCGGACGGAACCCCGTGGAGCTGCGCCGCTCCATCGGCTACGTCCTCCAGGCCGGCGGGCTCCTGCCCCACCGGACCGTCGCCGACAACGTCGCCACCGTCCCGCTGCTCTCCGGCGCCCGCCGGCGGGAGGCGCGTACCCGCGCCCTCGAGTTGCTCGAGCTCGTGGGGCTGGAGCCCGCGCTGGCCGCCCGGTACCCGGCGCAGCTGTCCGGGGGGCAGCAGCAGCGGGTGGGCGTCGCCCGGGCACTCGCGGGGGACCCGGACGTCCTGCTGATGGACGAGCCGTTCGGCGCCGTCGACCCCATCGTTCGGGCCGACCTGCAGACCCAGCTACGCGACCTGCAGACGCGCCTCGGCAAGACCATCCTCTTCGTCACCCACGACATCGACGAGGCGTTCGCGCTGGCCGACCGTGTCGTCGTGCTCCGGGCCGGGGGCCGCATCGCCCAGGTCGGCTCCCCCGTGCAGCTGCTCACCCGGCCGGCCGACGGGTTCGTGGCCGACTTCGTCGGGTCCGGAACCGCGAAGCGGAGCCTGCGGACCGTCGAGGTGGACGGGCAGTCGGTCCTCGTCGACGGCGATGGCAGACCTGCCGGAGTGCTGGTCCCATGACCTGGCTCCGACTCAACTCCGCCCTCGTCGTCGAGCTGACGACCACCCATCTGCTCCTCTCCGCGCCGGCCGTGCTGCTCAGCCTGGTGATCGCCGTTCCGCTGGGGTGGGTCGCCAACCGGTACCGGCTGGCACGTGGCCCGCTCCTGACGGGTGTGGGCCTGCTGTACGCCGTCCCGTCCCTGCCGTTGCTGATCGCCATCCCGGCGGTGCTGGGCACCCCACTGCGGTCGGCGGCGACGATGGTCACTGCGCTGACCGTCTACGGAGTGGCCCTGCTCGTGCGCAGCGCCGCCGATGGCTTCGGGTCGGTCCCCGGGCACGTCACGCAGTCGGCCACCGCCGTCGGGTTCTCCACGTGGAGCCGCTTCTGGCAGGTGGAGCTGCCCCTGGCCGCTCCCGTCGTCCTCGCCGGCCTGCGCGTCGTCGTCGTGAGCACCGTCGGCCTGGTGACCGTCGGGGCCGTGGTCGGGATCAGCAGCCTGGGGACCCTGTTCACCGACGGCTTCCAGCGAGGGCTGCCCGGTGAGATCGTCACCGGCCTGGTCATGACGGTGCTGCTGGCACTCGTGCTGGACGGCGTGTGCGTCCTCGCGGGACGGGTCCTCCTCCCCTGGGCTCGCACCCCCGCCCGCCGGGTGCACCGCCGCACCCGATCGGCGGTGACGGGATGAGCCTGCTCGCCGAGGCCGTCGCCTGGCTGGCCGAGCCGGCACGCTGGGTCGGGGACGCCGGTATCGCCGCCCGCCTCGTCCAGCACCTGGCTGTGTGCGCCGTCGTGCTCGGCTGCGCCGCCACGGTCGCCCTGCCGCTCGGCGTCCTGGTGGGCCACGTCCGCCGCGGCCGCGGAGCCGTGGTCGTGCTCGCCGGGGCTGTCCGCGCCGTCCCGACCCTCGGGCTGCTCACCCTGCTCGGCCTGACCCTGGGCATCGGCCTGCGAGCGCCGGTCATCGCCCTGGTGATCCTGGCAGTTCCCTCGCTCCTGGCCGGCGCCTACGCCGGCGTGGAGGCGGTCGACCGACAGACCGTGGACGCCGCGCGGGCGATCGGGATGACCGAGCGGCAGATCGTCACCCGCGTCGAGCTACCACTGGCGGCTCCCGTCATCGTCGGCGGTATCCGCACCGCGACCTTGCAGGTGGTGGCCACGGCCACCCTCGCCGCGTACGTCGCCGACAGCGGCTTGGGCCGGTTCCTGTTCGCCGGCCTCAAGTCCCGCGACTACCCCCAGATGCTCGCCGGAGCGCTCCTGGTCACCGCGCTGGCCCTCGCCCTCGAGATCGCCCTCGCTCTCGTCCAACGCCTGGTCCGCCTTCGTGCCGCAGGCGCCCGCCCTGACACGTCCCGATCCCGACCGACACCGACCCCGAGGACATCGTGAACCGCCGCATCCGCCGTCTCTTCCTGCTGCCCGCACTCGCCGCCGCCCTGGCATCGAGCGCCTGCTCTTCCTCCGACCCGCTCGGCGCGGTCGAGACCGACAGCGCCGACGCCATCGTCATCGGCTCGCAGGACTACTACTCCAACGAGATCGTCGCGGAGATCTACGCCCAAGCCCTCGAGGCGGAGGGCCACCCGGTCGACCGCGAGTTCCGCATCGGGCAGCGCGAGGTCTACCTGCCCGAGATCGAGTCGGGGCGCATCGACCTCTTCCCCGAGTACACCGGCCCTCTCCTGCAGTACTGGCGGCCGGACACCGGCGCTCGTCTGGCCGACGACGTGTACGCCGAGCTGACCGACGCCGTCCCGAACGGGCTGCGCGTCCTCGACCAGTCCCCCGCGACCGACCAGGACGCCTACGTCGTCACCCGGGCCTTCGCCGAGCAGTGGGGCCTCACCACGATCGCCGACCTGGCCCGTGTCCCCGGACCACTGACACTGGGCGGCAACTCGGAGGGAGAGACCCGCCCCAACGGCCCGCAGGGACTGAGGACCCGCTACGGCATTGAGGTCGGCTTCACCCCGATCGAGGACGGCGGCGGCCCGCTGACGGTCAAGGCCCTGCACGACGGCGACATCCAGCTCGCCATCATCTACACGGCCGACCCGTCCATCGCCGCGAACGACCTCGTGGTGCTCGAGGACCCCGCCGGGCTCTTCCTCGCCTCGCACCTCGTCCCGATCGCCAGTGATGACGTCGACGGGCGCGCCGCCGAGGTGATCGACACCATCGACGCGGCCCTGACGCCTCAAGGGCTCCAGCAGCTCAACGCCCAGAGCGTCGACGAGCAGGCACCGGCCGCCACCATCGCGGCCGCCTGGCTCGCCGAGCAGGACCTCTTCTAAGTCCTTCCACAACCGGGCGCCGTGTCAAGGCGCCCGCCCACCCCGATCGAGGAGCCCTCCCCGTGCCCGAGCTGACCTTCAACGCCGTATCGACCGCCGTCCTGGTCGTCGACATGCAGAACGACAACCTCCATCCCGACGGCGCCTTCGCCTCCTTCGGCGCGGCAGCGCACGCCGCCGAGCAGAACGTCGTGGAGAACGTGGCCGCCGTCCTGGCCGCGGCCCGGGCCGCAGACGTATCCGTCGTCCACAACCACATCGTCGCCCACCCCGGTCGGCCCAGCGGCGGCAGCAACGCGCCGATCTTCCGGCTCATCGGTCCGGAGTCGCTCCGCCAGGGCACCTGGGGCGCAGCCCCGGTGGACGGCGCAGAGCCGGTCGGCGACGAGCTCGTCCTGGCCCGGATCCGCATGAGCGCGTTCAACGGCACCGCTCTCGACACCGTGCTGCGCAACTGGGGAATCACGGCGGTCGTCGTGGTCGGCGTCTGGACCAACATGGCCGTCGAGCACACGGTCCGCGATGCCGCCGACCACGGCTACGAGGTCACCATTGTCTCCGACGCCACCTCCTCCATCAGCGCCGAGTGGCAGCACGCCGCGCTCAGCTACGCGCTGACCAACATCGCGACCGTCGCCGGCACGGCGGAGGTCACGCAGGCGCTGCGGGCCGCGTCCCGCGACTGACGGGTCGGCCGCCGTCCCGCCCTCGCGCACGTCGTCGCGGGAGGGCGGGACGGTCGCCACTCAGGCGGGCGCCGGCGGCTTGTAGGGCGCGGTGGCCCCCGCGTCGACGGTGAGCGTCCAGGCGCTAGAGGACCGGGAGGAGATCCGCTAGCCGGACGCCCGGTACGCCCGGCACCTCGACGAAGGCCAGTGGGACCGGCTCGGGGACTGCTTCACCGAGGACGGCGTCTTCGACGGGCTCTCACGGATCGAGGGCCGGGCCGCGGTGACGGCGTTCTTCGCCGGCCTCGCCAGCGCCGGCCTCACCGCCCTGTGGCACTACGTGACCAACTACGAGATCGACCTCGCCGACGACCACGCCACCGCCCGGTCGCTCCTGTGGCAGCCAGTCGTGGTCGCCGGTGCACCCCACGTCTCGGCCGGCCGGTACCGGGACCACCTGGTGCGGACGGCGGAAGGGTGGCGGATCCGGGAGAAGCAGGTGCGGTTCCTGTACTGGGGACCGCTGGCCGAGGGCTGGGACCTCCACCGGTTTGGCTTCGCCTCGGCGGCAGCTGCGGCGACTCACCCGGACACGGAGGTGTGACCGGGTGGGCGGGAGGACTTCCTCCCGCCCACCCGGCGTCAGGGTCGCCGGACGAGCTTCTTGTTGCAGAACTCCTCGAGGCCGAAGCGGCCGAGTTCGCGGCCGACGCCGGAGCGCTTGACGCCGCCGAAGGGCAGGTCAGGAGCGCTCCGGCTGGTGGCGTTGATCCAGACCATGCCCGTCTCCAGCTCCTCGGCAACGCGCTGGGCGACCGCGGCGTCCCGGGTGAACACCGACGCTCCCAGGCCGTAGCTCGAGTCGTTGGCCATCTCCACTGCCGCATCGGTGGAGTCCACCCGGTAGACGACCGCCACCGGCCCGAAGAGTTCCTCCCGGTAGGCGCGCATCTCCGGCGTCACACCGGTGAGGACGGTCCCGGGGTACCAGGCACCGGGTCCTTCGACGGGCGCCCCGCCCGTGTGGACGACCGCGCCCCGTTCGACGGCGTCCTGCACCTGCTCCGCCAGGTCGTCGCGGGCCGGGACGGACGACAGCGGCCCCAGCCTGGTGTCCGGCGAAGTCGGGTCACCAGGCTTCCACGCCGCTATGCCCGCGGTCAGGCCCTCGACGAACCGGTCGTGCAGGTCGGTGTGCACGATGAAGCGCTTCGAGGCGGTGCAGGCCTGGCCACCGTTGAACATGCGGCCGGCGACGGCCGCAGTGACCGCCGCGTCCAGGTCGGCGTCCTCGAGCACCAGGAAGGGGTCGGAGCCGCCGAGCTCCAGCACGTACTTCTTCATGTGCCGCCCGGCGGCCTCACCGACCGCGGCCCCGGCACGCTCGGAGCCGGTCAGGGACACCCCCTGCACCACCGGGCTGGCGATCATGTCCGCGACCTGCTCGTTGGTGGCGAAGACGTTCAGGTAGGTGTCCGGCGGGAGGTCCGCCTTCTCGAACAGCTCCTGCATCCGCAGCGCCTGCTGCGGGCAGTTGGGAGCGTGCTTGAGGAGCACCGTGTTCCCGAGCAGCAGGTTCGGCGCCGCGAAACGGGCCACCTGGTACCAGGGGAAGTTCCACGGCATGATCCCGAGCAACGGGCCCAGAGGCTCCGTCCGCACCACAGCCGTGCCGCTCCCGGCGATCTCCAGCTCCTCGTCGGCGAGGTACGCCGGGCCCTTCCGCGCGTAGTACTCGTAGATCGACGCGGCCAGCCCGACCTCGGCACGGGCCTCTGCCAGCGGCTTCCCCATCTCGAGCGTGGTGAGGGCGGCCAGGTCCTCGACGTGCTCGCGGTACAGATCGGCCACCCGCTGCAGGACGGCAGCACGGTCGTCCAGGCCCGTCCTGCGCCACACGAGGTGCGCTCTGCGGGACCGGAGCAGCACATCACCGACCTCGGCGTCGGTCATGGTCGGGAAGGAGCGCACGCGCTCTCCCGTCGCCGGGTCGACCGTGGCGTACTCGCTCATGGTGCTCCTGTCTCCCGGGGTGGTCTCGCCCCACCCGTCGAGGCCATGGTCGGTGACCCGGGCCACGTCCGGCGTGTGCCGATTCGGCACACCTCCGCCGGCCGTGACCGGTCAGACTCCCCACGGGGTCTCGACGAGGGGCTGCTGACGGAGGTGGGTGTGGTGGCGACGGTTCGGTGGCGGCAGCGACCGCCGGGGTCGAACTGGGGCGACTTCGGCGACGACGACACCCGGGGGCGCCTCAACCTCATGGGCCCGGAGCAGGTGCGCAAGGGCGTCGCCGAGGTCCAGGAGGGGCGGACGTTCTGTCTCTCCCTCCCCCTGGACCACCCCGGCGGGATGGCACTGAACCCCAACCGGTTCCCACCGATCGTCCGTCCCGGCCTGCGTGCGGGGACCGTGAACTTCAACTGCGACATGGCGGTCGCGT
The DNA here is from genome assembly GCF_054051175.1 of Blastococcus sp. SYSU DS0753. Classification (NCBI taxonomy): domain Bacteria; kingdom Bacillati; phylum Actinomycetota; class Actinomycetes; order Geodermatophilales; family Geodermatophilaceae; genus Blastococcus; species Blastococcus sp. SYSU DS0753. The sequence continues at coordinate 271,122 of NZ_JBJHAT010000001.1, read as the reverse complement.
ACGACGGCGCGACCGACGTGATGTGCGACGACCTCGTCGTCCTCCACACGCAGTACTCGACGCAGTGGGACGCCTTCGGCCACGAGGGTGCGGTCTTCGACGCCGACGGCGACGGCAGCCCGGAACGCGTCTACTACAACGGCTGGCGTGCCGGCGTGGACGTCGTCGGCCCGGACAGCCCGCGGCGCGCCGGCCTGACCAGTCTCACCGACATCGCAGGTGCGGCCGAGGGGCGCGCCTCCACCTCCGACGCCGGGCCGGTGGACGTCACCTCGATGGCCGAACACGGCGTTCAGGGCCGCGCGGTGCTGGTCGACCTGGCCGCCCACCTCGGCACCGGGCGCGTGGTCGTCGGGTTCACCGCTCTCGCCGCCGCCATGGCCGCCGACGATGCGGTCGTGGAGCCCGGGGACGTGCTGCTGCTGCACACGGGCTTCGCCCGCGAGGTGCTCGCCCAGGGGAAGCGGCCCACCGCCGAGTCGTTGCAGGTGGGGGCGGTCCTCGACGGCACCGACCCGGCGCTGCGGGAGTGGATCACCGACAGCGGGGTCGCCGCCATCGCCGCGGACAACTACGCCGTCGAGGCTTTCCCTGCCATCGGCGCGGGTCCCGGCGACCCCGTCCTCCCCCTGCACGAGCTCTGCCTGTTCCGTCTCGGGGTGCACCTGGGAGAGCTGTGGTGGCTCTCCGACCTCGCCGATCACCTGCGGGCCGCGGGGCGTTCCCGGTGCCTCCTCACCGCCCCGCCCCTGCGGCTCCCTGGCGCCACCGGTTCTCCGGTGACTCCCATCGCGACGGTGTGACCGTGACTGCGCCCCTCGCTCCGCGGCTGCTCGTGACCGGCGGTGCCAGCGGCATCGGGCTCGCCATCGCCAGAGTCGGCCTCGCGCACGGCTGGGACGTCGTGGTGGTCGACCGGGACCCCGCCCCCGTCGGGCGCGGCATCCGGGCGGACCTCGCCGACCCGGACGCCACCGCCGCCGCGCTGTCCGAGGCGCTGTCCGACGGGCCGATCACCCGGCTGGTCAACAACGTCGGGGCGGTGTTCCCTGCTCCGCTCGAACAGCAGACCTTGGCGCAGGTGGACGCTGCGTTCGCGCTGAACCTGCGCTGCGCCATCCAGTGCGCCCAGGCGGTCCTGCCAGGCATGCGCGTCGCCGGCTTCGGCCGGATCGTCAACATGGCCTCACGTGCGGCCCTGGCAAGGAAGAGCGCACCGCCTACGCCGCCAGCAAGGCCGGGCTGATCGGGCTGACCCGCGTGTGGGCCCTCGAGCTCGGGGAGCACGGCATCACCGTCAACGCCTTGGGGCCTGGCCCGATCGCCACCGAGCTCTTCCACCGGGCCAACCCACCAGGGGCGCCGCGCACCCGGGCGATCATCGACTCGGTGCCGGTCAAGCGGCTGGGTACTCCCGAGGACGTCGCGCACGCCGCCGAGTTCTTCCTCGACGACCGCGCCGGCTTCGTGACCGGCCAGGCCCTCTACGTCTGCGGCGGCATCACCGTCGGAGTCGCGCCGCTCTGAGGATGCCGCCCTCGACCGGATCCGTCCGCCGCGACTGGGCCGTCATCGCGACGCCACCCCACCGTTGCCGAGCGGCCGAACGACTCAGGCGGCAGAGCGGGCGACCTCGATGTAGGCGCGCAGGCCCGAGCTGAGGCCGAACCGGCGCTCGTACCCGATGAGCTCGGCGAGTGCCCGGCCGCTGACCTGGGTGGCGAGACCGGCGATGTCCGGCGACCCGTCCGAGGTGACCTCGAGACGGGCCTCCGGCAGGATCCGCTCGACGAGCCCGGCGAGTTCCCGCATGGTCGTGGTGTCGCCGCCGGTGTTGAAGAAGTGGCGGTCGCCGAACGCCGCCGCGTCGAGCTCCACCAGCCGGACGAGCTGCTCGGCGACGTCCTCCACGTGGACCAGGCTGATCCGTGCGTCGCCACGGTCCACCTGGACGGTCCGTCCCGTAGCGGCTCCCTCGATCACCCGGGAGAGCCAGCCCGAGACACCGCGGACACCACCTGGTCCGTAGACGGGGCTGGGCCGGATGCCGACGCACAGCAGGCCGTGCGTGGCGCGGTAGACGCGGGCGAGCTGCTCCAGGTAGAGCTTCCCGGCGCCGTAGAGCGGCATGCCCGGAGCCAGCCGGGTGGCCGCGTCCTCGGCGAGGGGAAGCTCCTCGGGCAGGTACGCGTCGTCGGACCCGTACACGGCGATGGAGCTGGCGAGCACCACCCGTCCGACCCCGAGCAGCCGTGCCACCTCGAGGACCGTCGCCGTCCCTTGCACGTTCAGCTGCGTGGCGGCGTACGGGCGCCGGTTCGTGGCCTCCCCCAGGCTGTACGCCAGGTGCACGATCGCGTCGACGCCCCGCGCCGCCGCCCCGACGTCGCCGAACGACAGCACGTCACCTGCCAGGACCTCGAGGGCGCCGGCTTGCCCCCGGTTGCGCGTCACCGCCACCGGGTCCGGCGCGACGTCGAGGAGCCGGACCCGGTGGCCCCGGTCGGCGAGCTTCCGCCCGGTCAGGCTGCCGATGATCCCGGTGCCGCCGGTGACCAGTACGTGCATGGCTCCTCCTGGGGACTCAGACCGCCATGTCGCTTTCGAGCTGCCTCGCGTACGTCCGGTAGTCGACCTCGAGGCGGTACCGCTCCGAGTTGACGAAGGTCGAGCGCACCCAACGGCGGTGTGCCGCGATCTCCTGCGTCATCGCCTGCTCGTCGGGCAGCGCCACGTCCCCGGTCAGCACCCCGGCGAGCCAGCGCCCCTGGATCTCGACCAGGGGGATGGTCGGGCCGACAGGCTGTACCAGGCCGGCGAAGTAGAGCCCAGGCGCGTCGGGGTGGACGATCCGCCGGTACAGCCGCCCACCGTGCTCCGCCTGTGCCACCAGCTCGGCAGGCAGGAAGGGAAAAGACGGGTCGTAGCCGGTCGCGTAGATGACGACGTCGGCAGTCGTGCTCGTGCCGTCGGCGAAGCGGACCTCGTCCCCGGAGAACGACGCGATGTCGGGCCGCACCCGGATCCAGTCGTAGGCCACGTAGTGCAGCAGCTCCTGCCCGATCGTGGCGTGCTCGCGGTGGATGGGGTGCGCGGGCTTGGGCACGCCGAATCGCTCCTGCGGGCCGACGGCGACGCGAGCGAGCCCCCGCACCAGGTTCCGGGCCACTGGAACGGGTAGCCGCAACCGGCGCGTGAGCAGCGCGGACCACCGGTCCGTCGGCACGCCGAAGAGGTACTTCGGGAGAATCCATGCGCTGCGGCGCGTCGAGAGGTACACCTGACCGGCGACTCGGGCGAGATCCACCGCGATGTCGCAGCCGGAGTTCCCCATGCCCACGACGACGACGTTCTTGCCACTGAACGGTTCCGGTATCCGGTAGTCGTGGGAGTGCATCTCCTGACCGGTGAACGTTCCGGGGAAGGCCGGACGACGGGGCACGCTCAGGTGACCGTTGGCGACGATCACCGCGTCGTACTCCCGGTCGCCGTGCCGGTCGGTGGCCACGGACCACCGCCCGCCCGACCGCTCGATCGAGGTGACCTCCGTCGAGGTCTGCACCGCGTCCGCGATGCCGAATGCGGCTGCGTAGCGCTCCAGGTACTCGAGGACCTGACTCGCGCGCAGGTACGCCGGCCACTCATGGGGCACCGGGAAATCGGGGTAGGCCAGGCTGCGCGAGCTGGTGTCGATCTGCAGCGAGCGGTAGGCCGAGGACGTCCCGCTGTCGTTGTCGTAGCGCCAGAGGCCGCCGAGTGCCGACCCCTTCTCGAACCAGTCGAAGTCGACGCCTCGCTGCGCCAAGCTCTTGGCGACCGTGACGCCCGAAGCGCCCGCGCCGATGATGCACGCCTTCACTGGAGATCTTCACCTCTCGATGGCCTTCTGCTTTCTACCGGACTCCGGCCCAGAGCTCGATCGCCCCGGGCGCCCTCGTCAACGGCCGGTACGCCATTCCCCGATGGACTGGGACGGCGGCCGTGCGGCTCCGGCCGGCAGAACCTTTCCGCGCCGCTGCGCGGACCTCGTCCCGGTGGGCGCTCAGCGCCACGTGGCGGCTCACCCCATGACCGTGATGCGCAGGACCTCCCGGGGCGGTCGGCAGCTCAGGAAGTCCCGGTCGCCGGGGAGACGATGCCGACGCCGGGGACACTATGCCGACTATGCTTGAGGCGTCAACTACTGACGCGATAGATTGTTCTCGTGCTCCCGGTCTCTCGGCGCGACGACGCCCTCATCACGACCTTCGGCCGGCTGCTGGAGGTCCAGAGCCGACTGGAGCGGCGACTCGGCGCCGATCTCGAGGCTCGGTGCAATCTGCCCCATGCGTGGTTCGAGGTACTAGTGCGGCTCGCCCGATCCGAGGGTGGCCGTCTCACCATGGGCAGCCTCGCGGAGCAGATCAGCCTCACCACCGGCGGCGTCACGCGGCTCATCGACCGAATGGAGTCCGCCGGATTCGTAGAGCGCATCCCCTTCCCGACGGACCGGCGGGTCTCCCACGCCGCACTCACCGACGCCGGCCGCGCGAAGTTGCAGGAGGCGGCTCCCGTGCATGCGGCCAACCTGCGCTCGACCTTCGCCCCCCTCAGCGACGAGGACCGCGCGACGCTCGACGACCTCCTCGATCGACTGCGGGCGGTTGCCGGCGCGGAGGCCACCGGACGTTGATCGCCGCACGGCCCTGATGGCACCGGCCTCCCGATGCGTAGCGTGGGCACCCACCACCCATGCAGCACTCGGAGCCGAGGCTCCTGCCCGGGCTCACTCACCCGCTCCGCTCACCATCCTCGCCGCCACCCCGCCCGCGGCGAGTCGCACAGGAAGGTGGATGCGCAGTGACGGCTCCCCCGGTCAGCCTAGGAGCTATCAACATGGAGGCACAGGACCCCGCGACGCTCGCCAGGTTCTGGGCGTCCGTCACCGGCTCCACGCCTTCACCACCGGGCGACGGCACGGTCTACCTGCCGCCCGCCGGGAACAGTGGGTTCGCGATGTTCTTCCGCCCCCGGCAGGGTTCCCGCCCGGAGCGCCAGGCGGTCCACTTGGACTTGACCGTCCCGTGGGGCTCACGGCAATCCGAGGTGGAGCGCCTCATCCGCCTGGGGGCGACCTACCGATGGGACGTCCTGGACGAGGTCCCGCACGCGCAGTGGACCACTCTCGCCGATCCAGAGGGGAATCTCTTCTGCGTCGCCGAGCACCCACCGCCAACGACGTAGTCCAGGTGGGCGCGCTTCCTCCGTCCACAGGCGGGGTTGCCGGCTCATGGCGGCAACCGCAGCGGGATCACCACTCGGCCAGGCCCGGCCGCTGGACGTAGCCGAGCGCCACTGAAGGCCCCGCGGTTGCTCGTGCGTGGGCACGATCGGCAAAGCGAGGGGGTGCTCCCACGGACGACGTGGAGTCGGTGATCGGTGGATCCATCGCCCGGTGCGTGGACCATTCGATCAGCTCACCGTCATCGCCGTGCACCGCGCGCCTTCGCACCGGAATGCCTCCCGGCGACCCCGGGAACATCTGCCTTCCTGGCTGTCGCCGATCGTGGTTCGCCACACCGGAACCAATCTGGCAGCCGACGGCGGGTGAATGGTTGACGACAGCAGGGCGATCCTCACTGTCCGACCGGCGCGCTACGTTTCGACCATGTCCACGAAGCCGCGCGCACCGCGCTCCTCCCCCACTCCGGGAGCAGCAGGTGGGACGGCTCCCACTTCGCGGTGCCCAAGTCCCCCCTCGGACACAGCGAGAACCTGGCGCGGCCAACGCCCGTGGGGCTCTGCCGTTCCTGACGTGCGGGCAGACCGGCGTCAGGGCCACGCCGTCGAGTGGGAACGATGCCGACCGGCTCGTGCGCTACCGCGCGGTCACCGGGTCCGGGACGGATGCGTCCGGTCGCGCGCCGCTGCCACGGCGTCGCGATCACGTGCCCTCGCGGATGGCTCGGACCCGCTCCGATGCGATCCGTACAGGATGCGATGCGGGTCGGTGCTCAGGGCGAGAGCCGCCAACCGATCGCGGACATCAGGCAGCGGCGTCCGAGCGAGCACGTCGGGTGCCGCTCCCAGGCCATGAGCCGGTGCTCGCCCTCCGGTGTCCCGGCGCACGCGGGCGGCCAGTTCCTCGGTGCCGGCGTACGTGGCCGCCCGTTCCGGGGGTTTCCGACCGCCGATCACGCGCACGGCCAGTCGGGCGTCACGGTGGCACACGGCGCTGGGCTGTCGAGGGAGCCAGGCGATCGCGCCGCCCAGCAGACGCAGCTCGACCGACCGAGGACCGGGAGCAGCCGCCAGCCGGAGGAGGATCGGGATCGCCTCGGCAGGGAACTCGTCCAGCAGGAGCGATGACTCGACGCCGAACCTCGGCCGGGCGGGGATCGCGGTCACTCCACCGGAGCGACGTGGCTGGACGCCGTCACTGACGGGACGCGCGGACGTCCGCAGTGGACCCAGCACCGTCCGGACGTCGTCCGGGTCGCCGGTCCAGGAGAAGCCGACCGACACCGTCGGCGACGTCGCCGGGGCGCGCGTCAGCACGAGCGAGGTCCCGGCCTGCGCCGGCAGGGCCATGATCCACCGACGCCATGCGTCGAGCACCCGGTCGGCGTCGGCGGCGGCGAAACCGACCACGCCGGCATGGACCGTCCCCGCGGCGAGCAGGTCCAGCTCGACAACTGTGACCACGCCGAGGTCGCCGCCGCCCCGCACCGCCCAGAACAGCTCGGGGTCCTCCGTGGGCGACACCCGGCGCAGGACGCCGTCCCCCGTGACCAGCTCCACGGCCCGCACCCGGTCAGAAGCCAGGCCGTAGGTCCGGGCGACCGGGCCCACCCCGCCGCCGGTCACCGAGTCGGCGACCCGCTCTTCGGCACGGGCGCCGGTCACCGGCGTCAGGCAGTGCGGTGCGGCGGCGTCCAGGAGCCGCCGCCAACGCACTCCAGCGCCGACCCTGGCCCACCCACCGGCCGAGACGCTGACCTCGTCGAGGCGCTCCGGGGCGATGAGAAGCCCCGGAGCCGGCCCGGCCATCCACGGACCGTCGCCGCGCACCGCGACCGTGGTCCCGTGGCGGCCGGCCAGCCGGACGGCGGCCACGACATCTGCGGCGCGGGCGACGTGCACGGTCCGGCCGTTGCGCACCTCGGCCTCCGCGGACAGCCGATCCTGCACCTGGGCGATGAGGTCGGGGACCGGACGAGGCACGGAGATCCTTGGCGGCACGGCGCTTTCGCGGGCTGGGGGACGACGACCGGACGACGTCAGCGTGCAGACCGACGCTTGGGGCCGGCTTGGCCAGGCCTTGCGCGCGTAAAAGGGTCCCGCGACCCGACCCAGGGCCCTACCCTGCGCCGGGATGAACGGGACCACGTTCAGAGTGCTCGGCCCGGTCGAGGCATGGCACGACGGGCGCCTGCTGCCGTGTCGCAGGGCTCGGCACCGGGCCGTGCTGGCCGCCGTCCTGGTGGACGCCGGGGATGTCGTCCCGTTCGACGTGCTCGTCGACCGGGTGTGGAGCGGACGACAGCCGGCTGCCGCGGCGACGACTCTCCAGGCGGTGATCTCGCGGCTGCGGCGCGAGCTGGAACCCGACGCGGCACCCGGTGGGTGGACGTTGCTCGTCACCCGCGAACCCGGATACCGGCTGGCGGTGGACCCGGAGCAGGTCGACGCGGTCCGTTTCGTCCGGCTGCTGCGCACGGCGCGGGCCCTGTCCGGGCAGGACGTCCAGGCAGCCCGGTCGGCGCTCGCCGAGGGGCTGGATCTCTGGCGCGGGCCGGCCTATGCGACGTCGCAACCGCGTTCGCGATGGAGGAGTGCGCGCGCCTGGCCCAGCTGCGGCTCGACGCGCGGGAACTGGCCGCCGAGCTCGACCTCCGGCTGGGCCGGCACGTCGAGGTCGACGACGAGCTCCGGGAGCTCGTCCGTGCCGAGCCGTTCAGGGAGGGCCTGCGCGCCTGCCTGATGCTGGCGCTCTACCGGGCCGGACGCCAGGCGGACGCGCTGGAGGTCTACGCCGAGGGACGGGTGCTGCTGGCCGACGGGCTGGGAGTCGATCCCGGACGGCCGCTCACCTCGTTGCACGAGCGCATCCTGCGCCAGGATCCGAGTCTGGCCGGCACCGACCGCCGGCTCCCGGAGCCCGTCCCGCGGCCTCCGGCCGAGCACCCCGCGGCGCCGGCGCAGCCGACCGCGGCTCCGCTGCCCGTGCCGTTGACCGCCTTCGTCGGGCGCACGCGGGAGCTGGCGGCGGTGGCCGAGGCCTTGACCGGTCAGCGGCTGACGACCCTCGTCGGGCCGGGCGGCGCCGGCAAGACCCGGCTGGCGCTGGAGGCCGCCCGCCGGCGGCCGGCCGGGGCGCCGCCCACCGCCCTCGTGGAGCTGGCGGAGGTCGAGGACGCCGACCTGGTCGCGGCACAGGTCGCCACGGTGCTCGGCGTGAGCCTCGCCGGTGGGGACGCCGTCGCCGCGATCGCGACCGCCTTGCAGGATCGCGCGCTCCTGCTCCTGCTGGACAACTGCGAGCACGTCGTGGAGACAGCGGCGCGGCTGTGCGCCGCGGTGCTCCCCCGCTGCCCGCAGCTGCAGGTCCTCGCCACCTCCAGGGAGCCCTTGGGGATCCCGGGCGAGGCTGTGCTGCCCTGCGGCCCCATGCCCACCGGCACCCCGGGTAGCGACGCCGAGGAGCTGTTCCTCGACCGCGCCCGGCTGACCGCCCGGCAGTTGGCCGACCCGACGCCGAGGAGCTGGAGCAGGTCCGCGAGCTCTGCGCCGCCCTGGACGGGCTGCCACTGGCCGTCGAGCTCGCCGCCGCCTGCCTGTCCACCCTCCCGCTGGCAGAGGTGGTCGGCCGTGTCGACGACCGGTTCACGCTGCTGTCCGGCGGCTGGCGCTCCGCGCGACCGCACCAGCGCACGCTGGCCGCCACGGTCGCGTGGAGCGTCGATCTCCTCTCCCCCGCGGAACGGGCCGTCTTCCACGCCGTGTCGGTGCTGCCCGGCACCTTCGCGGCCGAGGCGGTCGACGCGGTGGCCGGCCCCGAGGTGGGCGGCAGCACCCTGGGGTTGCTGCGCGGTCTCGTCGCGAAGTCCCTGGTCGAGCTGGACCACGCGACGGGCCGCTACCGGATGCTGGAGACGCTGCGGCAGTACGCGGAGCGGCATCTCGGGCAGACGGTGGCCCGCGAGCTGCGGGACCGGCACGCGGCCCTCGTCCTCGCCGTCGTCGAACGCCTGGAGCCGACGCTGCGCAGGGCCGAGTAGACCGACAGCGCCCGTCGGCTGGACGCGGAGCAACCCGGCCTCCGGGCCGCGCTGTCCCACGCGCTGGCCACCGGGCAGGGCGAGCTGGCCCTCCGGATCGCCGGGGCACTGAGCTGGTGGTGGTACCGACGGGGGCACGTGCAGGAGGGCCGCCGATGGCTGGCCGCGGCTCTCGGAACCGCCGATGCGCCGTCCGCCGTGCGCAGCCGAGGCCTGCTGGGCGACGCGCTGCTGGCCTACCTGTCGGGGGACGTCCCCTCGATCTGGGCGCGCACCAACGAGATTGTGAGGGCCGCCGACGAGCGGGAGGGCGTGCTGCCCCTGGCACTCGTCCTGCGCGGGTTCGTCCGAGCCCTGCTCGGGCAGGCCGATCCCGACGGCACGACCGCACGGGACATGGCCCGCGGCCTCCGGCTCGCCCAGGCATCCGGCATCACGTGGGTGCAGGCGGAGATCGCGATGACGCTCGGTCAGTTCGCGCGGGTCGCCGGGGACCCCGGTGCAGCCCTGGAACGTCTGGCCGAGGCCGAGGCGCTGGCACTGGACCTGGGCCACTCCTGGGCGCACTCGTCGGCCCTCTGGATCCGCGCCAAGGTGCTGATCGACCTGGGCCGCGGCCCGGAGGCGCTCGCCGCACTGCAGCGCATGGTGGAGGTCACCCACCCCGAGGGTGACGTGACCGGCACCCTGGCCGGGCTCCTCGCGGCGGTGGGTGCGGCCACCGCGAGCGGCCGACCCCGCGCCGGCGCCGTCCTGCTGGGTGCCGTGCAGACCGCCGCCCGGCGGGTCGGGTACGACCCCTTGCGGATGGACCCGGTCGACGGCCAGCGGTACGTCGAGAGCGCCCGGGCGGCCCTGCGCCCCGCCGAGCACGCCGAGGCGCTCGCCGAGGGCGCCCTGCTGAGCCTCTCGGCTGCCTGCGACCTCGTCTCCGAGCTGGCCGAGGCCGGCCCGGCACCCGCTACCGCGGAGGCGAACTCCCGTTAGCCGAGCCGGCGTCTCCCGCCGGCCGGTCATGCCGGATCTGCAGACCCGCGCCCAAGACAACGGCAAGCCCCGCGCAAGCGCTCTCCGCCACGGTCGTCCTCACCACCCCGGAGGAGAGAGAGACCATGGCACCGCAGACCAGCCCCTACACGTCCCACGCACACGGAACGGTCTACGGGGCCCCCGGTCAGCCGACCTCGTTCCACCCGCTCCCGCCTGCGCCGCCGTCGGGGTTCGGCCCCTCGCCGCTCCCGCCGTCGCCGCCGCGCCGCCACACCGGCCGGATCGTCGCGGCCGTCGCCGGTGGCGTCGTCGCCGTCGTCGGCCTCGCCGGTGGGGCCCTCCTGCTGCTCGGCGAGCCGACGTCGGACACGGCAGAGGTCGCGGACCGGATCGCTGCGGAGTCCGAGCAGCAGACCGGCGCGGTGGCGACGGGCGTGGACTGCCCGACCGACATCACCGCCGAGGCCGGCGGCACCTTCACGTGCTCCGCGGAGCTGGACGGCCAGCCGGTGACCTTCACCGTCCGGCAGGAGGACGACGAGGGCAACGTGCGGTTCGATCTGGACGGCGAGATCATCATGCTGGACCTCGTCGAGCAGATGCTCGCCGCCCAGGTCGGCGCGGACTACGGGCTGTCGGTCACGGCTTCGTGCGACGCCGGCGGGCGGCGGGTCCTGGTCGACGGCGTCGGCACCCCCCTGCCCTGCACGGTCACCAACGTGGACGACGCCTCCGACAACCTGGCCGTGATCGCTGCCGTCCGGCCGGACGGCAGCGTCGACTACACAGAGGCCTGAGATCGTGGCCGACCGCACCGGTACCGCCGTCCGTCCCCCGGCACCCAGCGGCCTCCGGGCACGGCGGATGGAGTTCGTGACCTCCGAGCACCCGGCCTTGCGGCCCGAACCGGACCTGGTCGGCAGCGGCCCGGCCGCGAACCTGCAGGCCCGCCGGCGCATCGCGGCCCGGCGCTGGAGCCGCCGCGCTCAGCAAGCCGCTCGCCGGGCAGCCCGCGCGAGCGCCTCGGTCCACTGACCGGAGGGCCGGCCGGCGTCGCCCCCTGCCCCGGCGGCGCCGGCCACCTCTCCCCGCGGCAGTGCTGTCGATCCCCATACGTCGCTGCTGGACCTGCGATCGGGTCCTGCCTGCCCCTGGCAGCCCACGGTCGGGTCCATGCCCGGCGGCGGCTCAGGGCCCCTACCCATCAGTCCGGCAGCCGTGTGCGTACGTACCGTGTCGCACGCCGACACCCACACTGCGGAGCCGGGCAGCGGCCGGCCCCGGCACGGCTGGTGTTCGCGCCCGACCGCGAGCCCACCGGGCCGGTGCCCCCCTCGATACCCGCACGAGACGCGCCCGCCCGGATGCGATCATCCACCAGGAACCGAGCGTGGGAACGCAAGTGCCCGATCGCGATCGCGCCGAGCGACGGCCGATCGCCGCCGGAGTTGTTCGTTGCTGATCGCGGCAGATCAGCCCCTCAGTTCGCGGACGTCCTTCCCCTGTTCGGCGAACGCCTTGAAATCCTCCATGTGCTGTTGCGACTGCTTGTGGAAGGCGCTGGGCATGAGCCGCGCCACCAGCCGCATGAGCGGACCGGCGAACCGGTATTCGCTCTCGCTCTCCCAGAGCGTCGACGCCGGACTGGCTTCGGTCAGCCGATCGCGCACGACGCTCCACATGCCCGCGCCGACGATCTCTCGCTCGAAGTGAACGACGGCCTCTGTGGGGATCGCCTCCAGGTCTGGCGGATCCCGGCGTGTGATCGTCTCGGTGCACTCGAACGTCCGCTTCCCCGACTGCATCACGACCCGGGACGTGGTCCCGAGCTGTCCGTGCATCCCCTCCACGGGCTCGTGCAGCGTCAGGTCTCGCAGCCACTTCGGTAGGTGCGCCGGGTCGGCGAGCAGCTGGGCCACTTTCTCTCGCGGCAGGGCGATCTCGATCGAGTTGGTGTACTTCATGTCGCGCCTTCCTCCCGGCGGTGGGTCAACCTGCCTGTTGTGCTGCTCGTCTGCTCTTCGACGCGGATGCCTGACATCCGTCTTGCGAGCGCCATGAACGCCGATCAGCTCACCGCAGCGGGGAGTTCAGGTCGGGTCGGGCGCGTAGAACGTGATGGTGGCCTCGACCGCGGCCGCGACGTGCTCCGGTTCGCCACCGGCGGCCAGGTGAGCATCGCCCCAGGCCGCTGCGCTGCGGCGGATGAGCTCGCGCCCTTCGGGCGATCTCTGGACCACCTCGTGGTCGGCGGTCTCGCCACCGGCCAACAGCCGGGCCAGGGCGAGGAGATGCAGGTCCCAGCCGACGCCGCCGGCACCGGGGCCGTAGGTCGGGAAGAGGGGCTCCTCGACGACCGCCGCGTGGATCAGCTCGAACTCGGTGTCGCCGGTCGGCCCCGGGACCAGACGCACTTCCACCTCGCTCGTGCCGGGCCAAGCGTCGGCGTCCGGCCCGTAGAGCCAGGACACCTTCAGCAACCGCGGCGGCTCGCACCGGAGGATCTCGCCGTGCTCGCCACTGTCCAACTCGAACTTCCCGCCGAGCCGCAGATCCCCGGTGACCGGGCTCAACCAGCGATGCAGCCGCTCGGGGCTGGTAACGGCGTCCCAGACGTCGTCGATCTGCGCTTCGTATCGCCGCCGCAACTCGATGGTGTACGCCTCGCCGGCGGGCACGCTGCCCTTCCCCATCGCCCGGCGCGCGGCGGCCAGTTCGTCCAGTACGTCTTTCACGTCATGTGCCCCTCGCTGCTGGATCCGTCTTGTCCGCATCGATGCCAGGCTCGGCCGGTCGAGTGGACTCCCCACCAGCCGGAGTCCGAGCTGCACGCCTGCCCCGGGCCAGTTCGGTCTCCAGGGCGTCGAGGCGCTGTGGCCACAACCGGCGAAACCGGTCCAACCATGCGTCGACCTCGCTCAGCGGCCGGGGCTCGACGGCATAGAACCGGCGAGCTCCCTCAGGTCGCACCGACGTGAACCCGCTGTCACGCAGCACACGCAGATGCTGTGAGACACCCGGCTGGGAGAGTCCGAACTCGGCCCGGATCACGTCCGTGATTCGGCCCGAGGTCTGCTCGCCGTCGGCAAGCAACTCCAGTATTCGTCGGCGCACTGGGTCGCCGAGGATGTCGAACGCGTGCACGAACCAGATCCTACCGGCCCCTACTTATATAAGTCGATACGAGCCATCTCACGAGCGGCCGAGCAGACCCAGCGCCGGCTGCGCAACGAGAATCCGTCGTGGCAAGTACTCCAGGCGGAGGACAGCGGCTCGACTCGGGCGCTCCTGGCGGTCACGTGGAGTCCGGGGCAGACGTCGGCATGGGCGCAGGCAACAGCGAAGCCCCGTGGTGGTCCTCGGCCCGACGTCAGTACGACCCGGCCGCTTGCCTGGGTGCGGCCTTCGGTCTCCGCGCGGACGATGACGGCTCCCGCGGCCACGAGCGCCGAAGTGGCTGCCCCGGCGCCGCTTCCGGCGACCGCACGCCGAGCCGAGCGCCGGAGGTGCTGGGCGTGGCCGCGATGACCACCGATCCCACTGCGGCGCTCCCCCGGCGGCCCGGATCGCGGCCCGGGGCCGCCCACGGGCGAGCATCGGAGGAGCGAGCAGTGCCCCGGCGCAGAGCGCGCGTCGCCGACGTCGAGCTGCCACCAGGTCAGCGCCGGCGCCGGACCAGAGCTGCAACGAGGGCGACGAAGGCGGCAGTGCTCAGCGCGGTACGCACCAGGTTCCAGGCGACCCACGGTTCTTCGTAGGCTGCCCGGACCGCGGACGGGTCGGCGATCGCCCCGACCGGACCGGCCGAGGCCAGCTGCTCGTTGAGCGGAACCGAGAAGCCCATGGTGACGAGGAATGCGCCGGCGTAGAGGACGGCGGCCGCGACCACCCACAACCGAGCGGGGCGACGACGTGCCAGGACGAGCGCCGCGGCCGCGACGGTGAGCACGAGAGCGCCGAAGAAGACCGGCCCGAAGGCCGCGTTGCGCACCGTGGCGTTGATCCACTGCATCGCCTCGATGAACGTCCTGTCCTCCGTCCTGGCGAGGCCCAGCATGACCGAGCAGGCGTAGGCGAAGAAGAAGCCCGCCATCAGCCCGGTGGCCACCGTCGACGCAGCGAGCAGTGCTGACTCGATCCGGGAGCGTCGTGCGCCGCCGCTGCTGGCGTCGGTCGCGGGGTACGTGGATGTGCCGAGCATGAGCTGCTCCTCGGAATCGAACCGGTCGGTTCGGATAGATTCGAACTGTCCGGTACGGTTGTCAAGTGCCCATTCCCGGCGGACGACGACGCGGCCGACCACCCGAGGCGGAGCGTGCGCAACGACGCGATCAGGCGCTCGACGCTGCCCTCGAAGAGATCCTCCGGGCCGGCTACGAGCGGATGACCATGAGCGCCGTAGCCGCCCGCGCGGGCTCGTCGAAGGAGAGCCTCTACTCGTGGTTCGCCAGCAAGGAGGGCATGGTCACCGCACTCATCCGGCGCCAGTCGGCTGCCACGAACGCACTGGTGGAGCAGGCGGTCAACCGCGGTGGAGCCCCGTCAGACGTCCTGCTCGGCATCGCCCGCGGGCTGCTGGACCTGCTGACCAGCGAGACGTCACTGGCCCTGAACCGTGCGGCCATGACCTCGTCGCCGCTGGCTGTCGTGCTCCTGCGCCACGGCCGGCACACCACGGGTCCGCTTGTCGAGGGCTACCTGTCCAGGCTCGCCGACGACGGTGTGCTCGTGATCGAGGATCCAGGCAGCGCCTTCGCTCTCTTCTACGGGCTGGTCATCCAGGACGTGCAGATCCGCGCCCTGCTGGGTGAGGCGCCGCCGAGCGGCCCGGACCGACAGCGGCGGGCCCAGTTGGCAGTCGATGCGTTCCTGCGCCTCACCCAGCCCTCCCGGCGCCCCGGTCGGACTGAGGATGGACACGCTCCGGGGGGCGCCTGACCGGGGCGCAGGGTCGGGGGCTGACCGACGTGCTGGGGCAGTCCGTGGCGACCACGGCGGATCCGTCAGCGGGCGCCTCGCAGACGTGTGCGCATGTACCGTGTCGCCCCTCGGTCACCGAACGGGGGCCCCACGATTCACCTCGTGGGGCTTTGTCGTTCCAGGGAGCAGCAACCGCGGCGTATCCGGGGGCGCGCAGTCCTCGGGGCATCAGAACCTGTTTCGCGGGAAGAGTCCGAGCGGCCGACTACCCCGCTATGCCACCCTCGAGGCTTCGTCCTACCGGGACCAGGTCGTTGCTGCGCTTCTCGCTGCGCTCCCGGTGGGCCCCCGCCGCCGCACGGACCAGCTGAGAGGGACACCTGATGCAGACCGCTGAGCCAACGGAGCTGTTCGACCTGCGCATGAGCGAGGAGGCCCGGCCGCTCTTCGACCGAGTCGTCCGATTTCTCGAGGACGTGGTCGCGCCGATGCAGGAGGAGTACTTCCGGCTCGGCGAAGGGCGCGCCGACCGTTGGTCGTACGCGCCGGGTCAGCTCGAGGCGCTCGAGGGGGCCAAGGCCAAGGCCAAGGAGGCCGGCCTGTGGAACTTCTTCCTCCCCGACTCCGAGGTCGGCGGCCTGACCAACCTCGACTACGCCTACATCGCCGTCGAGCTTGGCAAGTACCCGCTCGGCTCCGAGTCGCTCAACTGCTCGGCCCCCGACACCGGCAACATGGAGGTGCTCGAGCGCGTCGGGACGCCCGAGCAGAAGGCCCAGTGGCTCGAGCCGCTCCTCAACGGCGAGATCCGCTCCGCCTATGCCATGACCGAGCCCGACGTCGGCAGCTCCGACGCCAAGAACATCCGGCTCCGGGCGGTGCGCGACGGCGACGAGTACGTCCTCGACGGCGAGAAGTACTACATCTCCGGCGCCGGCGATCCCCGCTGCAAGATCATGATCGTCATGTGCCAGACGAACCCCGACGCGCCGGCGCACGCGCAGCAGTCGCAGATCCTCGTGCCGATGGACACCCCCGGCGTCGAAGTGCTCGGCCCGATGCAGGTGTTCGGCCGCGACGACGCCCCCCACGGCCACATGCACATCCGGTTCACCGACGTGCGCGTGCCCGCCTCCAACATGCTGCTCGGCGAGGGCCGTGGCTTCGAGATCAGCCAGGTGCGCCTGGGCCCCGGGCGCATCCACCACTGCATGCGTGCGATCGGCCAGGGCGAGAAGGCGCTCGAACTGATGATCCGCCGGGGCAAGTTCCGGGAGGCGTTCGGCAAGCCCATCCTGAACCTCGGCAAGAACATGGAGACGGTGTCGCGGGCGCGCATCGAGCTCGATGCCTGCCGGCTCATGGTGCTGAAGGCCGCCAAGGCGATGGACGTGCTCGGCAACTCCCAGGCCCGCGTCTACGTCTCGGCGGTGAAGGCGATGGTGCCGGAGAAGGTGTGCCAGATCATCGACCAGGCCATCCAGATCCACGGCGCCACCGGGGTGTCGCAGTGGACGCCGCTGGCCGACATGTACACCAGCCAGCGCACCCTCCGCCTGGCCGACGGGCCCGACGAGGTGCACCACTTCGTCGTCGCCCGCCACGAGGCCGGTCGCTACACCGAACCGGCCCCCGGTCGCACCGAGGCCCTCGGCGACGGCGTCTTCGCCGGGCCCTGAGCCAGCGGCTGCCCAAGACCGGATGCTCCCGGGCGATCCACCCGGCATCGTGGTGGCCAACCGCCAGCACAGCAGGCCCCGGGGTCACGTATCGCGCACGGCATCGTGGATGCTCCACGATGCCTGCGCGAGATCCACTTGCACGTCGTGGCCACGGTGCAGCAAAGGGGTGGATTCGTCGAGGAACTGAGCGAGCGCCTCGTGGGCCGCGCCTTGGACCGGCCGCCCCTTGGCATCGACCACCCGCCACCACGGCACGTCGTGACCGCCGTTGCGCAGGATCCGGCCCACGGCACGCGCGCCCGTGCCGGCCACCTCGGCGACCTCGCCATAGGTCATCACCTGCCCCCTGGGGATCGACGACACGGTGCTCAGGACCCGCTCGGCCACTTCGCTCATGATCTCGCCCTCACTGCCTTCGTCGATCGGTGTGCCGTGGAGTTCTCGCCGACCGTTCCGACCGACGCAGGTTGACGTCCGCAGGCTCGGCGGCCGCTCCCAGCTTCTGGACCTCAGGCGCCTCGCTGCCCTTGACGCGCGTCATCACGACCGTTCTCCTCCTCGTCCGCCCTTCCCAGGACGAACTCCTCGGGTGGAGAGAGGACCCCGTTCGCCTGCACGGTGATGTGGTGCGGCCCCGGGTAGTACGTCCGGGTGGTGATGGGCCGGAAGGAGTGGGTCTTCGTGACGACGGTGCTTCCGCCGGCGGCGATGCGTCGTGACCCGAGCTTGAAGGTCTTCCCGCTGACGGACCCGTTGGCACGTCGGAATCCGATGGAGTAGTCGATCGCCACGGTGGCGTCCGTCTCCCCCTCGTTGGTGACGACGGTCGTGAACGTGAGTTCCCCTCCCCAGGGAACGACCTCACCGGAGATGCGCGGCCGGGCCACGCGGAGGCTCTTCCCGGTGAAGCCCAGGAGCGCCAGCGCGGTGGGATCGGCCCGCTTGATCAGCGTCCTCAGGCCGTGCCGGAGCACCCAGGGAGTGCTGGCGTCCGGGTCGCCGGCCCACGCGGCGGCGGTGTCCGTGACGACGGAGGGATCGACGCGACTGAGGTCGTTGAGATGGTTGGCGACCGAGCGCCGCACGTACTCGGCCGGGTCCCGGTAGGTGGCGTCCAGGATGCCTCGTGTCGCACGAGGATGGGCAAGCAGCCACGGCACCCGCTTCGCCCAGGGCAGGTAGGCGCGAGAGCCCTCCGTGGCGAGTCGCCGCACGTGCTCGCTGTCATGCCCCGTCCAGGTCTGCATGATGCAAAGGGCGCGCTCGGGTCGCGCGTTCAGGAGCTCGCGAACGGCGAACTCGCCCGTCAGCCGGACGGTGAGCCGGGCGAGGAGTGCCATGGCGGCGTCGAAGTCCCGCGTCGAGCCGGATTCGAGTGCTCTCGACGCGACGAACTCGGTGGTGGGCCAGATCATCCACCCGTCGAGACGCGGCTCCTCCAGCACGTCGAGCACCACGCGCTCGGCGGCGGGGAAGCCCGCCGGGACGTCGCTGAGGAGAGCATCGCGGACGATGTCCACCCGCTCCCTGAGGCGGACGCCCCGTACGGCACCTTCCGCCTGGACCAGAGCGGAGAAGTCGCTGGTGGGCGCAACCGCTTCGAGCGCAGCCCGTAGCCGTGCAACGACGGCTGGGCTGATCAGTTCGTCCATGGCGCCCACGGCGACTCCTTTCCGACAGGGCACGTCTTCTGCGTGCGGGCGCGCCCTGGACGGGTTGGCGCCCCCGTCCTCGTCACAGCCCGGACCACGCCTCGCGGCTGCTGAAGCTCTGTCCGGGTGGTGGAAGAGCGGCGGCAGCCACCCAGGCGGGGATCGCTCGTGTCGCCACACGGCTGCTCGCGCCGGCTCCGATGCCCATCGGTCTAGACCGTCGGGACGGTACCGCCGTCGATGACGTACTCCGCACCGACGATCGCCGACGCCTGGTCGGACACCAGGAAGCCCACGAGATCGGCGACCTCCTCCGTTCTCGCGAAACGGCCGAGAGGGACTCCGCCGAGGGAGTCGAGGATCCTCTGCTTCGCTCCCTCCCGGCTCAGGCCATTCCCTTCCGCGATCCGATCCACGAACTTCTCATAGGCCTCGGTCTCGATCCCCCCGGGACTGATCGCATTGACCCGCACACCGTGCGGCGCGAGCTCGTTCGCCAGGCCTTTGCTGTACGTGCGCAACGCGGCTTTTGCGGCCGCGTACGCGAGAGTTGCGTCGTACTGCGGCATCTGCCGCTGGATGGACGTGAAGTGGAGCACCACGCCGTGCCCGGACCGGACCATCGACGGCAGAAGCGCTCGATCGAGCCGCACGGCGCCGAGGAGATTGAGGTTCAACTCGATCATCCACTGCTCATCCGTGATCGCCGCGAACCCGCCGGATGGCGTGGACGCACCTCCTACGACGTGCACGAGGATGTCGACACCACCGGTCTCCTCGATACGCGCCCCGACGAGCGCCGTGCCCTCGACGGTCGAGGTGTCGGCCGCGATGAAGCGGTCCGGGAACTCGTACCCGTCGGGCATCGTCCGGGCCGTTGCATACACGTCGGCGCCGAGCGCGCGAAGCCGTTCGGCCACGGCTGCACCCGATCCCTTCGACCCGCCGGTGACAAGCGCTCGACGCCCATCCAGGCGCCCGCGATCCGCACTTCCCATCTCTGCTCCTCCGTTGTCGTCCAGCACGGTGCGCTCGGCCGAGATGTCGTCGTGCGAGCGACGATCGTCGGCGTGTTCACCGCGCCGAACCTCGGGGCGTTGCCGCAGCAACCGCCGACCGCCCGGCCCTCGACTCGACCCCGATCGCCCGGTTCCGCACGAGATGCCGATCAGGTCGAACGCGTGCATCTCCGGCACCCCATCCTGCGGGGGCCCGCCCCGCCCTCTCCCGTCTCGACGACGGGGCGGGCCCGGTGTGGCAATCGCTGTCCGGTCAGCCGGCCGTCGCGCGGGCGGCCTCGTCGATCAGCCGGGCGACAGCCTCCGGCTGGGAGACCGTCACGGCGTGGGAGGCGTCGATCTCGACGTTCGTCGCCCCGGCACGCTCGCCCATGAACTGCTGCGACTCGGCGGGGACGGCGAGGTCCTGGCGCGTGATCAGGTTCCAGGAGGGCACGGTCTTCCAGGCTGCCTTCGTCGCCTTCCCCTCGAGCGCGTCGGCGACGATGGGACGCTGGGTGACGGCCATCAGCGCGGCGACGTCCTCCGGCACGTCCGCGGCGAAGACCGCCCGGAACTTCTCCTGCTCGATGTAGAGGTCGTCCACCGGCTGCCCGTCGGGACCGGTGACGGGCACCGGGCGCAGGGCCGGCCCGAGCTCGTTGCCGGGGAACTTCCCGGCCAGCTCACCGGTGCTCTCGCCCTCCTCCAGGAGGAAGCTGGCGACGAACACCAGCGCCTTCACCTTCGGATTGCCGTCGGCCGCCTCGCTCATCACGCTGCCGCCGTAGGAGTGGCCCGCGAGGACGATCGGCCCGTCCACGTCGTCGAGGACGCTGCGCAGGAACTCGGCGTCGCGGTGCAGGTCTCGGAGCGGGTTGGCCACCCCGAGCACGGGATAGCCGTCGGCCCTGAGCTGGGTGATCACGCCGTTCCAGCTGGACGAGTCGGCGAAGGCCCCGTGGACGAGCACCACGGTGGGCTTGGTCGGGTCCGTGCGGACCTCGAGGGTGCTGGTGGTCATCGGTTCTCTTCCTCTCGGTGGACAGCGACCCCGGTGCGTCGGATCCGACGTCGCGGCGCTGGTGGAGCGAACGTAGGAAGCGCGGCGGCGGCTTCGCGTACGTCGATCGACTGTTCGTTCACTTGCCGAAGGCCGCCCGGAGCATCGCGATCGACTGCGCGATGGCGGCGCGTGCGCCGAGGGTCTGGCTGACCGGGTCGAGCATCATGAAGTCGTGGTGCACCCCGTCGTAGCGGACCGTGGTGATCGGGACGCCGGCCGAGCGCAGCGCGGCGGCGTACGCCTCGCCCTCGTCGCGCAGGACGTCGGCCTCGGCCACCAGGAGGAACGCCGGCGGAAGACCCGCGAGCTGCTCCGGGGTGGCCCGCAGTGGCGATGCGGTGACCTTGGCACGCTGGGCGGGGTCGGTGGTGTAGGCGTCCCAGAACCACTCCATGGCCTTCGCCCTCAGGAAGGGCCCCTCGGCGAACTGGGCGTACGAGGGGGTGTCCATCGCGGCGTCGGTGACCGGGTAGTACAGCGACTGGTGCACGAAGGAGACGTCACCGCGGTCCTTGGCCATCAGGGTGAGGGCCGCGGTCATGTTGCCGCCCACCGAATCGCCGGCGACGGCCAGCCGGGCGGCGTCCAGACCGTGCTCGGCGCCCTGCTCGGTGATCCACCGAGCCGTGGCGTAGCCCTGCTCGATGGCCACCGGGTACCTCGCCTCCGGTGACCGGCTGTACTCCACGAACACCACGGCGGCCTCGGCGCCGACGGCCAGCTCGCGGACCAGCCGGTCGTGCGTGCCCGCGTTGCCGAGTACCCAGCCGCCGCCGTGCATGTAGAGGAGCACGGGGAGCCGGCCGGACGCTCCGGCGGGCCGGATGATCCGGACCGGCACGTCGCCGAGGCCGACGCCGACCGGGACGGTGATCCAGTGCTCCTCCACCGGGGGCTTCTCGACGGTGCCGGACTGGATGTCGTCGAGCACCTTGCGGGCGGCCTCGGGGCCGAGGTCGTACAGGTAGGGCGGGTCGGCGGTGGCGTCGGCGAGCTGCTGGAACTCCGGCTCGAGGACGACGGGCGGGGTCTGCTGAGTGGTCATGGATCGGTCCTTCCGGTCGGGACGGCGCGTGCTGCGCCGTCGGACGGCCAGACGCTGGCACCTCTCCCCCGCCCCCCGGCATCCGTCGATCGACTGCGCTTCCGGACTGCCCCGCCACGTCCCCGGAGCGGTCCGGTAGCCCGGCCGGCCCCACCGGGCCCGAACCTGGACTACCGTGCACCCGCCGGGGCCGACGGCGTGGCCGTGCTCGGAGCAGGAGGGACCGGCGGTGCTGATCGGGCGGGAGTCGGAGCTCGCCGTGCTGCGCGAGGCGGTCCGCACGGCGACCACCACGGGTCTCGCGCTGGTCGTCGAGGGCGACGCCGGCCTGGGCAAGACGGCGCTGGCCGCGGCCGCGACCGAGATGGCCCGGTCGGCCGGCTTCCGGGAGCTCCGGTGCTCGGGTGTCCTGGGCGAGGCGTCCCTGGGGTTCGCCGCCCTGCACGAGCTGCTCCACCCGGCGCTGCACCGGGTCGGCGCCCTGCCCGCGCGCCAGCGGGCCGCGCTGCTGACGGCGTTCGGGCTGGAGGAAGGACCGGCGCCCGACCCCCTCCTCCTCTCCCTCGCCGTGCTCCGCCTGATGGAGGAGGTGGTCGCCACCGGGCCCGCCCTCGTCGTGGTCGAGGACCTGCACCACGTCGACCAGTCCAGCATCGACGTGCTCGTCTTCCTCGCCCGCAGGCTGGCCGATCTCCCGCTGCTGCTCCTCGCAACGGTGCGAAGCCGCCCCGATGCGCCGGTCCCCCCGGCGGACTTCCCGGGCCGTCGGCTCACCCTGGCTCCGCTCACCGAGGCGGAGTCCCAACGGCTGCTCGAGGCCGTCGCCCCGCAGTTGGCCCCGGGCATGCGCGAGGCGGTCGTCGCGGTGGCCGGCGGGAACCCGCTCGCGCTCACCGAGCTGGCCGCGGCGCCCGGCGGGTTCCGACCGGCCGTGGCGGCGCTCCCCGGTCAGCTGCCGACGACGGCACGGATGAAGCAGGCGTTCCTCGAGTCGTTCGACCAGCTACCGGCCGCCAGCCGGCAGTTGCTGCTCGTCGCAGCAGCTGACGGGGGGCACGTGCCGCTGTTCCGCGTCGTGGCCGCCGCGGGCGGCTTCGACGAGGCGGTTGCGCTGCTCAGGCCGGTCGAGAGCACGGGCCTCGGGGCGGTGACCGACGGTCACTTCTCGTTCCGGCACCCGCTCATCGGTTCGGCCGTCTACGGCGCCGCGACCTCGGCGGAGCGCGCCGCGGCGCACCACCTGCTGGCCGGGCTGGCGGACGACCCCGAGCGCGTGGCGTGGCACCGCGCGGCGGCCAGCTACGGCCCGGACGAGTCGGTCGCGGAGGAGCTGGAGGCCGCGGCGGCACGCGCACTCCAGCGCGGTGCCCGGTGGGAGGCGTTCGCCGCCCAGCGCCGGGCCGCCGCGCTCTCCCCCGCTCTCGGGAACCGGGTCCGCCGGCTCGCCTCCGCCGCGGAGTCGGCCCGGCGTGCGGGCCTGACCCGGGAGGCGGTCGATGCCCTGCGGGAAGCCATGCCGCTCGCCGAGGACGGTGACGCCGTCCGCGAGCTCACGTTGGCCGAGTGGGCACTCAGCAGCGGGACCGGCCTGGTGGTCGGCCGGTCCCCGGAGGAGCTGGTGGCGGTGGCCGGACGCCTGGGCGGGCCGTCGGGCCGTGACCATCCCGAGGCCCGTGTCCAGCTCCTCGCCGCGGCAGCCACGCGAGCCTGGGAGCTGGCGGCGCCCGAGACCACCCGCGCGGCGGTCCGCGGAGGGCTGGCGACCCTCGACGACTCCCCGCACCCCCTGAAGACGGTCGGCCTGGCGCTGCTCGATCCGTCCACCCGCGCCGCGGAGCCCCGATCCGCCCCGCTGGAGCTGCTGGACGTCGTCCGGTCCCGGTACCCGTGGGCCCTCGCGAGCCTCGCAGCGATGGCGGAGGCGCTGCACGACGTGCCGGCGGCCCAGGCGGTCTGGGACGACGGCTGCCGACTGCACACCCCGGCGGAGGCGCCGGGGGACGCGGCATCGTTCCTGTGCGGCCGGGCAGCGATCCGGGTGCTGAGCGGGCAGTTGGTCGACGCGCTGGCCGACGCCGAACCGGCAGCCCGGACGGCGCTGGACTCCGAGCTGCCGTTGCTGGCCGCCGCCGCCGAGGTCGTGGCCGCACGGGTCCACGCCTGGCGCGGTGCGGACGCCGCAGCGCAGGCGGCCCTGCGCCGGCACCGGGAGCTGGCCGGATCGCACCGCACCGCAGTGGTGAGCGCCCGGGCGCACTGGGCCGCCGGGCTGGTGGCGATGAACCAGCGCCGTTACCGGGCCGCGCAGCAGGAGTTCGCGCTCGTCGGGCAGCACCCCACGACCGCCGCGTGGGCGGTGGCGGACCTGGCTGAGGCAGCCGTGCGTGCCGGCCGCGGTGACTCGGCGGCCGTCGTGGTCGCCGACGCCGAGCGCCGGGCCCGCTCCGTCGACTCCCCGTACCTGTGGTCCCTCGTGCACCGGGCGAGGGCCCTGCTCTCCGTCGGCGAGGAGGCCGGCGAGGCCTACGCGCTCGCGGTGGCGGCCGGGCTCGGCAGTGGCGCGCCGCTGGAACTGGCCCGCACCCGGCTGGTCTACGGCGAGTGGTTGCGCCGTCAGCGGCGGATCGCGGCCGCGCGGGAGCAGCTCGCCGCCGCACTGGAGACGCTGACCGCCGCCGGCGCGAGCCCCTGGGCCGACGCCGCCGCGGCCGAGCTGCGGGCTGCCGGCGGCACGCCGGACGCGGCGCCGCGGCGAGGGGCACCCCCGACCGAGCTCACCACGCAGGAGCGGCGGATCGCCGAGCTGGCTGCCGAGGGCCTGACCAATCGCGAGATCGCCGCGCGCACAGCCCTCTCCCCCCGCACCGTGGCGACCCACCTGGCCCGCGTGTTCCCGAAGCTGGACATCGCCCACCGGGCCCAGCTCCGCGACGCCCTGCGGACGCAGCCGGGCGGTGGAGGGCCGGCGGCGCCGCCGCTCCGGTGACGACGAGTTCGGCAGCAAGGTGTGACAGATGCGCGTAAGCCCCCAGCAGTGCTGACATCGTCGGGGACGGAGGAGGCGCTCACCGCGGACCCCACATGGGCTCACCGGCCAACTGACTACGGTGCTCGCGATGGCGCGAGTCTTGGTGACGGGGATGTCAGGCGCAGGGAAGACGACGCTCTTGGCCGAGCTGGGGCGCCGAGGTCACCTGACCGTTGACACCGACTACGGCAGTTGGGAGCTTCCCGACGGCACTTGGGACGAACAGCGCATGGACCGGCTGCTGGCCACGCACCCCGAGGTGGTCGTCTCCGGCACGGTGGACAACCAGGGCCGCTTCTACAACCGCTTCGAGCATGTCGTCCTCCTGAGCGCGCCGCTTGACGTGCTGCTGGAGCGGGTGCGCACCCGGCAGAACAACCCCTACGGCAAGACGATCGAGCAGCAGGCCGAGATGGCCCGCTACCTGGACGAGGTGGAGCCGCTCCTGCGCCGAGGGGCCAGCCTGGAGCTCGACGGACGACGTCCGGTCGCCGAACTCGCCGACGTGCTGGAGGAACTTCTCACCGGCAGGTCGTGACCTGCAGCTCGACCCAGCGGAGGTCACGCGCTGTCGTGCGACTTACGCACAGAAGATCTCACCCTGCTGCCGAACTCACGTGACGGTGACCTCGGCCAGGTCCACCGAGACGAGGACCGGGCCGGGCAGTGCGTGGTCCGCGGCGTCCCTGCCGTGCACGACCCGCCGGGTCGGGACGACCAGCCCGGAGTACTCGCGGTGCTCGCTCACGACGTCGGCGCCGGGCAGGCCGCCGGCCACGTCGATGCTGTAGTCCCGGCGGCGGATCAGCCCGTCGCCGTCGACGTGCAGCAGCTGCTCCCGGCTGTGCGTGGCCATGGTGACCGGATAGGTGGCCAGCAACCGGCGCAGCCGCCGGCCGCCCTCGGTCCACGGATCGATCTCCACCGTGCGCACCCCGGGGAAGGTCAGGTGCCACGGCTCGGTGAGCCAGGTCCACATCGCGTACCCGCCGACGTAGGCCTGCTGCAACGCCGTCCACGGCGTCGTGATCCCGTGGCCCGTGAACGACGCCCGCGGGTCCGGCAGCGACTCGAGCGTCCGGCCGTCCTCGGTCTCGACGTGGACCAGGCCCGGGGTGACGGTCGTGCGCTGCCCCGGACCCGGGAACTGGGCGTACGAGACGCGCTCCCGGTGCAGGTCCACGGACACCTCGACGTCGGCCAGCGCGTCGGGCTGCCCCTTGACGGCGCCGAGCCGTCCGCCGGTGCGCTGCCGCCCGGTGATCCGCTGCGCCGCCCGCCAGCGGTCCAGCCCGCCGTGGGCCGCGAGGAGCAGCTCGAGGAGGTCACTCATGGTCGTCGTCGTCCGGGGGCGGGGCCGGCCGGCTCCCGGCGGGGCGGCTTCTCGCGGCGTCGAGGCGGAGCCGGGCCCGGACGCCGTCCTTGCGGCGCTGCCTGGCCTCGGTGGCCAGCTGGCGCATGGCGACCACCCAGGCCGGTTCGCTCTCGTCCACGGCGCCCTCCTCCCCCGGTCTCGACGGATGCGGTACCGAAGCTAGGGAGCACCGCCCGGATGCCGCATCCGCACGATGACCACTCCGCCGGGACCACTCCCGCCGGTGGGGCAGGCTCAGGCTCCGACCGGGCCGAGGACGTCGCGGAGCTGGCCCCGGCTGGTGACGCCGACCTTCGGGTAGATGCGGTAGAGGTGCGCCCCGATCGTGCGGTGCGAGAGGTAGACCCGGTCGGCGATCGCCTTGTTCGTGAGGCCGCTGGCGGCCAGGCGGGCGATCTGGAGTTCCTGCGCCGTGAGCA
This sequence comes from Blastococcus sp. SYSU DS0753, assembly GCF_054051175.1. Lineage (NCBI taxonomy): Bacteria > Bacillati > Actinomycetota > Actinomycetes > Geodermatophilales > Geodermatophilaceae > Blastococcus > Blastococcus sp. SYSU DS0753. The sequence continues at coordinate 244,687 of NZ_JBJHAT010000001.1, read as the reverse complement.
CCTGGGCCGGGTCGATCCTGGCCGAGGGCGTGCTGCGGCTGGGGACCACCCCCGCCGCGCGCAGCTCCGCGGCCGCCAGCTCCGCCCAGGGCGCCGCGCCCTCGGTGTCGAACACGTGCAGCGCCTCCGCGAGGTGGCCACGAGCCGCCACCACCTGGCCGTGCCGGCGGAGCCACTCGCCCCACGCCAGCCGGCTGCGGGCGAGTTCCAGCGGCGAGCCCGCCCGCTGGCCGGTCTCGACCGCGGCCTCGAAGCGCTCCGCGGCCTCCGCGCCGGGAGCCAGCAGCGCACGGCTGCGGTGCACCAGGGCCTGGAGGTGCGTCGAGCGCAGCGCCGCGGCCACGCGCTCGGCCTCGGCGACGACCGGTTCGATCGTGGAGGCGGCACCGGAACGGACGGCGGCCTCGGTCAGGTCCCCCAAGGCCAGCAGCGCGGTGCTGGGGTGGACCAACACGTCGCGCAGCGCCGGCAGCGCCTCCTCGTACCGGCGGCGGCCGAGGGCTCCCAGCCCGGCCGCCCAGGCGACCAGCGCGCGGACCAGCGCCGAGGGCTGCTCGCCCGAGAGCTCTAGGGCGCGGGCGCGGGCGCGGGCCGCTGCCTCGTCCGCGCCCGACCAGGCATGCCCCCGCGCGGCGGCGGCCGCCGCGAGGCCGGCCAGGACCGGCAGGTCGAGTTCCCCGGCCAGCTGTTCTCCGTGCGCCGAGTCGGCGAGCCCTTCGTCCAGCCGGCCGGTCGCCAGCCGGAGGGCACCACGCCCGGTGAAGACCTGCGCCTCGTCGCTGAGCACCCCGGTACCGCCCCGGAAGAACTGGGCGCCGAGGTCCCAGAGGGTCGCAGCCGCCGAGAGGTCTTGGATCGACTCGGCCATGCGTGCGGCCGCGAGCACCAGCTCGCTGCTGCCGGGGTGGTTCTCGGTGCGGTCGGTGTAGGCGTAGTCGGAGACGAAGCCGGTGAGCCCGGGCAGCGCCGCACGGGCGCGGGCCGCGTGGGCGGCGGGGTCCACGAGGGCCAGCCCGATGGCGACCATGGGGTCCCGGCCTTCCGGGTCGACCGCGCTCAGGGCGTCGGCGAGCCGGTTCCTCGCCGGCTCGTCCACCCCCTGGATCCAAGCCCACGCCGCGGCCCCGACCAGCACCTGCGCTCGCTGCCTCGGGTGCTCGTCGCCCCTGCTGCCCGCCAGCCCCTCCGCCAGCGCGACAGCTTCGCCGGCGGTGCGGACGGGCGTGCCCGCCGTGACGCCGAGCATGACCTCGGTGGAGGCGACCGTGGCGACGACGTCCGCGCCGGTCGCGAGGGGCAGCGCCTCCTCCAGCAGCTGGACGGCGTCGCACGCCCGGCCGCCCTGGCGGGCGGCGACGGCCGCCGCGATCAGCCGACGCGCCCGGGCCCCGGTCTCCGCCGAGAGCGCCGCGGCGCGGCGCAGCGTGACGACGGCGTCGGGCCGTGCCCCCCGCTGCAGGGACCGCCGAGCCGCCGCCTCCAGCTCGGCGGCGATCGTCTCGTCCGGCGCGAAGGCGAGCGCCGCGCGGTGCCAGGCCGCGGCGCCTGGATCCGGCGTCGCCGCCGCCAGTGCTGCGTGGGCCGCCGCGCGGTCGGACCAGGTTGCCGCTCCACGGACGGCCGAGCGGAGCAGCGGATGCCGGAAGCGCACGCGCTCCCCTACCAGGGTGACAGCGCCGGCCTCCTCGGCCGGTGCCAGGTCCTCGGGCGTCAGGTCGAGCAGGCGCCCGGCGGCGACGAGCTCGGGCAGCGTCTCGACGTCCGCGACCGCGGCCAGGAGCACGAACCGACGGCTGGCCTCGGGCAGGGCGTCGACCCCGGCGAGGAGGGCCCGCTCGAGGCGTGCGGTGGTCGGCAGCGGGCCCGCCGGGGCCGGACCGCCGTCCCGGGCGCTCACGGCGGCGGCGAACTCGCGCACGGCCAGAGGGTTCCCGGCGGCCTCCGCGAGGATCTGCCGCCGGTCGTGCTCGCCGAGCCGGTGCGGGAGACCGTCCAGCAACAGGGCGGCCTCCTCCTCGTCGAGGGGGCCCAGGTGCAGCCGCGTGATCTGGGTGGAGGGCAGCGGGGTGGGATCGCCGGACCCGGTGCGAACCGTCGCCACCATCAGGATCGGGGCGTTGCTGAGCCGGCGGGCGACGAACTCGAGGGCCTCGGCGCTGGACCTGTCCAGCCACTGCAGGTCCTCCACCACCACGAGCAGCCGCTGCCGGTGCGCGACCTCCTCCAGCAGGCCCAGGACGGCGAGGTGGATGAGCAGTCGGTCCGCGGGTCCGTCGGACTCCCCGAAGGCGGAGCGCAGGGCGGCCCGCTGGCGCCCCGGCAGTGCCGCGGCGTCGTCGAGCACCGGGCGGAGCAGTTCGTGCAGGCCGGCGAACCCGGCCGTCGCCTCGCTCTGCACCCCGGTGCAGCGCAGCTCGCGGAAGCCGGCGTGGCGGGCCTGCGCCGACAGCGCCGCCACGAGGGTGGTCTTGCCGATACCGGCCTCGCCCGAGACGACGGCGGCCCGGCCTCCGGCGGCCACCGAGTCCAGTATCGCCGTCAGCACGGCCAGCTGCTCGGTCCGTCCGATCACGATCCGCTCACCCCCGTGCACTCCCGGGCCTGCACATGCGATCTACGCACGCCGTGCCGTGGGCCGGCAATGCCGGTCTCCGCCCTCCTCCGCTCACGCGGTGTGGACCGCCCAGGCCGCAGAGGGCTCCGCCCGTGCCATTCCCGCCGCGGCCCCGTCGCGGCCGCGGCCTCCTCCGCGACGGTAGGGCAGGCCGGAGCCGGTCGTCAGGGTGCTATCACCAGCTCCGTGATGAGGTCGCCGTCCAGGACGAAGCGGTAGCGGAGGTCGACGACGCCACCGGGGAAGTCGCCCTCCAGGTGCTTGGTGGCGACCCAGTGCCCGTCGTCGGCGCGCTCCGCCCCGACGAGGGTGGTCGTGTACGTGAACCCGGCCCCGGCCCTGGACAGGAAACCGCGGATCTCCTCGGTCCCACGGTAGGTCGTGCCGTCGTCGACGACCACGGCGGTGGGCGTGAAGGCACGCAGCGCGCTGTCCACGTCGCGGGCGTCGTGCGCGGCGAGGTAACCGCGGATCGCGGCCGGGAGCTGATCGGGTCGGGTGCTGTTCGGATTGGCCATGCACCGACGGTGCGGTCTCCCGGGGCGGGATGGTCAAGGCTCGAAGTCTCCCCCGGGGAGAGGGTGCACGCGCGCCAGCTGTACCGCCCGGGCAGGTTGGTCGGCAGGTCACGGTGGGTGGCTTCCGATCGCGGTGTGGGGTCGCGGCGTTCTCGTGCCACGCCCGCTCCAGCAGCGACTCGGCGCTGACCCCCCGCCCCGCGGATGAGGGTCTTGTTCCGGTGGCCGTCGGCGACGATCCGCCGGGCGATGTCGTCCCCGGAGATGACGTGCGGCGGCGGATCAGGCGCCTCGGCGAGGCTGCCGGGCCGCGACCACGCGGGCCGGCTCGCGGGCGGGCGGCACCTGATCAGCCGCCGCTGGCGTCGGGAGCTGGCGCGGGGCACTCGCCGCCGCGCTCGACGGTGAGCTCGAAGTGCCACATCTCGTTGGCGTACGTCTGGCAGAGGCCGTAGTCCGCCCCGTGCTGAGCCAGCCAGCTCATCGCGTCCGTCGGGCCGATGTCGACCGCCCGGCCCGAAACGTGCTCGGACTCATCCGGGCCCAGGACGTACGCCCGGGCCGCCTCCGGGCTGCCGTAACGGGCGACCGCCGCATCGAAGAGCGACTGCTGGTGGGCAGCGCTGCGCCATCCACTGGACACGTGGAGGTCCACCCCGTCGGCGGCCGCGTCCCGGGCGGCGTCCTGGAGGGCCGTGCGCAGCTCGCTGTCCAGGCCGGTGATGGCCGGGACGTCGGCGAACGGGGAGAGCTCCTCGCCCTCGGGGACCAGCCCGTCGGCGACGGTCGGGGCTCCCCCGCCCGGTGCCGGCGCGTCGGCGGACCCGTCCGGTGCCGCTGCCGAGCACCCGGTGGTCCATGCCACGAGCACGGGAACGCAGACCAGCGCGGCGCGCGGCCCGCACCGTCGCCGTCGCCGCGCACGTCGCGACCGGGCCGCCAGGTGCACCCGGACGAGCGCGACGCCGAGCACCGTGCCGACCGCGTTGGCGGCGACGTCGACCACGTCGGGGATGCGTCCGGGCAGCGCGACCTGCGCCAGCTCGATGAGCGCCGACGCCGCGGCGCCGAGGGCCAGCGGCAGCACCGGCCCCCGGCGCCGGAGGACCCATGCGGCGAGCGCACCCACCGGGACGAACAGCAGCACGTTCGCCAGCACCTCGACCGGGCGCCGGGGAACGGTGTCCAGCCAGGGCGCGAACAGTGCCTCGACGCCGACCAGCACGGTCCGGCGGGCACCAGCGACGGCCTCGGCCGGACCGAGAGTGACGCCCGCGACGGCGAGCACCACCGCGGCGGCCACGAGCACCGGCAAGCCTGGATGGCGCCCCCTCGGTCGGCCCGGAACCGGGGCCCGGGGCGTCGCGCCGGCTTCGCCGGCAGGTGGACGGTGGTGGCTGGTCGTCATGGTCGAACTCCTCTCCGCCGGGCTGGCCGGCGCGGGCTCGGTGCGGGTGGACGGACCCCAGTGCAGTCGGCCGGTTGTTGCCACGACGTCTCCGATTCGGCATACGCCCGCGATATGCGCGCGGCAGCTGCCGCCGACGTGCCGATGCCTGCGAACGCGCGCGCAACCGGTCCCGGTCATCGAGCGCCGGCGGGAGACAGGTCCGCGCCCTGCCCTGGGCGCCACCCGGCACGTCACGGCCCGGTTCCTCGGCGGGGCGCTGCTGCCGGCGCCGGGCGGGGACCTCCGCGCCCGGGACCGGCAGCGCGGTGACCGCCCGGTGGGGGCTCGGCCAACGGGCGGGTCCCCGTCGTACCGCTCGGCATCGCGGTAGTCCTCTCGTTGCGTCACGGAAGTGGCGGTCCGCCCACCGGGGAGGAGCCGACCGGGGACCGCCGCCCGCGCGCCCGCGGACCGCGCCAGTGGCGCTGCAGGGCGAGCACTCGGACGACGAAGATCGCGGCGGCGACCCCCGCGCCCAGCGCCGGGCCGTCGGCGTCGAACGTCGAGGCGACGCCGACGACGAGCGCCCCGACCACCGCCGGCACCGCGTAGAGCTCGGAGTCCGCCCGGAACAGCGCCGGGGTCTCACGGGCGAGGACGTCGCGGAGCACGCCGCCGCCGACGGCGGTCGTGACCCCGAGCAGGGCGGCCGCCACGGGCGCGAGGCCGTGGTCGAGCGCCTTCTCGGTCCCCGCGACGCAGAAGAGCCCCAGGCCCGCCGCGTCGAAGACGAGCAGCGGCCTGCTCAGCCGCGCGAGCCAGGGGTGGGCGACGGAGGTGACCGCGGCCGCCGCCAGGGCCACGACCAGGTACTGCCACCTGCTGAACGCCGGAGGCGGCGTGTCGCCGAGCACGAGGTCCCGGACGATCCCACCGCCCAGCGCGGTGACCACCGCCAGGATCGCGATGCCCACGACGTCGTAGTCGCGGCTGATCGCCATCAGGGCGCCGGAGACCGCGAAAGCGAAGACGCCGATCAGGTCGAGGATCTGCATGTCGTCACCGACCTCCTGGCGGGTCCCGGTTGGTCAGGCGGCCCTGCGCAGCGAGCTGCGGGACCAGCAGTTCCTGCGGGCTCAGCTGCTCGCGGGCCTCCGGGGTGCGCGGCCTGCTCTGCTCGCCCGCGGCGCGCAGCTCCCGGCGGGCCCGGTCGCCCCAGGCAGCGGCCCCCAGGGCGTCGGCTGGTCCGCGGCGCTGCCGGTGCGCGCGGGACTTTCGGGCAGAGGTCGGATCCGGAAGCCCCCGGCTCGGATGCGGTGGAGGGGCGCCGGCCGCACATCCGGTGGATCACTGCCCCTTCTCGTCCCGCCCGAGGGGGTGCCGCCGTCGGGCGGCCCGGATACTTGCGGCCGAGAGGAGGCGGTCGTCGCCGTCGCGATGCTGCCGTCGCTCCGCGGCCAGCTGGCGGACGGCGATGAGCGAGGCCGGCTCCCTGCTCTGCGATGTCGTGGTCGGGTCGTCCCGGTCCGAGGTCATATCGGGAACGCTCGCCGCGCGCCGGGGCACGCACATCCGTCAGATGACCGGTCGTCGGCCTGCGTACCCGGCACGCGAGGGCCGCCCCAGCACAGCCTTCGCCGTGGCTGGTCCAGCTGCGCTCGTCACCGGCCACCACGTCGAGAGCCGGCGTCGGGATCGCCACGAGGCCACGCCGCAGCCGGCCCCAGCGGCCGACCGGGAACCGCACCGAGCCCGGTCACATGACGGATGCGGAGCCCGCCCGCACGGGTCGAGCATCGTCTCCCTCACCTCGTCCGACGGACCTCTCCGGTCCGCGGACCCCGACGGATTCGAGGAGGCCCCGCCATGGGCACGATCCCCACCGGTGACCGGGACACGCAGGGGGGCGTTTCTCCTGGCCCGCGGCGGTCGGCGCATCGCGCACGACCAGCGGGGCCACGGCCGCTCGACCTGGTCCGGCGACGTCCGGCACAGCCTGCCGAGCGCCGAGGAGTGACCGCCGGACCCCGGTCGTCACGGGGCGATGACGAGTTCGGTGATGCGGTCGCCGTCCATCGTGAAGCGGAAGCGGAGATCGACGGCGCCGCCGGGGAAGTCGCCCTCGAGGTGGTTGACGGCGATCCAGTGCGCGCTGTCGACGCGCTGCGCACCGACGAGCGCGGTGGTGTACGTGAACTCGGCTCCGGCCTTGGTCAGGAAGCCGCGGATCTCCTCGGTCCCGCGGTAGGTGATGCCTTCGTCGACCACCACGGCGGTGGGCGTGAAGGCGCGCAGCGCGGCATCCGCGTCGCGGGCGTCGTGCGCGGCGAGGTAGCCGCGGATCGGAGCCGGGAGCTGGTCGGGCTGGATGCTGGTCGGTGTGGTCATGTCCCGACGGTGCGGCTTCCCGGACCGGGAGGGTCAAGCGCTGGACTCTCCCCCGGGGAGAGGGTGCACAGTGCACGCGTGCTGGCGATCGGTGAGTTCTCCCGGCTGACCCACCTGAGCGTGCGCACCCTGCGCCGGTACCACGACGCAGGCCTGCTGGAGCCGGCGACGGTGGACCCCGCGAGCGGCTACCGGTACTACACCGCGGACCAGATCCCGACCGCACAGGTCATCCACCGCCTGCGCGAGCTCGACGTCCCCCTGACCGACGTCCAGCGGATCCTGCTCTCCCCCGATCCGCGCACCCGCGCCCGCTTGATCGCCGACCACCTGGAGCGACTCGAGTCCGAGCTCGACCGGACCCGGGCCGCGGTGGCGTCGCTACGCCGGCTGCTGCGTCCGGCGCCGGCCCCGCTGCAGGTGGAGTTGCGCTCGGTCGCGGCCACGACGGTGGCCGCCGTGGAGGACGAGGTGGCGCACGACGAGGTCCTCGCCTGGTACGCCGGGGCCATGGCCGAGCTGGACGCAGCGGTCGAGGGGCCGACCGGTGCCCCGGGCACCCTGAGCGACAACGCCCTGTTCGAGAGCGGCCGCGGCCACGTGCTCGTGTACCTGCCGACCCCTCACCCCCCGCACCGGGGCCGGGTGCACCCGGTGACCCTGCCGGCCGTCGAGCTCGCCGTGACCACCCACGTCGGCCCGCACGACGACATCGACGTCACCTACGGCGAACTGGGCGCCTGGGTGGTGGCCAACGCTCTGGCGGTGGCCGGGCCGGTGCGGGAGACCTACCTGGTCGGCCCGCGCGACACGGCCGACCCGTCCGCGTGGCAGACGGAGATCGGCTGGCCGGTCTTCCGCGTGGCGCCGCGCTGATGGTCGCTGCCCATCCCTGATCCACGTTCCACGAGAGGCCTGCCCCATGCCGGGCATCCGGACACCAGACCAGCGGCTCCGCGTCTTCGTGAGCTCGACCCTGGGCGAGCTGGCGGCCGAGCGCCGAGCCGTCTCCCGCGCCATCGCCGCGCTGCGGCTCACCTCCGTGATGTTCGAGGCGGGCGCGCACGTGCGCCCGCCCGGCGAGGTGTACCGGGCCTACCTGGCGCAGAGCGACGTCTTTCTCGGCATCTACTGGGAGCGGTACGGCCAGCTCGTCCCGGGCCTGGACGTCTCCGGTCTGGAGGAGGAGTTCGAGCTCTCCCGTGGGATGCCGCGGCTGCTGTACCTGAAGGCACCCGCTCCCGACCGCGATCCGCGCCTGGCACAGCTGGTCCGCCGGATCCAGCAGGAGGCGACCTACCGTCGGTTCAGGACCCCCGCCGAACTGGGCCGGCTGGTCCGTGACGACCTCGCCCAGCTGCTGAGCGAGCGGTTCACCGCCGCCGCGACGTCCCCGGCTGCTCCGGTAGCGCCGGCCACTCCGTCAGAACGTGCCGCCCCCCGGTCCCTCCTGACCCCCGCTCCCCTCCCGGTCAGCACGACGTCGCTCGTCGGTCGGCAGCGCGCCGTCGAGGACGTCGTGGACCTGCTCTCACGTCCCGGCCGGCGGTGGGTCACCCTCACCGGCCCGGGCGGGATCGGGAAGACCCGCCTGGCGCTGGCCACCGCCGAGCAGCTGCGCGAACGGTTCGCCGCCGGCACCGTCTTCGTCCCCCTCGCGGAGCTGACCGACCCCGCCGCCGTCGTGGGGCGCATCGGCTGGGCACTGGGCGCCGACCTCGCCGGTGCGACCTCGCCGGTGCACGCCCTGGCCGACCTCCTCGGGGGCGACCGGTGGCTGCTCGTCCTCGACAACCTGGAGCGCCTGGTCGCAGCCGGCCCGGAACTGGCCGAGCTGCTGACCCGGTGCCCCCGCCTTGCGGTGCTCGCGACCAGCCGGACCGTTCTGGGGGTCCAGGCCGAGCAGGCGTACCCGGTTCCCCCGCTGCCGGTTCCGGAGGCGGCGGACCTGCCGCACGTGGCGGAGAACCCGGCGGTCCGGCTGTTCCTGGAGCGCGCCCGGGCGGTACGCCCGGACTTCGAGCTGACCGCGGAAGCCGCCCCGGCGGTCGTGGAGATCTGCCGCCGTCTGGAGGGCCTGCCCCTGGCCATCGAACTGGCCGCCGCCCGGATGCAGCTGCTCGACCCGGTCACCGTGCTGAGCCGGCTCTCCCGTTCCCTCGACACGCTCGGTACGGGCGCGGCCGATCTCCCGGAGCGGCAGCGCACCCTCCGCGCGGCGGTGGAGTGGAGCATCGGCATGCTCGACGACGCCGAGCGGTCACTGCTCGAGGTGCTGGCGGTGTTCGCCGACGGCTGGAGCCTGGCGGCCGCTGCCCACGTCGCCGGCCTCGACGAGGACCGGGCGCTGGACCTGACCGAGCGCCTGGCCCGCCACAGCCTCATCCACGTCGCGGTGCGGCCCACGGGGCCGCGAGCCCGGATGCTGCACCCCGTGCGCGCCTTCGTCGCCGAACGGCTGGCGGCGCGTCCCGACGTCGACGAGGTGCGTCGCCGCCACGCCGAGCACTACCGGGAGCTGGCCGAGAGCGCCGATCGGCCACTGCGCGGCTTCCGGCAGCGGGCGTGCGCCGAGATCCTCGTCCGGGAGAGCGACAACATCGTGACCGCGGTGCGCTGGCACCTCGCCCACGATCCGGCGCCGCTCCCCCACCTGTTCCGGGTGCTGTCGCCGTTCCGGGTCCTCTGGCCGTTCCTGGGCCTCGGGGACGTGATCATCGGCGAGGCCCGCTCCTGGGTGGCCGAGCTCCTGCCGACCGAGGAAACGCTGCCGGCAGCCCAGCGCGCGGAGCTGCTGAGCACGGCCCTGGTCTCCGCGCTGGAGGTCGGCGACGCGCCGGCCGTGCGGGCGACCAGCGAGCGGCTGGCCGCGCTGCTCGGTGAAGTCGAGGACCCGTACCTGGACGCCGTGTCGCGCCTGCTCCTCGCCTGGGCCGCTGCGCTGGTCCGCGATCTGGACGGCGCCCGGCGGGGCTTGCGCACCGCCCTCGACCGGCTGCGCGGTCTCGACGAGCCGATGTGGACGGGGTTCGCGCTGGTGACCGCCGGATCCGTGGAGGCCGCCCTCGGCGATCCCGCCGACGCCCTGCGCCACGTCACCGAGGCGCACCGCCTGGCGGATCGCTTCGACACCCCCTGGCTGGCTGCCGTGTCGCGGGTGGTCCTGGCGGGGCTCGCGGTGGGCCGACGCGATCTCGCGGAGGCCCGCGCTCTCCTCGGCGAGGCGCTCGACCTGAGCGAGTCCGGGCACAGCACGCACTGCCTCTGCCTGGCGCTGGCGGGAGTCTCCGCACTGTGCCTCGCCGACGGGGACGATGAACGGGCCGGACTGCTCGCCGGTGGGACCGACGGCCTGCGCCGTCGCGCGGGCCTGCGGGTGTACGCGTCGATGCGCGGGGACGGCGACCTCGCGGACGCGGTGCGGGCGGCGACCGGACCCGCACGGTTCGGCGAGCTGTTCACCGCGGGCAGCCGACTGTCCATGGCGGAGGTCCTCGACCTCGCCCGTGCCGGTCTGGCTCCGGGCGAGTGACGACCTCGTCCGACGGGTCGGAGCCGTGTGCGCATGCAGCGCATCGCCCTCCGACACCAGCGCGATGCCCCGAGACACCTGTATCGGTCTCTCGGGGCATCGCCCGTCCCGGGCTCGCGGGGGTGGCGGGTCCGAGGACCCGAGCTCCGACCGATCAGCCGGCGTGGACCCGGTCGGAGATCTCGCGTTCCAGGGCGTTGAAGTCGGCCGCGTTCACGTCCCGGTCGTCCCCCAGCTCCACGGGGACAACGTCACTGATGTGCCCGGGCACACCCTTGGCGGCGCCGCCGGTCATCACCACCACCCGGTCGGCGAGGTACACCGCCTCCTCGATGGAGTGGGTCACGAAGACGACGGTGGTCCCCGCCTCGCGGTAGAGGCGGCGCAGCTCGTGCTGCATCTGCGTCCTCGTGAGGGCGTCGAGGGCACCGAACGGCTCGTCCATCAGGAGCACGGCCGGGTCGTTGGCGAGCACCCGCGCGATGGCGACCCGCTGCTGCATCCCGCCCGAGAGCTCGCCCGGGAAGCGGTCGGCGAAGCGGGTGAGGCCGACGACCTCGATGAACGCGTCGGCGATCTGGCCCGCCCGGCCGCGAGGTGTCCCCCGCTGCCGCAGCCCGAAGCGGACGTTCTCTGCCACGGTGAGCCAGGGGAACAGCCCGTAGTCCTGGAACACCACCCCCCGGTCCGGACCGGGCCCCGTGACCGGGCGGCCGCCCACCTCGACCCTCCCACTGGAGGGTGCCTCGAAACCGGCGAGGATGCGGAGCAGGGTGCTCTTCCCGCAGCCGCTCGCGCCGACGACGGCGACGAACTCCCCCGGCGCGATGTCGAGGGAGACCCCGGCGACGGCGTCCACGCCCCCGCCGTAGCGCTTCCCGAGGTCGTCGACGAGCACCCGGCCACCGCCGGTGTGCCGGGTGAGACGGGACAGGTCGGACACGCTCATGTGGACCTCACCAGGGGACGGCGTCCGAAGATCCCGCGCAGGCCGTGCAGCAGGATGCGGTCGGACAGGAAGCCGGCGAGCCCGATCACGATCATCCCGACGACGACGCGGTCGGTGCGGACCTGCTCGCGGGCCAGGGTGATCATGCTGCCCAGCCCCCACTCGATGCCGTTGCTCTCGCCGAGGACGAGGATCACCCAGGCGAGCCCCAGCCCGATCCGCAGCCCGCTGACGATGCCGGCGGTCGACGCGGGAACGACCACCTTGAGGAGCACGTTGGCGCGCGAGGTGCCCAGCATCTGCGCCGCCTCGACCAACCGGGGCGGCACCTCCCGGACCGCCGCCACGGTGTTGAGCAGGATCGGGAAGAAGGCCGAGAGCGTGATCAGGAAGATCGTCGCCTGGCTGCCGAACCCGATGATCAGCAGGATCAGGGGCACCCACGCGGTCGCCGGGATGGGGCGGAACAGGTTCACCGCCGGGTCGAACGCCGCGTGCACCAGCCGGTAGCGACCCATCAGCACGCCGAGCGGGATCGCCAGTGCCGCGGCCAGGCCGAAGCCGGCGAGGACCCGGCCGGTGCTGGCCCACAGGTGCTGCCACAGGGTGCCGCTGAAGGCGTCGTCGAAGACCCCGCCGAACGCGAAGTCCCACAGCAGGCGGGCGACCTCGCCCGGCTCGGGCAGGAAACCCATCTTGATGTCGAACACGAGCACCCACTGACCGCGGACGCCGAGGTGCCACAGGCCGATGATGCCGATCAGGACGCCGAAGCCCAGTGCCGCCCGGCCCGCCGCGGCCCAACGTCCGGTCGTCGGGGACGTCACGATCCTGCGGGCTCGTCGCGCGACGCGAAGGACGCGTCCACGACGTCCTCGAGCGCCGGGGCCTCCTCGATCATCCCGAGGCGAGCCATCTGCGCGGCGAGGTTGCCGATCTGCGCCTCGTAGGTCGGCGAGAGATCTGCGCGGAGCCAGAAGTTCTCCAGCGCGCTCTCGAGGACCTCCTGGTCACCGCCGTACTCCTCGATCATCTCCGGGAGCCACTCGTCCTGGTTCTCCGCCATGTAGGCGGTGGTCGCGGCGTGGGTGTCCACCACGGCCTGCACGAGCTCGGGGTTCTCCTCGATCAGCCCCCCGGTGGTGAGCAGCGCGATGTTGAGCCGGCCGATCTCGGTCGAGTAGGGGTCGGCGATGACCTGGCCGCCGGCACCGAGCGCGAGGGACACGCCGATCTCGGGTGCGGCGAAGGCATCGATCTGGCCGGTGTTGAAGGCGTTGAAGAACTCGGGGGCGCTGAGGGACACCAGCTCCACGTCCTCGACGTCCACGCCCTCGCGCTCGAGGATGAGCCGCAGGGCGACCAGCTGGGAGCTGGACTCGAGGTAGCCCAACCGCTTGCCGACCAGGTCGCGCACGGACTGGATCTCCGGGGTGCCGACGATGCCGCTGCCGCCGTCCGCAGCAGCGGCGACGATCCGCACGTCACGGCCGGCCGCGGCGCCGGCGATCGTCGCCGTGATGCTGCCGACGGCGAAGTCCACGGACCCGCTGGCGAGCGCGTCGTTGAGGGCCGGCGCGGTCTCGAGCGCGACGACCTCGAACTCGACGTCGCCCTCGGCGTGCTCGGCGTAGAGGTACGGCGCGTAGAAGTGCGGCTGGCCCCGCAGGGTCCCCACCTGGACGACCTGGGTGCCCCCGCTCTCGTCCGTGCTGGCGCCCGTCGACGTGCAGCCGGCCATCGCCGTCACCAGGGCGAGCGGCGCGAGGGCGCCGACGGATCGGCGCAGGAAGGAGGGGAACAGCGACGCAGTTGGCATGGGCCGATGCTCGTGGGCACGTGTTGCGCGGTTGTAGCCCGGACATTTCCCGCCGGGATCACGCGCTCGGCCGGGTGTGCTCCTCGTCGCATGCCGACGCCGTCGAGCCTGCACCGGGACGGACGTGCGGGGAACACCGGTAGACCGCGCCCGCGGAACACGGCTGAAACGTGGGTTCCGTACCTTCCCGCCGGTGATCACACCCGTGCTCCAGCCGGGGAGCGGCCCGATCGCCGCCGGCACGTACCTACCCGCCACCCCGGACGCCGTGCTGTGGGGCCGGCTACCGTGCGCGGCGGACGCCCCGGTGCTTACCGTCACCGCCGGCACCGAGATCACCGTCGACACCGTGAGCCACGAGGGGATCCTGGAGGACCAGGGTCGCGACCCCGTGACCTACTTCGGCCGGCACGGCGTCGCCGAGGTGCTCGAGGACGCCATCGCCCTGGCGAAGAGCGACGACCCGCACCGGTTCGGCGTCGACGGGCCGCACGTCGTCACCCGGCCGATGGCCGTCGAGGGGGCCCGCGTCGGCGACCTGCTGGCGATCACCCTGCTGGACGCCACGCCGCGGGTCCCCTACGGCGTCATCTCCAACCGGCACGGCCGGGGCGCCCTACCCGGCGAGTACCCCGGCGGCGACATGCCCGTCTTCAGCGCCTTCGCCGGCGTGGACGCCGACGGAGCGCACGCCTCGCTACCGCTGACCCCGGGTGGTGAGCGCAGGGCACGGTTCCCGCTGCACCCCTTCCTCGGCATCATGGGCGTCGCAGTGCCCGGCGGTGAGCGACCGCACTCGGTGCCGCCCGGCCGGCACGGCGGCAACATCGACATCGCCCTGCTGACGGCCGGCAGCACCCTCTACCTGCCGGTCCAGGTCGACGGCGCGCTCGCCTACGTCGGGGACCCGCACTTCGCGCAGGGCGACGGGGAGGTGAGCCTGACCGCCCTGGAGGGCAGCCTGCGCGCGACGCTGCGGCTGGACGTCCTCGCCCGGGAGGAGGCGGTGCGGCGCTTCGGGGAGCTGGCCGGCCCGCTCGCCGAGACCACCGACCACCTGGTGCCCACCGGGCTGGACGAGGACCTCGACACCGCCGTGCAGAACTGCGTGCGCGCCGCGATCGCGCTCCTGCAGGCGCGGTTCGGGATGGACCCGCGGCTGGCCTACGCCTACCTCTCCGCCGCCACCGACTTCCGGATCAGCCAGGTGGTCGACGTCGTCAAGGGCGTGCACGCCACGATCAGGAAGGCCGACTTCGCATGACCGACGCCGGGACGCCACCCGGGCTGCTCGAGGCGGTCGCCGCCTACGAGGCCGCGCTCATGGCCGACGACGTCGCCGTCCTGGACCGGCTGTTCGCCCCCGGGCCGGAGACGCTGCGCGCCGACGCCGACGGCGTGCTGGTCGGGCACGACCGGATCGCCGCCTTCCGGGCGCGCCGCGGCGGCGCGCCTCGGCGCACGCTGGCAGAGACGCACGTGCAGGTGATCGACGCCGACTCCGCCCTCGTCGTAGCGGTGACCGAGCTCGCCCGCGGCGGGTGCGGACTGCAGACCCAGCTGTGGCGGAGGGCCCCCGGGGTGCCGGAGCACGGAGGATGGCAGGTCACCGCCGCCCACGTCTCGGTGGCGCCGTCCGCCCTGGACACCCGGATCTGGCGCGTCGTCGGCGACCCGCTCGTCCGGCCGACGGGCACCGGCCCGCTGACCGGCCAGACCATCGCGGTCAAGGACCTGTACGCGGTCGCCGGCCACCCCGTCGGCGCGGGCAACCCGTCGTGGCTGGCGGGCGCCCGTCCGGAATCCCGGCACGCCGCCGCCGTCGACGCGCTGCTGGCCGCCGGCGCGGCCGTGCGCGGGATCGCCCGCACCGACGAGCTCGCCTACTCCCTGGCCGGTACGAACGCCCACTACGGCACACCACCGAACCCGCGGGCCCCGCACCGCCTCCCGGGTGGCTCCTCCAGCGGCAGCGCCAGCGCGGTCGCCCTGGGTCACGCCACCGTCGGCCTGGGCACCGACACCGGCGGGTCGATCCGCGTGCCGGCCGCCTACCAGGGACTGTTCGGCATCCGGACGACCCACGGAGCCGTCGACCGGACCGGCCTGGTACCGCTGGCGCCGGAGTTCGACGCGGTGGGCTGGCTGACCCGGTCCCCGGAGCTGCTCCGCACGGTCGGCGACGTGCTGCTGCCGCCGGGATCCCCGGGCGGCCGCACCGAGCTCGTCGTCGTCGACCAGCTCGTCGGCTGCACGCAGCCCGACGTCGCCGCGGCCGTGCGGGCCTGGACGGCCACGGCCGGCGCGAAGGCCCTCGACGTGCAACTCGACGAGCTCGACGAGTGGCGCACCGCGTTCCAGACCTGGCAGGCGTTCCAGGCATGGCGCGCGCACGGCGCGTGGCTCGACGGGAACCTCGACGTGCTGGGCGACGACGTGCGCTCCCGCTTCGAGGCGGCCTCGTGCGTCGACGACGCCGCCGCCGAGCGGGCGCGCGCGGTGGTGGACGGTGCCCGCGCCCGGGTGCGGGAGCTCGTCGGCGACCGCGTGCTGGCCCTGCCGAGCGCGCCCTCGGTGGCCCCGTCGGTCTCGACCGGCGCCACCCTCGAGGACCGCAACGCCACCATGCGGCTCACCTGCCTGGCCGGGATCGCCGGGCTGCCCGCCGTCAGCATCCCCGTCCGCACCGCCGAGGGGCTCCCCGCCGGCGTCTGCCTGGTGGCCGGAGCCGGGCGCGACCGCGACCTGCTCGACCTCGTCGTCGAGTACACACAACGCTGAAACGGACGCAACGCGGCTGAAACCGTCGTTTCCTACGTTCGTCCGGTGCGCATCGCCGAGTTCGACGCCCTCGCAGCCGGGGAGGCCGCGGCGCTGCTGCGGCGCTGCGCCGACATCCCCTCCTTCGCGGCGGCCGTCGCGGACGGGCGCCCCTACGGCTCGGTGGAGGCCCTCCTCGCCGCCGCCCGGGAGCGGACCGCCTCCTGGACCGACGCCGAGGTCGACGCCGCCCTGGCCGACCACCCCCGCATCGGTGAGCGACCGGCCGGCAACGGGCCGACCGCCGTGCTCGCTGGCCGCGAGCAGGCCGGCGTGGACCCGGCGGACGAGCTCCTGCGGCGGCGGCTCGCCGAGGGCAACCGGCGGTACGAGGAGCGCTTCGGACGGATCTACCTCGTCCGCGCCGCAGGGCGGACCGGACCGGAGCTGCTGGACCTGCTCGAGCAGCGCCTGGCCAACGACCCCACGACGGAGCTCTCGGTGACCCGGTCGCAGCTGGCCGAGATCGCCCTGCGCCGGCTGGAGGGGCTGGTGAGCCCGTGAGCTCGTTCAGCACCCATGTCCTCGACGCCGCGCTCGGCCGCCCGGCCGCCGGGATGGACCTGCTCCTCACCCTGGCCGACGGCAGCACCCATCCGGGCCGGACCGACGACGACGGGCGCGCCCGGGTGGACGCCGACCTGCCGGCGGGTGTGCACACCGTGCGGTTCGACACCGGCCCCTGGTTCGCCGGCCAGCGACGCGCCACCTTCTACCCCGCCGTGACCGTGACCTTCGCGATGGTCGACGGCGAGCACCACCACGTCGCACTGCTGCTGAGCCCTTTCTCCTACACCACCTACCGGGGGTCCTGATGGGCAGCTCGTACGTGCTGGGTCCGCACCAGTACGGCAAGGCGGAGGTCCGCCTCGTCCGGCTCGAGCGGGGCACGCCGGAGCACGGCATCGCCGACCTCACCGTCACCACCCAGCTGCGCGGTGACTTCGGCGCCGCCTACACCGACGGCGACAACGCGCACGTGCACGCCACGGACACCCAGAAGAACACCGTCTACGCGCTCGCCAAGGAGCACGGCGTGGCCTCCCCCGAGGCGTTCCTCCTCGTGCTGGCCGGCCACTGGCGCGCCCAGCCGTGGGTGGCCGGCACGCAGATGACCGCCGGGCAGCACGCCTGGGACCGCATCGGGGCCGGCACACCGGGGGCGGGGCACTCCTTCGCGCGCAGCGGCGGCGAGGTGCGCACCGCGGTGGTGCAGACCGACGGCGACGAGACGTTCGTGCTCGGCGGGCTGACCGGTCTGACCCTCCTCAAGAGCACCGGCAGCGAGTTCTCGGGGTTCCCGCGCGACCGGTTCACCACGCTGGCCGAGACGACCGACCGGATCCTCGCCACCAGCGTCTCCGCCTGGTGGCGGTACGCGGAGGAGCCACCGGACTGGGACGCCGCCCACGCCACCATCCGCGCCGCGCTGGTGGAGGCCTTCGCCGCCACCCACAGCCTGGCGCTGCAGCAGACCATCCACGCCATGGGCACCGCCGCGATGGACGCCGTCGCCGAGGTCGCCGAGATCCGGATCAGCTGCCCGAACAAGCACCACTTCGAGGTCGACCTCGCCCCCTTCGGGCTGACCAACGGCGGTGACGTGTTCGTCGCGGCCGACCGGCCCTACGGGCTGATCCAGGCCACCCTCCAGCGCGCCGGCGCCCCCGCGGAGCCCCGCGCCTGGACCGCCGTGCCGGCCTTCGCGTGAACGACGCCCCGACGACCCCCTCGACGCTGCGCGCACGGCGGGTGCTGATCGGTGACACCGTCCGGCCGGCCACCGTGCGCATCGCCGCTGGCCGGATCGCGGCGATCGAGCCCTACGACGGCGACCTCCCCCCGGACGTGCCGGACACCGCCTACCTGCTGCCCGGCGCGGTAGACACGCACGTGCACGTCAACGAGCCGGGCCGGACGCACTGGGAGGGGTTCGCCACCGCCACGCTGGCCGCCGCGCTCGGTGGCGTCACGACGCTGGTCGACATGCCGCTGAACTCGATCCCGCCGACGACCACCGTCGAGCACCTCCGGCGCAAGCAGGACGCGGCGCGCAGCCGCCTCGCGATCGACGTGGCGTTCTGGGGCGGCGCGGTGCCGGGCAACGAGCGCGACCTCGAACCGCTCTGGGACGCGGGCGTGGTCGGCTTCAAGTGCTTCCTCTCCCCCAGCGGCGTCGACGAGTTCCCGCCACTGGGCCCCGCCGGCTTCCGCCGCGCGCTGCGGACCGTCGCGGGGTTCGGCGGGCTGGTCGTCGTCCACGCCGAGGACCCCGCCGTCCTGGAAGCCGCCCCTGCCCGCCCGAGCCGGGCGTACGCCGACTTCCTGCTCAGCCGGCCCGACGAGGCGGAGACCGCGGCGATCCGGCAGGTGCTCGACGGCGCCCGGGAGACCGGCGCCCGGGTGCACGTGCTGCACCTCTCCAGTGCCCGGGCGCTCCCCCTGCTGCGGGAGGCCCGCGACGAGGGCCTACCGGTCACCGTCGAGACCTGCCCGCACTACCTCGTCCTCAGCGCCGAGGCGATCCCGGACGCCGCGCCCGAGTTCAAGTGCTGCCCGCCGATCCGCGACGCCGGCAACCGCGAGGAGCTGTGGGCGGCGCTGGCCGAAGGGGTCGTGGACTGCGTCGTCAGCGACCACTCCCCGGCGACGGCCGAGGAGAAGACCCGGGGGGACGGCGACCTCCAGCAGGCATGGGGCGGGGTCTCCGGGCTGCAGGTGGGGTTCACCGCCGTCGCCGCCGAGGCCGCCCGGCGCGGCATCGACGTGGCGACGGTGAGCCGCTGGATGTCCCGGAACACCGCCGACCTCGTCGGGTTCGACACCAAGGGCCGGATCGCGGTCGGGGCCGATGCCGACCTGGTGGTCTACGACACCGCGCAGGAGACCGCCGTCGCCGCCGAGCGGCTGGCGCACCGCAACCCCGTCTCGGCCTACGACGGGCTCACCTTCCCCGGCCGCGTCACCCGCACCCTCGTGCGCGGTTCCGCGCTCGATCCCGACCTGCCCGACCACGGGCGGGGCCAGCAGCTCAGGAGGAGCGCCTGATGGACGCCACCGCCGGTCTCGACGTCCCGCCACGGCTGCTCATGGGCCCGGGGCCGATCACCGTCGACCCCCGGGTCCTGCGCGCGATGTCGGCCCAGCTGGTCGGCCAGTTCGACCCGTTCATGACCGCCACCATGAACGAGACGATGGCGCTCTACCGGCAGGTGTTCCGCACCGCCAACGAGCAGACCTTCCTCGTCGACGGCACCTCCCGCGCCGGGATCGAGGCGGCGCTGGTCTCGCTGCTCGAGCCCGGCGACCGGGTGCTCGTGCCGGTCTTCGGGCGGTTCGGCGCGCTGCTGCGCGAGATCGCCGAGCGCTGCGGCGCCGAGGTGCACGTCGTCGAGGTGCCCTGGGGCCAGGTGGTCCCGCCGGAGGTCGTCGAGGAGGCCGTGCTGCGGCTCCGGCCGAAGCTCGTCGCCGTCGTCCACGGCGACACCTCGACCACGATGTGCCAGCCCCTGGCCGACATCGGGGAGATCTGCCGCCGGCAGGGGGTCCTCCTCTACTGCGACGCCACCGCCTCGCTCGGCGGCAACCCCTTCGAGGCCGACGCCTGGGGGGTGGACGTCGCCACCGCCGGTCTGCAGAAGTGCCTCGGCGGCCCGCCGGGCAGCGCGCCG
Source organism: Blastococcus sp. SYSU DS0753 (assembly GCF_054051175.1). NCBI lineage: Bacteria > Bacillati > Actinomycetota > Actinomycetes > Geodermatophilales > Geodermatophilaceae > Blastococcus > Blastococcus sp. SYSU DS0753. The sequence goes on along the minus strand of NZ_JBJHAT010000001.1, from coordinate 224,986 downwards.
ATCACCCTCTCCCCGCGTGCCGTGGAGCTGATCGAGGCCCGCACGCACGTGGAGGCCGGCATCCGCGACGACGACGACACCGACCGCGGCACCCGCATCGCCAGCAACTACCTCGACCTCGCCCAGGTGATGGCGTACTGGGGGCCGCGCCGGCTCAACCACCACACCGAGGCCAGCTCGATGCTCTACGCCGCGCGCGAGTGCGCCCGGCTGCTGGTCGAGGAGGGTCCCGACGCCGCGATCGCCCGGCACGAGCTGCACGGGCGGGCGATGCTCGCCGGCGTCCGCGGCCTGGGCCTGGAGGTCTTCGGCGACCCGGACCGCAAGATGTCCAACGTCGTCGCGGTGCACGTGCCCGACGGCGTCGCCGCGGACACCGTGCGCGCCGCCCTGCTGGAGGACTTCGGCATCGAGATCGGCACCTCGTTCGGCCCCCTGCACGGCCGGGTCTGGCGCATCGGCACCATGGGGTACAACGCCCGTCGCGATGCCGTCCTCACCACGTTGGCCGCGCTCGAGCAGGTGCTGCGCGGCTGCGGCGCGGCCGTGCCCGCCGGCGGTGGCGTCGGCGCCGCGCGCGAGGTGTACGCCGGATGACCACCGCCGCCGGCGTCCTGGCCCGCTGCGCCGAACTGGACCGCCTCTCCGCCCGCCCCGACCGCCTCGACCGCCTCCACCTCACGCCGCAGCACGCCGCGGCCAACGAGCTGGCCGCCTCGTGGATGGCGACGGCCGGGCTGGCCCCGTGGCAGGACGCGGCGGGCAACCAGTGGGGCCGTCGCGAGGGCCGCGCACCGGGGCTGCCGGCCCTCGTGCTGGGCTCGCACCTGGACACCGTGCCGGACGCCGGCAGCTACGACGGGATGCTGGGCGTGGTGATGGCCGTGGCCGTGGCCGAGCGGCTCCGCGACGCCGACCTCCCGTTCGCCCTGGAGGTGGTGGGCTTCGCGGACGAGGAGGGTGCCCGCTTCGGCACGGCGCTGCTCGGCAGCTGCGCGGTCGCCGGCACCTGGGACCCGGCGTGGTGGGAGCTGCGCGACGCCGAGGGGGTGTCGCTGCACCAGGCCTTCGTCGACTTCGGGCTCGACCCGGCGCGGGTGGGCGAGGCCGCCCGGGCGCCGGAGGAGCTCGTCGGCTACCTGGAGGCGCACATCGAGCAGGGCCCCTGCCTGGAGGCGGCCGACCGGTCGCTCGGCTACGTCACCACGATCGCCGGTGCGCGCCGGTTCCGCCTCTCGGTGCTGGGCGAGGCGCGGCACGCCGGGGGGACCCCGTACGAACGCCGCCGCGACGCGCTGGTCGGCGCCGGTGAGGCCGTCGTCGCCGTCGAGCGGCTGGCGCGTGCCTCCGGCTGCATCGCCACCGTCGGCCAGCTGGAGGTGCAGCCGGGCGCGGTCAACGTCGTCCCCGGCCGGGCCGAGCTCAGCCTCGACCTGCGGGCCGCGACCGACGCCGAGCGCGACGGCATGTGGGACGTGCTGCGCGCTGAGATCGAGGGCATCTGCGCGCGCCGGGGCCTCCGGTTGGAGGTCGTGGAGAACCACCGCGCCCCCGCCGTGCCCTGCGCCCCGTGGCTGCAGCAGGCGGTGGTCGAGGGCATCGGCGCGACCGACGACCGCGGTGCGGACCAGCCGATGGGGCTGTGGAGCCGGGCCGGGCACGACGCGATGGCGATGGCGGCGGTCACCGAGGTCGGCATGCTGTTCCTCCGCTGCGCGGACGGGATCAGCCACGCCCCCGACGAGGACGTCCGTGAGATCGACGTCGCGCGCGGGCTGGACGCGCTCGAGGCGGCGGTGCTCCGGGTGGCCGCCGCGGTCGAGGGGCGGACGTGAACGGGCTCCGGATCGACGAGCGGATCGCTCGCTGCCACCCGGCGCTGACCTTCCAGGAGCGGCGGGCCGCCGAGACCCTCCTGGAGCACCTGGACGACCTGGCCACCTACCGCGCCGCCGAGTTGGCCGCCCTGGCCGGGGTCTCCAAGGCGACGATGAGCCGGCTGTTCCGGTCACTGGGGTTCAGCGACTTCGACGAGGTCCGTGACCACCTCCGGTCGCTGCGCACCGCCGGCGAGCCGCGGCGGGTCGGCGGGCCCCCCGACCTGGCCGCACACGCCTCGTGCGAGGCCACCGCCGTCGCCACCGCGGTGCTGGAGCCGGCGGTGGCCGAGGCCGTGGCGGTGCTCGCCGACGCCCGCCAGGTGCTGGTCGTCGGCTGGCGCAACAGCCACCCGGTCGCCCTGCACCTGCGCGAGCAGCTCGTGCAGGCCCGGCCCCGGGTGCACCTGGCGCCCGTGCCGGGTCAGGTGCTCGGCGAGGAACTGGCCGACCTCGGCCGCGGCGACGCCGTGGTGGCCGTCGGCTTCCGCCGCCGGCCGGCCGGCTTCGCCGGTTTCCTCGCCACGGCCGCGGCGACCGGCGCCGACGTCGTCCTCCTCGGCGATCCGACGGCCGCCGCACACTCCGGTGCCGCGCGGGTGTGGTTGCCCTGCCCGGTGCAGGGGACGCTCGCCTACGACTCCTACGCCGCCGCGATGAGCGTGGTCGCCGTCCTCGCCGACGGCGTCCTGGCCCGCACCGGCCGCGCCGGCCGCGACCGGATCTCGGCGATCAGCGACACCTACTCCCGGCTGGGCGAGGTGGAGTGATGGACCTGACCCGCGTGGACACCTACCGCGTCGCGCACGACCGGGAGGACCTGCGGCTGCGCCCGGGTGAGCGGTTGCTCGCCGGCGGGACGTGGCTGTTCTCCGACCCGCAGCCGGAGGTCACCGGCCTGGTCGACCTCACCGCGATGGGCTGGGAGCCCTGGGAGCGGCTGCCCGACGGCGGGCTGCGGCTCGCCGCCACCTGCACCGTGCAGCAGGCCCGCTCGGCGCCGTGGCCCTTCCCCGCGCTGCCCGAGCGGTGCGCCGACGCGCTGCTCATGTCGTTCAAGGTGCAGTCGGCCGCGACCGTGGGCGGCAACCTGTGCCTCGGCCTGCCGGCCGGCGCCATGATCGCGTTGACCGCCGCGCTGGCCGGCGAGGTCGTCGTGTGGACGCCCCATGGCGGAGAGCGGCGTGCGCCGGTGGCGGAGTTCGTGCGGGACGCCGGCGTCGTCGACCTGCGGCCCGGGGAGGTGCTCCGCTCGGTGGAGCTGCCCGGGCCCGCCCTGCGGCAGGCCACCGCCTTGCGCAGGGCCGCGCTGACCACCTACGGCCGCAGCGCCGCCCTGGTGATCGGACGGCGGAGCGTTGACTCGGTCGTCCTCACCGTGACCGCCTCGGTGCCGCGGCCGGTCGTGCTCGCGGTACCGGCCACCGCCTCCGGGACGGCGGTGGCCCGCGCGGTGGCCGGCGCGTGCGACGCGGTGGGCTGGTTCGCCGATCCGCACGGCGCCGTCGACTGGCGGGCCGCGCAGACCGTGCGGCTCGCGGCCGAGCTGCACGCCGAACTGTCGGAGGGAGCCGCATGATCCTCGACGGCGCCGAGGTGCCCGGCGCGCCGGCGCCCGGGCAGTGCCTGCGCACCTGGATCCGCGCCTGCGGCGGGACGGCGGTGAAGAAGGGCTGCGACTCCGGGGACTGCGGCACGTGCACCGTCCTGCTGGACGGCGTGCCGGTGCACTCCTGCATCACCCCGGCGGCCCGCGCCGCCGGCCGGGCGGTGACGACGGCGGCGGGGCTGGGGACCCCCGACGAGCTCTCGCCGGTGCAGCGCCGCTTCGTCGGGGCCGGCGCGTTCCAGTGCGGCTTCTGCACGCCGGGCTGGGTGGTGACCGCGACCGCGCTGGCCGACGACGACGGCATCGTGCGGGTGGCTGAGCCGGAGCGCGCCTTCAAGGGCAACCTGTGCCGCTGCACCGGCTACCGCTCCATCCGGGACGCGCTCGAGGGGAAGGTCAACGTGACGGCCGGCGGCGGGGTCGGCTGCTCGGTCGCCGCGCCGGCCGGGCCGCGGGTGGTCACCGGCCGCGAGGCATTCACCCTCGACCTGCCGGACGCCGGGGTGCTGCACGTGGCGCTGGTCCGTTCCCCGCACGCGCACGCCCGCGTCGTCTCGGTCGACCGCGGTGCCGCGGAGGCGGTGCCCGGCGTCGTGCTGGTGCTGACGCCGGCCGACTCCCCGGACGTCCTGTACTCGACCGCCCGGCACGAGAGCCGGCTGGACGACCCGGACGACACCCGGTTGCTGGACGACGTCGTGCGGTTCCGCGGGCAACGGGTCGCGGCGGTCGTGGCCGAGTCGGCTGCCGTCGCGGAGCGTGCCGCAGCGCTGGTCGACGTGGTCTACGAGCCGCTGCCGGCGGTGTTCGACCCCGAGGCGGCACGCTCGCCCGGCGCGCCGCTCCTGCACGCCGACAAGGACGCCGTCGTCTCCCGGATCGCCGACCCGGCGCGCAACCTGGTGGCCGCCACGCACGGTGAGGTCGGCGATGTCGCGGCCGGACTCCGCTCCGCCGCGCACACCGTCCGCGGCACCTGGACCAGCGGCCGGGTCGCGCACGCCGCACTGGAGACGCACGGCGCCCGGGCCTGGGTCGACGACGACGGCGCCCTCGTCGTCCGCACCAGCACCCAGGTGCCGTTCCTCGTCCGCGACGAGCTGGCCCGGGTGCTCGGTCGCGCACCGGACCGGGTGCGGGTGGTCGCGGCCCGGGTGGGGGGCGGCTTCGGCGGGAAGCAGGAGCTGCTGGTCGAGGACGTCGTGGCGCTGGCGGCGCTGCGGCTCGCCGAGCGGGGCGACCGGCGGCCGGTGCAGCTGGAGATGACCCGCGAGGAGCAGTTCACCGCGATCCCGCTGCGCCACCCGATGCGGGTGACCGTGGAGCTCGGGGCCGACGCGGAGGGACGGCTCACCGCGATGCGGGTCGAGGTGCTCAGCGACACCGGGGCGTACGGCAACCACGGGCCCGGCGTCATGTTCCACGGCGTGCACGAGTCGGTGGCCGTCTACCGCTGCCCCGCCAAGCGGGTCGACGCCGAGGCCGTCTACACGAACAACCCGCCGAGCGGCGCCTTCCGCGGCTACGGGCTGGGCCAGGTGGTCTTCGCGATCGAGTCGGCGCTGGACGAGCTGGCCCGCGAGGTCGGCACCTCCCCGTTCGACCTGCGCCGCCGCAATGTCGTGGTGCCCGGCGACCCGCTGGTCGTCAACGGTCCGCCCTCGGCCGACCTGGAGTTCGGCAGCTACGGCCTGGACCAGTGCCTGGACCTCGCCGAGGCGGCGCTGGCCGGAACCCGCCCGGCCGGGCCGCCCGCCGAGGGCTGGGCGATCGGCGAGGGGATGGCGCTGGCCATGATCGCCACCATCCCGCCGCGCGGGCACCACTCGCACGCGCGGATCGCCCTCTCCCCCGACGGCACCGCGACCGTCTCGGTCGGCACGGCCGAGTTCGGCAACGGCACGGCGACCGTGCACACCCAGCTGGTCGCCGAGGCCCTGGGGCTGGCCCCCGACCGCGTCCGGCTGATCGCCTCGGACACCGCCGCCTCCGGCTACGACTCCGGCGCCTTCGGGTCCACCGGGTCGGTGGTCGCGGGGCTGGCCGTGCAGCGCGCCGCGGCCGAGGTGCGCCGCCGGCTGGACGCCCTGGGCGGGCTCCCCGCCCTGTGCGGGACGGAGGGCCCGCTGGTGGCCACCGGCACCTGCGACGGCGGCCGGCGGTCGGTGGCCTTCAACGTGCACGCGGTCCGGGTCGCGGTGCACCCGGCCAGCGGCGAGGTGCGCGTCCTGGACTCGGTGCAGGGCGTGGACGCCGGGGTGGTGCTCAACCCCGAGCAGCTGCGCGGCCAGGTGGAGGGCGGGGTGGCACAGGCGGTCGGTTCCGCGCTGCAGGAGGAGGTCGTCGTCGTGGACGGCGAGGTGCGCACCCGCGGTTTCCGCACCTACCGCACCCCGCAGCTGGGCGACGTGCCGATGACGCGGGTCCTGGTCGCGGACACCGTCGACGCCCTGGGCCCGCACGGCGCGAAGTCGATGAGCGAGGCCCCGTACAACCCGGTCGCACCCGCGATCGCCAACGCCGTGCGCGACGCCGTCGGCGTCCGCCCCCACGACCTGCCGATGAGCAGGGACCGGATCTGGCGCCTGACCCGAGGAGGCACCCCATGACGTCCGCTGCCGACGAGACGTGGCTGCAGCAGGCGGTCGACCTCGCCACGGCCAACGTGGCCGTCGGCGGCGGCCCGTTCGGGGCGGTCGTGGTCCGCGGCGACGAGGTCGTCGCGACGGGCGTCAACCGGGTGACCCGCGACCTGGACCCCACCGCGCACGCCGAGGTCAGCGCGATCCGCGCGGCGTGCCGGGAGCTCGGCGTCTTCTCGCTCGCCGGCTGCACGCTCTACACCTCGTGCGAGCCGTGCCCGATGTGCGCCACCTCGGCGCTGTGGGCGCGGCTGGACCGGGTGGTCTTCGCCGCCAACCGCCACGACGCGGCCGACGGCGGCTTCGACGACCGGGCCTTCTACGACCTGCTCGCCGCCGCCCCGCCCTCGTGGCCGACCGCCGTGCACGAGCTGCGGCTGGGCACCGCGGTCACGCCGTTCGCGGCCTGGCGGGACAACCCGCTGCGCGTCGACTACTGAGACCGGCGACGCAACGGGCCCGGCGGCGACGCGGCGAGTGCGCAGGTGCGGTCGGCGACACGCGTCACCACGCCGAGCACCGCGACAGCAACTGCGCTCTCGGCAGCGGGCGTGGCGTGGCAGCCCCCGAGCTGGGCGGCGCAACGGGCGTTCCAGGCTGGGATGGGAGTTTCTTTTACGCCGCCGAAACGCTCGCCCACCTGGGCCGAAACCCGCCGCTCCTAGCGTCCCGCACGGACGACGACGGGGCCGGGGAACCGCTCCGCCGTCGAGGAGAGCCCGCCCCTTCCCGACCAGGAGAAGCCCCATGAACAAGCGCGTCCTGCGCACCGCCGCCGCGCTCACCGGCGCCGTCCTCGCTCTCACTGCGTGCGGCGGCTCGGATGAGACCGACACCGCCGCCGGCGAGGGCGGGGACCTCGGCCCGCTGACCCTGCAGCTGTCCTGGATCAAGAATGCCGAGTTCGCCGGCGAGTACTTCGCCGACACCAACGGCCACTACACCGCGGTCGGCTTCTCCGACGTGACGATGGACCCCGGTCCGGGGCCGATCGAGACCCTCGTGGCCAGCGGGGAGGCCGACTTCGGCCTGAGCAACGCCGTGGCCACCGCCCAGGTGATCGCCGAGGAGGACGCGCCGCTCAAGATCGTCGGCACCAAGTTCCAGAAGAACCCGTTCACCATCCTGTCCCTGGCCGACGGCGGGAACATCGCCACCCCCCAGGACCTCGTGGGCAAGCGGATCGGCGTCCAGGCCGGCGGCAACGAGACGCTGTTCGACGCGCTGCTCGAGGTCAACGGCATCGACCCCGGCTCGGTGGAGAAGGTGCCGGTCGAGTACGACCCGGCGCCGCTGATCGATGGCGAGGTCGACGGCTTCCTGGCCTACCTGACCAACGAGTCGATCACCGTGCAGGCCGCCGGCTACGAGGTGACCAACCTGCCCTTCGCCGACAACGGCCTGCCCTTCGTCGCCGAGAGCATCATCACGACCGACGAGATGATCGCCGAACGCCCCGAGGCCGTGAAGGCGTTCCTCGAGGCCGAGATCCTGGGTTGGCAGGACTACCTGCGCGACCCGGAGGAGGGCGCTCGCCTCGCGGTCGAGGAGTACGGGGCCGACCTGGACCTGGACATGGCCAAGGAGGTCGAGCAGGCGGAGGTGCAGAGCACGCTGATCGTCACGCCCGACGTCGAGTCCAACGGGCTGCTGACCATCTCCGACGAGCTGATCGACCAGAACCTGGCCACCCTGGCCGCCGCCGGCATCGACATCTCCGACGCCGACGACCTCTTCGACCTCTCCCTCCTCGAGGAGTTGCTCGAGGAGAAGCCGGAGCTCGTCGAGGTGCCCAGCGCGGCCTGACCGCCCCGACCCGGACAGGAACCCCCACGTGACCTCGCTCTCCGAGGCCGAGGTCCCCCGGTCGGCCGCCTTGCGGCCGGCCGGGGGCACCGGCATCCACCTCCAGGGCCTGACCAAGACCTTCGGCTCCGGCCGCAAGCAGGTGCAGGCCCTCACGGACGCCACCCTGCACACCGCGCAGGGCAGCTTCTCCTCGTTGCTGGGCCCCTCGGGCTGCGGCAAGTCCACGATCCTGCGGATCCTCGCCGGCCTCGAGCAGCCGACCGGCGGCACCGCGCTGGTCGACGGCACGACCCCGGCCGAGCTGCGCCGGGCGCACGCCCTGGGCATCGCCTTCCAGGACTCCGCGCTGCTGCCCTGGCGCTCGGTGGAGGCCAACGTCCGGCTGCCCTTCGAGGTCGCCGGCACCCGGCCCGACGCCGCGCTGGTCCGCGAGCTGATCGAGCTCGTCGGCCTCACCGGGTTCGAGAAGGCGAAGCCGGCCCAGCTCTCCGGCGGCATGCGGCAGCGCGTGTCCATCGCCCGTGCGCTGGTCGTGAAGCCGTCGGTGCTGCTGCTCGACGAGCCGTTCGGTGCCCTGGACGACATGACCCGGCAGCGGCTGAACGTAGAGCTGCTGCGGATCTGGACCGAGAAGCCGGCGACCACGCTGATGGTCACGCACGGGATCTCGGAGGCGATCTTCCTCTCGGACCAGGTCGCGGTGATGAGCGCGCGGCCGGGCCGGATCGTGGAGGTCATCGACGTGGACCTCCCCCGCCCCCGGCACCCGGAGATCATGCGGACGCCGGAGTTCCACGCCCTGCACGACCACGCCTCCGAGCTGCTGTTCGGCAGCGGGACGGCGGCGGGGTGAGCGGCCTGATGTCCCGGGAGCCGGTGCGCGCGGCCGGCTTCGGGGCGCTGGGTCTGCTGGGCGTGGTGGCCGTGTGGTGGGTGCTGGTGCTCACCGTGCTCGCCGACGCCCGCATCCCCTCCCCGGCCGGGGTCGTGGGCGCGGCGGCCGACCGGGGGTGGGGTTTCTACGCCACCCACTTCGGGATCACGCTGCAGGAGGCCGCGGTCGGCTTCGGCTACGGCACCGTCGCGGCGGTCGCGCTGGCCGCCGTCACGCTGCTGGTGCCGGCGCTGGAGCAGCTCGTCATGCAGATTGCGGTCATCACCTACTGCGTGCCGCTGGTCGCGATCGCACCGGTGCTGTTCATCGTCATCGGCAACCCCGACGAGGGGCAGCGGGCGGGCACCGCGACCGCCCTGGCGGCGCTGTCGGTCTTCTTCACCACCGTCGTCGGCACGGTGCTCGGCCTCCGGTCGGCGGATCCGGCCAGCCTGGAGGTCGTCCGGGTCTTCGGCGGCGGGCCGGTGCGGCAGCTGACCAAGGTGCGGCTGGTGGCCGCGCTCCCCTCCGTGCTGGCCGCGCTCCGCGTGGCCGCGCCGCTCGCCTTCCTCGGGGCCATCCTGGGCGAGTACGTCGGCGGCGTGCAGCGCGGCGTGGCGGTCACGCTCAAGATCGCGCAGCAGAACGTCGACGTCGACGGCGCCTGGGCCATCGGCCTGGGCTGCGCGCTGGTCGCGGGCACCTTCTACGGGTTGTTCGCCCTGCTCGGACGGGTCGTCACCCCGTGGTCTCGGGGTGCCGCGTGAGCGCCGGCCTGGTGGTGCCCCGCCCGATCGGGGGCCCGGGCCGGGGTCGGCACCCGCTGCTGATGGCCACGCTGCGGACCGTCGGCACGATGGCGCTGGTCCTTGCCGTCGTCGTGGCCCTGTGGGTGGGGGGCCTGTGGGCCTTCGACGTCTCCAGCTACGTCGGCAAGGGTCCGCTGGACGTCGTCGACATCCTGTTCGTCGACGAGGACGCCCCCGCGCTGCGGGCCGAGATCGCCGGGCTGCTCGGCCGGACCCTCCTCGACGCGGGCATCGGCTTCACCGCCGGCATGCTCGTCGCGGTGGCACTGGCCGCCGTCGTCGTCCGGTTCCGTGCCGCGGAGAGCGCCGTCATGCCGGTCGCGCTCATCCTGCAGACCGTTCCGCTGATCGCACTGGCGCCGATGCTCATCCTGCTCGTGGGCCGCGGCTACGTGATCGTCGCCGTCATGAGCGCGGTGGTGGTGCTCTTCCCGGCGCTGGTGACCATCGTCGTCGGGCTGCGGTCGGTGAGCCCGCAGATGCGGGACCTGGTGCTGGTCTACGGCGGCACCCCGATGACGGTGCTCCGGAAGGTGGGCTTCCCCTCGGCACTGCCGGCGTTCTTCGCCTCGGTCCGCATCGCCGTGCCGGGGTCGATGACCGGCGCGCTGCTGGCCGAGTGGCTGGCCACCGGCCAGGGCGTCGGCTACGCGGTGGTATCGGCGGCGGCCCGGTCGCAGATCGGCAAGGTGTGGGCGCTCGTCGTCGTCATCACCCTGGTGTCGCTGCTGCTCTACCTCGTCGCCCAGCTGGTCGAGGCGGCGGTGCTCAGCCGCTTCGGGCAGGCGGACCGCGCATGACCGCGCCCGCGCGCCGCCCGCCCGGCTACCCACCGCACTCCCGGCCCGTGCCCACCGACCCGGCCGTCGACGCCATGGTGGCGGCCCTGCCCAAGGTGAGCCTGCACTGCCACCTGATCGGCACGGTGGCGCCCGGGACCGTCGTCGAGCTCGCCGCCAAGCACGGGGTACCGCTCGGGCGCGGCGTCGAGGACCTCTACGACCACGACAGCTACGAGAACCTCGGCGAGTTCCTCCGGGTGCTCGACGTCGTGGGCTCGGTCATCCGCGACGTCGACGACTTCCACCGGGTGACCTACGAGTCGCTGACCGCGGGTGGCGCAGACCACAACGTCCTCTACCGCGAGATCCAGCTCAGCCCGCCGGGCCACCTCGGCGTGCCCTACCCGCGCATCCTCGAGGGCGTCATCGCAGGCCTGCGCGACGCCCGCACCGACACCGGCATCGACGCCCGCCTGGTGGTCGGCATCAACCGCGAGCGCAGCGGCGCCGAGGCGGTCGAGCTGGTCCAGCAGGTGATCGAGCATCGCGTCGACGAGGTGGTCGGCATCGGGCTGGACTACGCCGAGGTCAACGGCCCACCCGGGCGGTTCGTCGGCGCCTACCGGCTGGCCGGCCGGGCGGGCCTGGGACGCACGGCGCACTCGGAGACCGGCCCGCCCCGGCACGTGCTCACCTTGCTGGACGAACTCGGCTGCAGCCGGATCGACCACGGCTACCACGTCATCGACGACCCGGGGATCACCGCGCGCTGCGTCGAGGAGCGGGTCCCGTTCACCTGCACGCCCGTGAGCTCCGACATCGGCCGCTACTCCGGCAGCGGCGACGGCACGCACACCCGGATCCGTCAGATGGTCGACGCCGGGCTGTGCGTGACGATCGACTCCGACGACCCGCCGATGTTCGGCACCGACCCCACCCACGACTTCCGGGTGCTCGCGCACGCCCTCGGCTACCGCCGCGAGCAGCTGGCCGCCTTCACCGCCAACGCCATCGACGCCTGCTGGCTCGACGAGACCGGCAAGGCCGACCTGCGCCACCGCGCCGCGGCGATGGTGGCCGCCACCCCCGACGCCCCTCCCCCAGACCTCTTGCACCCTCTCGAGGAGACCCCGTGAACGAGTTCACCGTGCCCGTCGTCGACATCTCCGCCTACGTCGACCCGGCCGGCACCGCCGAGGCGCGGGCCGCCGTGGCGCGCGCCTTCGACGACGCCGCCCGCACCGTCGGCTTCGTCCAGGTGCTCGGTCACGGCATCCCGACCGCGGTCACCGACGCCTTCGCCACCGCGCTGGACTCCTTCTTCGACATGCCCCTGGAGGCCAAGAAGGCCTACCGGACGCCGCCGGAGATCAACCGCGGGTACAGCGCACCGAAGACCGAGTCGCTGAGCCTCAGCCTGGGGCTGGCCCCCTCCAACCGGATGCACGACTTCTTCGAGGCCTTCAACGTCGGGGCCGCCCGCAGCGACTACCCGGGCGTCGACCTGCCCGCCGTCGACTACGCGGAGAACGTCTGGCCCGAGGAGGCCGAGGGGTTCCGCGAGGCGGTCGCGGCCTACTTCGACGAGGCCGGCCGGGTGGCCCGCACCCTCACCAGGATGTTCGCCGACGCCCTCGCCCTCCCCGCCGGCTTCTTCGAGCAGTTCACCGACCACAGCCTCGACGTGCTGCGGATGAACAACTACGCGCTGCCGCCGGGCGAGGTGACCCTCGACGGCGACCTCACCGGCATGGGCGAACACACCGACTACGGCATCGTCACCGTGCTGTGGGCCGACCAGGTCCGCGGCCTCCAGGTGCTCGGCCGCGACGGCTCCTGGAACGACGTCATGCCCGTCGACGGCGCGCTGCTGATCAACCTCGGCGACCTCATGGCGCGGTGGACGAACGAGCGGTGGATGTCCACCCTGCACCGTGTCAAGCCGCCGATCGTGGACGGCCGGATCGAGCGCCGGCGCTCCGCGGCCTTCTTCCACGACGGCAACATCGATGCCGTCATCGAGACGCTGACCACGTGCCTGGACGCCGGCGGGAAGTCTGCGTACCCGCCGATCACCGTGGGTGAGCACATCCGGGCCAAGCTGGCCGGCTCGCGCGCCGGCGTCGCCAACACGGAGGCGGAGCGGGAAGCGGCACGGGTGCTGGCGGCGCGGTCGGCATGACGGCCGCGGTGGTCGTGGTCTCGTCGGCACGGGGCTAGCGACCGGAGGTGCCCCAGGCCCCCCACCGAGCGTTCCGCCGCTCCCTCGACGAAGCGGAACGGGGCCTGCACCGGGAGGACTGGAGGATGGCCCTGCCCGGCCCGTGCGAGTACTCGTCGGCGGCCGACCCACCAGGCCGCAGGTGGCGCTGACCCCGGGAATGGGCTCGGTGGGGCACCCGGAGCAGGTCCTCCACGCGTGCGGTGGCCGCGCCCGGAACTCCCTGCCGGGCCTCCCCGGGTTCGGTCGGCGCCGTGCGGCGGCGTGCAGATGGTGCACGGTCACCCACCGGCCGAGACCCAGCCCGGTTGGGACGGCGCTCGCGCCGGGTACCCGACGGCAGTGCCCGACACCAGAGACGCCCTGCAGCAGGTTGCCGCCGACACGTTCGGCTGGCCGGAGCTGCACCCCGAGCAGCTCGAGGCGATGGATCAGGTGATGGCCGGCCGGGACGTCCTCGCCGTCCTGCCCACCGGTGCCGGGAAGTCCGCCATCTACCAGGTGCCCGCGCTCCTGAAGGACGGCCCCACGTTGGTCGTGTCACCGCTGCTGGCGCTGCAGCGCGACCAGATGGAGGGCATCGACGACACGGCCGCCCCCGAGGCCGTGGCGGTCAACTCGGCCCAGCGGGCCGGGCAGACCCGGCACGCCTGGGACGCGGTCCGGGAGGGCGACGCCGAGTACCTGTTCCTCTCCCCCGAGCAGCTGGCCAAGGACGACGTCCTCGACGAGCTCGCCGGGCTCGGCATCAGCCTCTTCGTCGTCGACGAGGCGCACTGCGTCTCCGCCTGGGGCCACGACTTCCGCCCCGACTACCTGCGACTGGGGACGGCGATCGAGCGGCTCGGGCACCCGCCGGTGCTGGCGCTGACCGCGACCGCGGCCCTCCCGGTGCGCCGGGACATCGTGGAGCGGCTCGGCCTGCGCGACGCGGCCGAGGTCGTCGCGAGCTTCGACCGGCCCAACCTGCGGCTGGCCGTGGAACGCCAGAGCGACGACCGGCGGAAACGGTCCGCCGTGATCGTGCGGGTCAGCGGGCTGATGTCCGACCCCTCCACCCGTGGCGGGCTGGTCTACGTCGCCAGCCGCAAGGACGCCGGGTACTACGCCGACGAGCTCGCCCAGCTGGGTCACCGCGTCGCGGCCTATCACGCGGGCATGAAGGCGGCCGACCGCGAGCGGGTGCACGAGCAGTTCCTCGACGGCGAGGTGGACGTGGTGGTGGCCACCTCCGCGTTCGGCATGGGCATCGACAAGCCGGACGTCCGCTTCGTCGTACACGCCTCGGCACCGGAGTCACTGGACTCCTACTACCAGCAGATCGGCCGCGCCGGACGCGACGACGAGCCGGCGGAGATCTGTCTCTTCTACCGGGCCGAGGACCTGCACCTGCAGACGTTCCTCACCGCCAGCCACGCCCCGCACGAGGCCCTCGAGGACGTCGCGGAGGCGCTCGAGGAGCACGACGAGCCGGTACGGGCGCGTGAGCTCGCCGAGGAGGTCGACGTGTCGCCCGCCAGGCGCACCCGTGCGGTCAACCTCCTCGAGCAGGCGGGGGCGGGGGGCACCACCGAGGACGGCCGCCTGGAGTTCCTGGACGACGATCAGGCGCCCGCTGAGGCCGTGCACCAGGCGGTCGAGGTCGCCGACACCCACCAGCGGCTAATCCGGTCCCGGATCGAGATGATGCGCGGCTACGCCGAGACCACCGGCTGCCGGCGCCAGTTCCTCCTCGGCTACTTCGGCGAGCAACTCCCGCAGCCCTGCGGGAACTGCGACACCTGCGAGGCCGGCACCGCCCGGGAGCACGCGGTCGGCGACGCCCCGTTCCCGGTCAACAGCGCCGTCCGGCACGCCGAGTGGGGGCACGGTGTGGTCATGTCCGTCGAGCCCGACCGCCTCACGGTCCTCTTCGACCAGGAGGGCTACAAGACGCTCGCCACGGCCGCCGTGGAGTCCCACCACCTGCTCGAAGCAGCTGGGTGAGCATCGTCGTCACGCCGGGCTGCGACGTGGCGGCGGACCGAAGCTGCAGGTCCACGACCTTCCTGGTCGACGCCGCGGAACCGGGCGCGCCTTCGTCGGCTCGGGATCCGTCCGGCACGGGGTGAGGAGCCGGCCACCGCCCAGGAGGTCGCCCGCTGCACGGTGACATCGGCATCCGGCTGTCCGCCATGACGGATCTCGAGGTGGTGCCCGACGCGCTGACCGCCGTCCGCGGGCTGCGCGCGAGAGGATGTCTCCCACCCAGCCGCCGCCTGGCCGGGATCACGCCCCGGTGTTCTCCGACCGGGGCGCTAGGTTCCGACGATGAGCACGAGGCCGCGCGCACCACGCTTCTCCCCCACCGGGGATGTCGCTGGTGGGACGACCCGCGCGTCAGGGTGTCCCACTCCCCCTCGGACTCCGGCTGCGATGTCCCGGGACACCTCCAGCACGATCCGACCGACTGAGCTCGCGACGGGATGAACGCCGTGCCCATGACACCGGGAGCGCAGCGCGCGGCGATCGCGGCGGTCCAGGTGCTCGGCCTGGCCGTGTGGTTCTCCGTCTCCGCGGTCGTTCCCAGCCTGCAGGCGGATTGGCGGATCTCCAGCGCTTCGGCGGTCTGGCTCACCGGGACCGTCCAGCTGGGCTTCGTCACCGGGGCGCTGGTCTCCACGGCGCTCAACCTCGCCGACCGGTTCCCGCCCCAGGTCCTGATGGCCACCAGCGCCGCGCTCGCCGCCCTGGCCACCCTCGGGCTGGCCGTCCTCGCCGACGGACTCCCCCTTGCCTTGGTCCTGCGGTTCCTGACCGGGGTGTTCCTCGCCGGCGTCTACCCGGTGGGCATGAAGCTGATGGCCTCCTGGGCGGCCAGCAGTCACCGCGGTCTCGCCATGGGGTTGCTCATCGGAGCGCTGACTCTCGGCTCGGCGCTTCCGCACCTGATCGGCGGGCTGGTGACGCTGCCCTGGCGTGGGGTGCTGCTGGCCACGGCCGGGACGGGTCTGCTCGGTGCCGGGTTGGCCCTGACCGCGGTCCGCCCGGGACCGCACCTGTCCACCGGCCCCACCAGCCTGCACCCCCGGTACGCACTGCAGATGTTCGCCCGGCCGGGGCCGCGGCTGGTCAATCTCGGCTACTTCGGGCACATGTGGGAGCTGTACGCGCTGTGGACCTGGCTCCCGCTCTTCGTGCTCCACGCTGCGTCGTCGGCCGAGTTCGGCTCGTACTCCCAGATCCTGGTCTTCGTCACCATGGGTCTCTTCGGCCTGGCCGGCTGCCTGCTCGGAGGATGGGCGGCCGACCGGTTCGGGCGCTCCGCGGCGGCCGTGACCGCTCTGACCGTCAGCGGTGCCTGCTGCCTGCTCTCGCCGCTGGCGTTCCTGGCCCCGGCACCCGTGCTGGCCCTGTTCTGCGCGATCTGGGGCGCCTCGGTGATCGCCGACTCCGGCGTGTTCTCCACCGCGCTGTCCGAGGTCGCCGACCGCCGCTTCGTCGGCACCGCCCTCAGCGCGCAGACCGCCATCGGGTTCGCCCTGACCGTGCTCAGCATCCAGCTGGTCCCGCTTCTGGCCGAGAGCGCCGGCTGGCAGTACGCGTTCCTGCTCCTCGCCCCCGGCCCCTTCCTCGGCGCACTCGCCATGCGCCGCGTCAGCACTCTCGCGCCCGCGCGAGGGGTGTGACCGCCGGCCGGCACGTGCACCACCGCTGCCGACGGCGTGCGTCCCGCCTGCCGAGGTGCCACGATCACGGGTCCCCGACCGGCGCGCTGGGCTCCGAGCACCTGCAGGAGGCCGCGTGCACCGCGCCCATCCCCGCGCTGGGGACGCAGGTGGAGCGGCTCCCCCTCGCGGTCCCCGCGCGGCCGCGGAGCTCGGGCCGGCTGCCGAGCGGCTGCGAGCGGTGACCCCAGCGTCGAGGAGCGTCCCGTCCGACACCGACAGCCCGGCCCGGCGAGTCCCGCGCTCAGGCGAGCAGGCGGAGGACGAGCTCCGGTCGCCGATTGGCCTGTGCCAGCATCGCCGCCCCGGCCTGGGCGAGGATCTGGCTGCGGCTGAGCGAGATCGTCTCCACGGCCATGTCCGCGTCCCGGATGCGTGACTCCGCGGCCGCGGCGTTCTCACCCGCCACGCTCAGCGCTCGGACGGTGTGCTCGAGCCGGTTCTCGTAGGCCCCGAGCTCGGCGCGGATCTCGGAGACCCGCCCGATGGCGCCGTCGACGGCTCGGATGACGGCGGCCATCCCGCCGTACACGTAGTACCGGGGGCTGAGCTCCTCCGCGTCGCCGACGGTCGAGCCGGGGCCGGGCGTGGCACCGGTGCTCGTCAGCCCCGTCGGTGTGGCGGTGAAGGCCCCGAAGTCCGGTCCGAGGGCCGCCTGCGCCGCGGCGTTGAGGGCGTCGAGGTACTCCTGCGCCGTCTCCGCACCGGTGTAGTCGACCGAGGAGAGCGAGAACGCCTGCCCGTCGTACCTCACCACGCCGGTCAGCGCGCGGAAGCTGGCCTGGTACTCCCCGGTGGCGTACTCGCCACCGACCAGCGTGAGCCTGCCGGCCGCCGGCGTCCCCTCCTCGTCCGAGACGGCCGGGGTGCCGGTCGACTGGACGCCGACCCAACCGTTCCCCCACTCGCCGGTCTCCGGATGCTGGTAGCGGGTGACGTGGGCCGTCGACAGACCCAGGTCGGTGGCGTCCATCCCTTGGCCCGGGGCCCCGAAGGTGATCCGCAGGGTGTCGCCCGGGGATGCGCCGACCTGCAGAAGGTGGTCGTAGTCGCCGTCGAGCAGCACCGTGCCGTTGAACGCGGTGGTGCGCGCGATGCGGTCGATGCCGGCCTTCAGCTGTTCGAACTCCGCCCCGATCGCCCGCGTCGGGAGCTCGCCCATGACTGCCGTGCTGGCCCCCTGCACCGCCAGGTCGCGCATGCGCTGCAACATCGCCGAGACCTCGGTCAGGGCGCCTTCTGCCGTCCGCACCACGCTGATGCCGTCCTGCGCGTTGCGCACCGCGTGCGCCGTACCGCGGGACTGGGCGCGCAGCCCCTCTGAGATGCCCAAGCCGGCCGCGTCGTCCGCGGCGCTGGTGATGCGCAGTCCGGAGGACAGCCGGCGGAGGCTCGTCGTCACGCCGTCGTCGGCCTGCCGGAGCAACCGGGATGCGTTGAGCGCGGCCACGTTCGTGGAGATCCGCATGGCTGCCCACCCCCTCCCGACGCGTCCCTCCGCGACGACGACGGAGCGGACGCAGTGATCATCGGCGGGGCGCGCGGGGTGTTGATCCGAACCAACGTTCCATCGCGACCACCGACGGGCCCGTAGTGCTCTCGTGCCCGGGTCCGGCTACGCCGCCGCGCGGGCACGCTCGACCGCGGCCCGGCGTCGTCGGGCACGAGGTCAGCGTTGACGTCCCGCGCCCCGTGCCGTGCGCCGGTGCTGGGCAGACGGACGTCGCCGCGACCCCGACGTCCGCCTGCACGGCGACCAGGACGGGGTGCCGCGCCCCGCAGGCACACGGCGATCTGCCGAACGGCACTGTGGCCAGCGCATTCTCCCCTCGCGCACGACGCGGCAACTGGTTGACGGCCCCGGGGCACCCTGCCAAGTTCGGCGCCACTCGCCGGGTCGTACCGGCGGCCGAGCTCCTCGACTCGCTAGGGGAAAAGATGAAACGTCTCGCGTGTGCAGCGGTCACCGCCGGTCTGGCGACCACGACGCTGATGATCAGTCCCGCCGCTGCCGCTCCGCCGGGCACGGCGCCGGTTCCGGTGGCGCGGCACCTGGACAACCCCCGACAGCTGGACATGACGGAGAACGGGATCCTCGTCATCGCGGAGTCCGGAACCGGCGGCGACGACTGTGCCGTCGTGGACGGGGACGAGGTGTGCGTCGGCACCACCGGGGCGGTCAGCATCGTGCGGCACCCGGGCAAGGCCGTCGGGGTCACCGCGGAGCGTGTGGTGACCGGGCTGCTG
This sequence comes from Blastococcus sp. SYSU DS0753, assembly GCF_054051175.1. Lineage (NCBI taxonomy): Bacteria > Bacillati > Actinomycetota > Actinomycetes > Geodermatophilales > Geodermatophilaceae > Blastococcus > Blastococcus sp. SYSU DS0753. The sequence continues at coordinate 206,409 of NZ_JBJHAT010000001.1, read as the reverse complement.
TCCGAGGCCGGTCCGTCCGGGATCGCCGCGACCGGTAACGACGCGGCGAGCGCGCGCTCCCTCGGCCAGATCTACATCGCCAAGGACGTCGATGTCCCGGACGGCATCACCGGGCTGCCGGAGGAGCAGGAGGGCAAGCTGCTGCGCGCGACGGCGGGCCGGCCGGCCTCGGTCGTCGCCGACATCCGTGCCTTCGAGGCGGCGCACGACCCGGACGGCCAGGGGGTCGAGTCGAACCCGTACGCGGTGCTCGACATCGGCGACCGGGTGCTGGTGGCCGACGCCGCCGGCAACGACATCCTCGCCGTGGACAGGCGCGGCAGGATCAGCGTGTTCGCCGTCCTGCCCAACATCACCGGTGGCGCCTGTGACACCCGGCCCAACCAGGACGGCAGCTTCTCCTGCGACCCGGTTCCGACATCGCTCACCTTCAGCCGGGACGGGGACATCATCGTGGGGGGCCTCGGGTCGCTGGTTCCGGAGGCCGGCCGGGTCTGGGAGCTGGACCGGCGGACCGGGTCGATCCAGCAGACCTGGACCGGCTTCACCGGCGTCACCGGTGCCGCACAGGACCCGGCAGGCAACCTGTACGTCAGCGAGCTGCGCGGCGGCGATGCCGGGACCGGCCAGGTGGTCCTGGTGCCGAGGACCGGCGCACGGGCCACGCTGCCCGCGCCGTCGCCGGCGGGCGTGGTCGCCGACCGGCTCGGGAACGTGTTCGTGGCGGTGAACTCGCTCTCCCCCGGCACGGGAACCGGTGCCCCGGACAGCGACGGGCAGGTCTGGCGGCTGACCAAGCGGTCGTTCTAGCGAACCCGGCCGAAGACGTCGATCCAGGCGTGTGACGGCACGGATCGACTGATCCTGTTCGGCGAGGACCTCCGGACGTGGACCGGAGCCGGCGACGGCATCCACCCACGACCGGAGGTCCTCGTGTCCCACGCCACCGACCGAGACGCGGCTGGGCGCTCGTCGACGTCGTCGGCCCGGACCGGCACGGCCACCTGCTGGCGGCCCTCGAGTCTCGTCGATCGGCCCCCCTCGTCCGCAGGCCGGCACGCCAGCCCACGAGCGAGCCCGGCGGTTGCGCCGGCGACCGCCCTCTCCCCCCGGCCCGGTCCGGCTGCGATGCTGGTGCCGACGGCCCGGCCGGTGTACCTGTCGCCCCGACGGGTAAGCGCGCCGGACGAGGGTGGCGCATGAGGACGGCGGCCGCCCGCCGCACCTCACGAGTGGACCTGATGAACGGCAACGCCACACACCGATTCAGCAACACCGCGATCCTCACCGTGCAGACGGTGGACGCGACCCAGATCGTCACGTCGGCCGAGTTCGACGAACGGCTGGGTGACACCTACCAGCGCGTCGGGCTGCGCCCCGGGCTGCTGCAGCGGCTCGCGGGCATCGAGGAGCGCCGCTGGTGGGCCGACGGGGTGTCGTTCGTCGACGGCGCCGCCACCGCGGGCGCCAAGGCGATCAGCGAGAGCGGGGTCGACCCCGCGCACATCGGCTTGATGGTCAACACGTCGGTCAGCCGCAAGCACCTCGAACCGTCGACGGCCGTCGCCGTGCACGACGCCCTCGGTCTGCCGAGCTCCTGCCAGAACTTCGACGTCACCAACGCCTGCCTGGGCTTCATCAACGGCATGGAGCTGGCCGCGGCGATGATCGACGTCGGGATGGTCGAGTACGCGCTCGTCGTCAACGGCGAGGACGCACGACCCGTGCAGGAGCGCACCATCGATCTGCTCAACCGGCCGGACACCGTGGCCAAGGACGTGATGGGCCACTTCGCGACCCTCACCCTCGGCTCCGGCGCCGTGGCCATGGTGCTCGGCCGGGCCGACCGGCACCCCGAGGGCCACCGGCTCGTCGGCTCGGTGAGCCGGGCCGGGACCGAGCACCACCAGCTGTGCACCGGCGACAACGACGGCATGCAGACCGACCTCAAGGGCCTCCTCGCCGCCGGCCTCGAACTCTCCGGTGAACTGTGGGCGGACGCGGCGGACGAGTTCGACTGGGCCCGGGGCATGGACCGCTACGTCATCCACCAGGTCTCCAAGGTGCACACCGGGGCCCTGTGCGACCGGTTCGGCATCGACCGGGCACGCGTGCCCACGACCTTCCCCACCCGCGGCAACCTGGGCCCCGCGTCGGTGCCGTTCACGCTGGCGGGGCAGTCCGACACCCTGGCCGACGGCGACCGCGTGCTGCTGATGGGGATCGGCTCGGGCCTGAACGCCTGCTGCCTGGAGATCGCCTGGTGACAGCCGGTGCGACGGTCCAGCTGCCGGGCCTGGACCCGTCCTGGTCGCGGTGGGTCGCCGTTCCCGGTGCGGACGGCGAGAAGCACCTGTGGCACGTGCTCGACAACGGTGTGCCCGACCCGGTCGGCACCCTGCTCTGCGTGCACGGCAACCCCACCTGGTCCTACCTCTGGCGCCGGATGGTCGCCGCCGCTCCGCCGGGGTGGCGAGTCGTGGCCCCCGACCAGCTGGGCATGGGCTGGTCCGAGCGGCCGGCCGCGCCGCGGACCCTGACCCAGCGGGTGGCCGATCTCGGGGACCTCACCGCCGCGCTGGGCGTCACCGGCCCGGTCGTCACGGTGGCCCACGACTGGGGCGGCATCATCTCCCTCGGCTGGGCGCTCGAGCACCGGCAGGACGTGCGCGGCGTGGTCCTCACCAACACCGCCGTCGCCATGCCGGAGGGCGACCTGGGGCCCGCGCTGATCCGGCTGGCGCACGCGCCGGGCCTGCGCGCCGCCGTCACCGTCGGCAGCTCGGTGTTCGTCCGCGGGGCGACGGCGCTGTCGTGGCCGCCGCTGCCCCGGGAGATCCGCCGGGCCTACGCGCAGCCCTACCCGACGGCCGCGCGGCGCCGGGCCGTGGGCGAGTTCGTCGCCGACATCCCCTTCCGCACGGGACACCCCTCCCGTGCGGCGCAGGAGGCGATCGCCGAGGGCATCCGGACCCTCGACGTCCCCGCGCTCCTCCTGTGGGGTCCTCGTGACCCGGTCTTCGGCGAGAAGTACCTGGCCGACCTGCGCGAGCGCCTGCCCCGGGCGGCGGTGCACCGCTACGAGGGCGCCTCCCACCTCCTCCCCGAGGACGCGCCCCAGTACGCCCAGGCGGTGGCCACCTGGGTGACCGACACCTTCGCCGCACCGGACACCGCGGCCGTGGGCAGCCGCGGCACGGCGGTGGAGCCGGCCCGGCCCTGGGCGGCCCTGGCCGCCCGCGCCGAGGACGACTCCCCGGCCGTCGTGGAGACCGGCGGGGACTCGGTCACCTGGGCGGAGCTGACCCGCCGGGTCGCCGACCTCGCCGCCGGCCTGGCGGCGGCCGGTGTCCGTCCAGGAGATCGGGTGGCGCTCCTGCTGGAACCGTCGGCGGACCTGACGGCAGCGGTCTACGCCACCTGGCGCGCGGGCGCCGTCATCGTGGTCGCCGACAAGGGACTCGGCTTCCGGGGCATGCGCCGCGCGCTCCGGGGAGCGGCGCCGGACCACGTCCTGGGCGGCCCCGCCGGCCTGGCGGCCGCCAGGGCGATGGGGCTGGCCGGGACGCGCATCGTCGCGGGGCGGACGACGGCCCGGCTGCGCCGGGCCCTCGGCGCCGAGCGCGACCTGGCCTCGCTGGAGGCCCTCGGCCGGTCGTCGGCCGCGCCCGAGGAGGTCCCGGCGGACTCGGACTGCGCAGTCGTCTTCACCTCCGGGGCCACCGGCCCCGCCAAGGGCGTGGTCTACACGCAGCGCCAGGTCGGCGCCCAGCTGGAGCTGGTCAGGACCGCCTACCGCCTCACGCCGGGCGACTCGCTGGTGGCCGCGTTCGCTCCCTTCTCGATCCTCGGACCGGGGCTCGGGATCGCGTCGTCCGTGCCCGACATCGACGTCACGGAGCCCGGCACGCTGACCGCCGCGAAGCTGGCCGACGCGGCGGCCGCCGTGGACGCCACGGTGGTCTTCGCCGCACCGGCCGCCCTGCGCCGCGTCGCCGCCACCACCGAACAGCTCACCGCGGAGCAGCGCTCGGCGCTGAGCCGGGTCCGACTGCTCATGTCGGCCGGCGCGCCCGTGCCCACCCCGCTCCTGCACTCCCTCCGGGAGACGTTCCCGCGGGCCGAGGCGCACACGCCGTACGGCATGACCGAGGCGCTCCCGGTCACCGACGTCTCCCTGGACGACGTCGAGGCCGCCGGGCCGGGGAACGGCGTCTGCGTCGGCCGCCCGGTGCCCGGTGTCGAGATCCGCGTCAGCCCGCTCTCCCCGCTGGGCGCGGCCGACGGCCCGCTCACCGAGGCGCCCCACGTTCCCGGCGAGGTCTGCGTGCGCGCGCCCCACGTGAAGGACCGCTACGACGCGCTGTGGGCCACCGAGCGATCCGCCGCCCGCGATCCGGGATGGCACCGCACCGGGGACGTCGGGCACCTGGACGGCGCGGGACGGCTCTGGATCGAGGGCCGGCTGGCCCACGTGATCAGCACCGCGGAGGGGCCGCTGACCCCGGTCGGCCCGGAGCAGCGGATCGAGCGGCTGGACGCCGTCTCCGCCGCGGCGGTCGTCGGCGTCGGACCGGCAGGCGCGCAGGTGGCCGTCGCCGTCGTCGTGCCCAGCGCCGGCCCCGGGCGACGGCGCTCCCGCCTCCGGGTGGGAGCCGGTGCCGGGCGGCTGACCGTGGCACCGGTCGAGCTCGCCGACCGGGTCCGGGACGCGGCCGGGACGGACCTCGCCGCCGTGCTCGAGACGAAGGCGCTGCCGGTCGACATCCGGCACCAGTCGAAGGTCGACCGGGCGACACTGGCGCGCCGGGCGACCCGGGTCCTCTCCGGCTCGCCGGTGCGATGGGCGACCCGGAGCGGCGGAACCTCGTGAAGGTGCTGGTCACCGGCGCGAGCGGGATGCTCGGCCGGGTCACGGCCCAGCGCCTGATCGCGCGGGGCGACGAGGTGACGGTCTTCCAGCGCCGTCCCTCGGGCCTGCCCTGCGCCGAGGTGCTCGGGGACATCGCCGACCCCTCCGTGGTGGCACGGGCGGCCGCGGGGCAGGACGCCGTCGTCCACCTCGCCGCGAAGGTGGACGTGACCGGGACGTGGGAGGAGTACGCCCGGGCCAACGTCGAGGGCACGCGGAACGTCGTCGCCGCCTGCTCCGCCGCGGGCGTCCAGCGGCTGGTGCACGTCTCCTCCCCCTCGGTCTCGCACGCCGGGGCACCCCTGTTCGGGGCCGGGGCAGGGCCGGCCGACCCGGCCCGGGCGCGTGGCGCCTACTCGAGGTCCAAGGCGCTGGCCGAGCAGGTTGCGCTCGGCGCGGACTCGGCTGCCCTCGCGGTGCTGGTCCTCCGCCCGCACCTGGTGTGGGGCCCGGGCGACGAGCAGCTCGTGGCGCGGATCGTCGCCCGGGCCGGCAGCGGCCGCCTCCCGCTCATCGGTTCCGGCGCGGCCCTGATCGACACCACGTACGTCGACGACGCCGCTGCCGCCCTCGTGGCAGGGGTCGACGCGTGCGGGCCCGTCCACGGGGAGGCGCTGGTGGTCTCCAACGGTGAGCCCCGCACGGTGGCCGAGATCCTGCGACGGCTGTGCTCGGCGGCCGGCGTGCCCGGACCCCGGGGTCGGGTGCCGGCGCACGCCGCCTGGCTGGCCGGCGCCGTGGTGGAGAGGACCTGGTCAGCGCTCGGCCGCCGGTCGACCCCTCCCCTGACCCGGTTCCTCACCGAGCAGCTGACGACGGCGCACTGGTTCGACCAGCGGCGGACCCGGACCGCGCTCGGCTGGCGGCCGGAGGTCGGCCTCGACGAGGGCTTCGCCCGGCTGGCCGCCTGGTACGGCGATCGGCACACGGCTCCGGACGACGCGGCCCTCCCCGCCTGACGCCGGACGCTCCGGCCGTCAACCGTCCGGGGAACGCGCCTCCTCCTGGGCCGGGGTCCGCCGTCCGAACCACAGGATGCCCGTCCCCAGCGACAGGACCAGCAGGACCGACATGGCGATCAGCAGCGGCACCGGCCCGAACTGGGCGATCAGCGGGAGCGACGCCGCGGTGACCAGTCCGCCGCCGAAGAAGGGCTCGAAGGCCAGCTGCTTGTAACCGAAGGCCTCCATCGCCGGGGTGGCGGCGTTGGGGTCGGCGACCCGGATCAGGATCAGGCCGGTGGCCGTGACGCCGAGGGACTGCCCCAGGTCGCCGATACCGCGCTCGAACCAGAAGCGCGGGATCATCCGGCGCGCCAGGAAGACGAAGGCGCCCACGTTCCACGAGAGGCCGGCGACGGCGAGGAGCAGGAACGTCACCCAGTTCTCCGCGATCGCCTGGATGGACAGCGTGGCGAGGGCGCTGATGATCAGCAGGTCGAGGGCGATCCCCTGGATGCGCAGCATCATCCGCCGGTCGACGATGCCGGTCCGGTCGAACCGGTCGACGAACTTCTGCACCAGCACCCCGCCGATCATCGCCAGCGGGAACAGCGGCACGAACTCGAAGAGCTCGACGGTGTCGGCCCACAGCGCCGCCTCGAGGGCCTGGAGCGCCTCGAGCAGGCCGAGGCCGATGAGGATCGCCACGGCGACGATCGCGAAGTGGATGGCCAGCGGCTCGACCGAGGCGGTGCGCACCGTCATCAGCGCGGCGGGCGGCTGCTCCTCCCGCTCGTAGAGCCCGCGCTGCTCGGCCAGCGACGTCTTCGCGTCGTCCTCCAGCACCTGGGCGCGGCCGGTGTGCACCCCCCAGTTGATCAGTGCGATGCCGACGACGACGCCGGAGACGACGCCCACCGTGGCCAGGCCCAGCGCCAGGTCCTGCGCCTCCGGGAAGCCCAGGTCGGCGAAGGTGGTGCCCAGGCCTGCGGCCGTGCCGTGGCCGCCCTCGAACCCCACCTCGATGAGCGCGCCGACCATGGGGTCCTGGCCGAGGAACGGCACGAGCAGCAGGACGGCCAGCAGCAACCCGATCACGTACTGGCCCGACGCCATGGTGACGCCGAGGGCCAGCTGCGGCCCGGCGAGCTCGGCGGCCTCCTTCACCTTGGGGATCCGCTCGCCGAGGAACAGGGTCGCGAAGACGACCGAGATCAGCAGGCCCGGCAGCGACGCCCAGACCTCGAGGAACTCGGCCGGCCACAGTCCGCCGCTCAGCGGCGCGTCCTCCCCGCCGATCGCCTCGGCCACCGAGCCGACCACCTCGGGGCCGATGAGCAGGGCGAGGAACCCGCCGATGATCGAGCTGGGGAGGAAGAGCTTCTGGGCGATGCGTGACCGGATCCGGACGAGTTTGGCGACCAGGAGCAGGACGCCCAGCACCAGCAGGCTGAGTCCGATGACGTCAGGGGACACGCTGCCTCCGTCAGGTCAGGCCGTCCCGGGGACCGGTCGCGCCGGCCGGTCCCCGCCGGGTGCCGTCCACCATGGCGGCTCCGGGATCCGGCGACAACCGGTTCCGGCGCACCGGCTGCGGCCTGTGCCCGGGCGTCGTCGAGGACCAGGTCGACGTCGATCGCCGCGGCGGCGGCCGTCCGCTGGGCCGCCGCGGCCACGACCGGCGCCGTGACGTGGGCAGTCGGTCACGAGGCGGTTCGGCCACCGCGCGACCCATGCCCTCAGGGTGGTGGGACGTCTCCCTGTTCGCGGGCCGCAGGCAGCTCCGCCACGACGCGGAGACCGCCGGCCGGGCGCGCGACGATGGTCAGCGTTCCGCCGTGCGCGCGCACGATGCCCTGGACGATCGCCAGGCCGAGACCCACGCCCGCGTGGTCGGAGCGAATGCGCTCGGTGCCGCGCCGGAACGGCTCGGAGAGCGTCGAGACCAGCTCCGGATCGATCTCCTCGCCGGTGTTCTCCACGGTGAGCACCGCCGTCCCGGAGCGGGCGCCGGTGGTGATCCGCACCGTGCCCCGCTCGGGGAGGTTGTGGACCACGGCGTTGTGCAGGAGGTTCGTCGCCATCTGCAGCAGGAGCGACGGTGATCCGACCGTGGTGGCGGCATCCGCGGAGGTCTCGATCGTGACGCCGTGCTTGTCCGCGAGCGGCAGGAGCGTCTCGGTGGCTTCCTCGGCCACGAGCGAGAGGTCGACGCGTTCCCGGGGGAAGGATCCCCCCTCGGTGCGGCTGAGCAGCAGGAGTGCGTCCGTGAGGTCGATCGCCCGGGCGTTGACGTCGTGGAGGCGGTCGACGAGCTCGGCCGGGTCGCGGTCCGGGTCCTTGCGGGCCACCTCCAGCAGGGTCTGCGTGATGGCCAGCGGGGTGCGCAGCTCGTGAGAGGCGTTGGCCGCGAACCTCTGCTGTTCGGCGACGTGCGCCTCGAGCCGCGCGAGCATCCCGTCGAAGGCGTCGGCGAGCTCCCGGAACTCGTCCTGACGGCCCGGCAGCCGGATGCGGTGGGAGAGCGACCCGGTCGCCGCCATGCGGGTGGCCTCCGTGATGCGGCGCAGCGGGGCGAGCATCCGGCCGGCGAGGAACCACCCTCCCGCGAGACCCAGCACGAGCAGGAACGCCAGCGCAGCGGCCGCGCGCGGGACGAAAGCGCGCACGAGGTCCGACCGGTTCGGGACGAAGAGCCCCGGTTGGCGTCCCGGCCGGCCGGAGGTGACGAGCACGCCGTCGGGCACGTAGCGCAGCAGGAACACCCACACGACCGCCAGGAGCAGCGCCCCCGCGAGCACGAGGAAGCCGGCATAGCTGAGAGTGAGCTTGAGGCGGGCACTCGGACCGGGGGCCCTAGCCATGGTCCCCTCCCCCGGGTGCCGTGCCCGGTGCTGTGTCGATCCGGTACCCGACGCCCGGAACGGTGGCGATGAGCCACGGTTCGCCGAGGCGCTTGCGCAACGCCGAGACGGTGATCCGGACAGCGTTGGTGAAGGGGTCCGCGTTCTCGTCCCACGCGCGCTCCAGCAGCTCCTCGGCGCTGACGACGCCCCCTTCGGCGGCGACGAGGACCTCGAGCACGGCGAACTGCTTCCTGGTCAGCGCGACGTACCGGCCGTCCCGGTAGACCTCGCGCCGGAACGGGTCCAGCCGCAGACCCGCGATCTCCCGCACGGGCGGCCGGTTGTGCGCTCGCCGGCGGTCGAGCGCTCGGAGCCGCAGGACCAGCTCCCTGAGCTGGAACGGCTTGGTGAGGTAGTCGTCGGCGCCGAGCTCGAACCCGGACGCCTTGTCGTCGAGCCGGTCGGCAGCGGTGAGCATCAGGATCGGCATGCCGCTGCCCGACGCGACGATGTGCGCGGCGATCTCGTCACCGGACGGCCCGGGGATGTCGCGGTCGAGGACCGCGATGTCGTAGGCGTTCACGCCCAGCAGTTCGAGCGCGGTCTCGCCGTCCCCGGCGACGTCGGACGCGATCGCTTCCAGACGCAGCCCATCGCGGATGGCTCCTGCCAGCAACGGTTCGTCCTCGACGATCAGCACGCGCACGCTGCCGAGGCTAGAGAACGAGCACGTATCGCCGGCATATCGAGAAACGCGTACGTGGTGGCAACGGAACCCTGCCTTGACTGCAGGCATGTCCCACAGCGACCACGCACGAACGAGAGCCGGCCGGGCCCGATCGACCATCGCAGTCGTCCTGGTACTGCCCATCGCCGCGATCGTCGGAGGGATCCTCGGGTACCAGGGGGTGGCAGCCCCGTCCTCGTCGGCAGCACCCGTCGTCCGGACGGACGGGGAGGAGCGAGCAGTCCCCGACGACGACGTCCGGAGCGGTTCGCCGTCCCCCGACCTGCGTCACAACCCGGATGCGCCCGACCGTCCCCGGCCGCTCGGCGTGACGGTCGACGACGGCGTCGTGCCCGACGGTGTGACGGTCTTCGACGGCGAGTTCCCGGCCGTGGCCAACCTCGATGCCGATCTCCTCGGCGCCCTCCGCAGGGCAGCGGCGGCTGCCGCGGGTGACGGGGTCGGGTTCACCGTCACCAGCGGCTGGCGTTCCCCTGCGTACCAGGAGCAGCTGCTCCGCGAGGCCGTCACCGAGTACGGCTCGGAGGAGGAGGCTGCCCGATGGGTGGCCACGGCGGAGACCTCCGCCCACGTGTCCGGGGACGCGGTCGACGTCGGCCCCTCCGAGGCACGGGCGTGGCTGGCCGAGCACGGGGCGCGGTACGGGCTGTGCCAGACCTACCGCAACGAGCCCTGGCACTACGAGCTGCGCCCCCGGGCCGTCGACGACGGCTGCCCCAGGCCGTACGCCGACCCCACCCACGATCCGCGGATGCAGCAGTGACCGGGGCTCCGCCCGGCTCGGTGACGAGCGCCGACGTCGAGCCGCGGTCGCCGCGCCGGCGGGAAGTCGTCCCTGCCGCTGGTGCTGTCGGCAGCTGCGCCCAACTGCGTTGTTGCGGCCGCTCGCGCGCGAGAGGATGGCCGGGTGAACACGCGGTCCACCTCATCCCGAGCCCTTGCCGCCCTGGTCGGCGGGGCGGCAACCGCCCTGTACTACGCCACGCCGGACTTCGTCCCCTCGCGCACGACCCGCGGCTGGGCGAAGGCCGGGCTCACGGCCGTCGCCTTCGCGGCGTCGGTCCCCGACCTGCGGGCGACGCGGCGCACCGCCCCCGCTGGGCAGGAGCCCGACGGCGCGGTCGCCCCGACGCAGGCACTCCGTTCGCTGCCCGCCCGCAGCAAGGCCGTCATCGCCGGGTCCGTGGCGGCCGCACTCGCCGCGGGGGTCGGCGCGCAGCTGACCGCGGAGCGGTGGATCTTCCGCCGCGGCGAGGCACGGGCGGCGGCCGGGAAGCGACTGCCGCACACCGGCCCGGCCGTGGTGTACGGGGCGCTGTCGAGCGTGCTCTGGTTGTTCCCGTCGCCACCGGACACGCCCTGACGGACGAGCCGTCGTCGACGGGACGACCCCGCGAGCGACGCGCTGCCGGCCCGGGATCCACCCTCACGTGGAACGGACGTACGGCGCCACCGCTCCGGCCGGTCGCAGGGCCTGCGCGCGGTCGGCGAGCAGCTGACGGACCTCCTCGACGGTCCCCACCTCGAGGCACTCCTTCGCCAGCTCGTCGCACGCGCGCAGGGCCAGTGCCCGCACCGCCGCCTTCACGCGCGGCACGGCGGCGCCCGCGACGCTGAGTTCCGTCACACCCAGGCCGAGCAGCAGGGGGACGGCCAGCGGATCAGCTGCCATCTCGCCGCACACAGCGACGGGAGCCCGACCGGCCGCCCGGCTGCCCACCTCGCCGATGAGGCGCAGAACGGCCGGGTGGAGCGGATCGGCCAGCGGCGCCACGGCCGGGTTCCCGCGTTCGACGGCGAGCGCGTACTGCGTGAGGTCGTTCGTCCCGATGCTGACGAAGTCCAGGTACGGCAGGAACGCCTCGACGGTCAGCGCCGCCGCCGGCACCTCCACCATGATCCCGATCCGCAGGGAGCTCGGCAGCCCCTCCGGGCCGGCCGCCCGGTCGAGCAGCTGCCGTGCCGCTATCAGCTCGTCGACGGCCGTCACCATGGGGAACAGGACGTTGACCGGCGCATGGCGCGCGACCTCGCAGATCGCGGTCAACTGCTCGACGAACAGCTCCGGCCGCGCGAGCGAGAGGCGCAGGCCCCGCAGGCCGAGATAGGGGTTCGCCTCGGAGGGCTGCCGGAGGTAGCGCAGCGGCTTGTCGCCGCCGACGTCGAGGGTCCGGATCGTGATGGGATGGCCGTCGAACGCCTCCGCCATCGCGCGGTACTCCCGCTCCTGCTCCGCCACGGACGGCGGGCGGTCCCGATCGACGAAGACCAGCTCGGTCCGGACCAGGCCGGCGCCGTCGGCTCCGGTCGCCGCCGCGGCACGGGCGTCGGCGACGGACGCGAGGTTGGCCGCCACCTCCACCCGGACCCCGTCCGCGGTGATCGCCGGACGGGTCGCCTCGGCCGCCGAACGCTCCGCCTGCTCGGCGAGATGGGCCGCCTCGCGCCGGTACTCCTCGAGGGCCTCGGGGGCCGGATCCACGACCACCCGCCCGGCCGCACCGTCGACGACGACCACCGTGCCCTCGGCCACGTCGAGGACCGCCCGCCCGGCGGCGACGACCGCGGGGATGCCCAACGAGCGCAGCAGGATGCTCGCGTGCGAGGTGGCGCTCCCACCGGCGAGGACGACGCCGCGCACGGTGCGCGGGTCGAGCGCCGCCGCCTGCGCCGGGGTCAGGTCCCGGTCGAGCAGGACGCCGTCCACCGCGACCGGCACCGCCGCGGTGGCACCGCCCAGCGTGCGCAGCACCTGCTCCCCCACCGCCCGGACGTCCGCTGCGCGACCACGCAGGTAGGGGTCGGGCAGCGCGAGCCAGCTCCGCTCCACCGTCTCGACCGCCGCCTCCCAGGCGGCCGGCGCGGAGGTGCCGGCGTCGATCCGCGACCGCGCCTCCCCCAGCAGCTCCGCGTCGTCGAGCAGCAGCAGGTGGGCCTCGAAGATCCCGGCCGCCGCCGCTCCGGCGCCCTGCAGCGCGCCGTCGCGGAGCCGCTCGACCTCCCGGCGGACGTCGGCCACGGCCTCGGTCAGCCGTCGCCACTCGGCGGCGGGGGGACCGGCTGGTCGGTCGGTGGGCGGCGGCGACCACGTGGGCAGCCGGCGGGCGGGGCCGATCCCGATCCCCGGGCCCGCGGGCAACGGTGTTCCCGGCGCGGGCGGCGCGTCACCGGACGGGGCGGCCTCGCCTGCGTCGTCCACCTCGTCGAAGCGGCGTGCGGCCAGCGCCAGCAGGCGGTCCACCGCGGCGCGCGCCTGCCGTCCGGTCGCCGCCACCTCGACGACGTGCCCCTGGAGCGCACCCAGCGTCGCCACCCGGCTGAGGCTGGCCGCCGGGACCACCGCTCCGCCCGCCGTGAGGTTGCGCAGCGTCACCGCGGCGTCCAGCCGGCGCACCTCCGCGACCAGCCGGGCCGCGGGCCGGGCGTGGAGCCCGTGAAGGTTCTCGACGGTGAAGGTGGCGGTGACACCGGTCCCGTCCTCCCCGCGGGCCGGGCCTCCGGGTTCGTCGTCGGCACCCAGGTGCCCGGTCTTCGCCAGGAGCGCCGCCCGGGCCTCGGCGGCGACCTCCTGCCGGGATGCGCCACCGGCAGCCGCGACCGCCGCGACCACGAGCCCCTCGACCAGCGGTGCCGGGCAGAGCGTCGCGCGGTCGCGGACGACGTCGTCGTCCAGCAGCTCCAGCGCCATCTCCGCGCTGAGCACCGCGCTGCCGAGGTCCATGAGGACCACCACGCCGGCGTCGCCGTCGACGCGCTGGATGGCTGCGGCGATCTGGACGGCGTCCGTGCCGAAGGTCGTGTCGCCGAGCCCGGCCGCGACCGCGATGCGGGGCTCGGCGCCGTGCACCATCTCCGTCGCCAGCGCGACGGCGGCCGTGGCCAGGGCCCGGCTGTGCGAGACGACCACGATCCCGACGCCCTGCGCTCCGCCACCGCTGGACGCCGTCATCCGGAGGGCGTCCCGTCGGCCGGCCCGGCCGCCACCGGGTTCTGGACGCCACCCAGGGCCGTCGCCGCCGCGGCGACGAGCAGCGCCGCACTGGTCGCGCCGGGGTCCTGGTGCCCGGCGCTCCGCTCGCCGAGATAGCTGGCCCGGCCCTTGCGGGCCGGCATCGGGATCGTCGCGTCCCGCCCCGCGGCCGCAGCCGCCGACGCCCGCTGCAACGCGGTGCCCCACGGCTGGCCGTCGGCCAGCGCCGCCTCCAGTGCGTCGACCGCCGGGGCCAGGGCGTCGTACATGGTCTTGTCCTGCGCCTCCGCCTTGCCACGGGCCACCACCCCCTCGAGCCCCGCGCGCAGCCCGGCGGCGAAACCGTCGGGGTCCACCGGTTCGGCGTCGCCGACGGCTCCGCCGAACCGGAGGAAGAAGGTTCCGTACAGCGGGCCGCTCGCCCCGCCGACGGTCGACACCAACGTCATGCCGACCTTCTTGAACAAGGCGCCCGGCGTGGTGGCCGCGCCCTCGTCGAGCGCGGTCACCACCGCGGTCATCCCGCGGTGCATGTTGGCGCCGTGGTCGGCGTCGCCGATCGCCGCGTCGAGCTCCGTGAGCAGGTCCTTGTTCTCGTCGACGAGCCGGGCGAAGGCCCGGACCCAGTCCGCCAGGTCGCCCGTCGTCATGCCGTCAGCCATCGGTCAGACCCCCCACCGCAGCGCCGGCGTCCGCACGGGCGCGTCCCACAGCGAGAGCAGGTCGTCGTCGACGCGCAGCAACGTGACCGACGTGCCGGCCATGTCGAGGGAGGTGATGAAGTTGCCGACCAGCGAGCGGGCGATCTGCACGCCGCGCCCGGAGAGGATCCGGTTCACCTCGTTGACCATGACGTAGAGCTCGATCAGCGGCGTCCCACCGAGGCCGTTGACGAAGCAGAGGACGCCGTCGCCGGAGCGGAACGGCAGGTCGTCGAGGACCGGCTCGACCAGCATGGCGGCGATCTCCCGTGCCGACGCCAGCAGGATGCGCTCGCGGCCCGGCTCGCCGTGGATGCCCACGCCGAGCTCCATCTCGTCGGGCCCCAGGTCGAACGACGGGTGCCCGACCGCCGGCAACGTGCAGCTGGTGAGCGCGAGGCCCATGCTGCGGCCGTTGGCGTTCACCGTCCGGGCCACGTCGGCGACCTCGTCCAGCGAGCGGCCCTGCTCGGCGGCGGCACCCGCGATCTTCTCCAGCAGGACGGTGACGCCGACCCCCCGCCGCCCCGCCGTCCACGTGCTGTCCTGGACGGCGACGTCGTCGTCGGTGACCACCGGGACCACCCGCGCCCCGGTCTCGGCCTCGGCCAGCTCCGCGGCCATCTCGAAGTTCATGACGTCGCCGGTGTAGTTCTTGACGACGTGCAGGACTCCTGCGCCGCCGTCGACCAGCTTCGTGGCCGCGAGCACCTGGTCGGGCACCGGAGACGTGAAGATCTCGCCGGCGCAGGCGGCGTCGAGCATGCCCAGCCCCACGAATCCGCCGTGCAGCGGCTCGTGGCCGGAGCCGCCGCCGGAGACGATGCCGACCTTGCCCGGCTTCGGCAGGTCGCCGCGGTGGATCACCTTGTTCGCGTGGTCGACCCGCAGGTCGGGGTGTGCGGCCTCGAAGCCCCGCAGGGCTTCCGAGACGACGTCCGCTGGGTCGTTGACGAGCTTCTTCATGACCTCGGTTCTCCTGGTGGCGTAGGGATCAGGAGGCCGTCGCGGGTGCGCGGGCCTCGTCGGGGGCGCCCACGTCGACGCCGGGCACGGCGGCGCGCCACGGCGGGCGTCCGCGCGATGACGGTGCAGGCGAGTGCGGGGCCCACCACGCCGTCGACCGTCGCCGCCGTGCGGTGGTCCGCACGGACCACGGTGGCCTCGCCGGAGAACCCGACGACCGGACGCCGGGGCAGGGCCGTCTCGTCGAGCACGGGGCCTCCGCTTCACCGAAGACCATTCGACATCGTCGAATGTGTGACGTAGATTACTAGAGCACGCCGGTGCTCGACAAGGCACGGCCGCGCACCGGGACGAGCGGGAGGGGCGGGCCGGTGATTCAGTCCGTCGACCGGGCGGTCCGGGTGCTGACGGCCCTGCAGGGCTCCCGCCGGATGGCCCTGTCCGAGCTGGCCGCCAGGCTCGAGCTGCCCCCGTCGACCGTGCACGGGCTGGTGCGCACCCTCGTCTCCCACGGGCTGGTGGTGCAGGAACGCGGGTCGGGCCGCTACCAGCTGGGCCCCGCCGTCCTGCGCCTGGGCAACGTCTACCTCGACACCATCGAGCTGCGCTCCCGCGCGATCCCGTGGGCCGAGGAGGTGGCCCGCCGGACCGGGTTCGCGGTGCGGACCGCCGTCCTGCTGCTCGACGACGTCGTGATCATCCACCACGAGCCGCGCCCCGACGGCAGCCGGCAGATGCCGGAGGTGGGGATCGTCATCCCCGCCCACGCCTGCGCCCTGGGCAAGGCGATCCTCGCCTTCTCCGGAGCGGCCGGACGGGGTGTGCTCCAGGAGCCGCTGAAGAGCATGACGGGCGAGACCCTCACCTCCGTGACGGAGCTCCGGGCCGAGCTGGAGGAGGCGCGCTCCACCGCTGTCGCCCTGGAGCAGGAGGAGGCTCTCCTCGGCGAGTGCGGGCTCGCCGCGCCGGTCTTCGATGCGCACGCCGATGTCGCCGGCGCCATCGGCGTCGTCGTCCCGTCGGCCGCCTGGCCGGTGGACGACTCCGTCCTAGGGGCGGTCCGGGAGGCGGCGCGGGCCGTCTCCCGGGAACTCGGCGCGCCGGGGTGGCCCGTGCACGGCGTCTAGCTCCTCACCGGTCCACCGGGCGCCTCACGAACGTGAGGTCAGGCCCTGCCGCAGCTCGCCCAGCGCCTGCGCGAGGCTGACGCGGGGCTGCCAGCCCCACCCGCGCGCGCGGTCGGTGCGCAGCCGGCCGGTCCAGACCGGCTCGTCGGTCCACTCGGGCTCGACGCCCAGCGCATCGGTCACCGTGCCGAGGTAATCCCGCCAGGTCGCGGGCTCGCCCGCGACGATGACCGGGGTCGTACCGCCGGCGACCGGGCCCCGTTCCGCGTCGTCGGCGGTCGCGACGGCGCCCGTGGCGACGTCCGCGATCAGGGCCGCCAGGTCCTCGACGTGCACCCAGGCCCAGGTCTGCGCCGGGTTCGCCCGGCGGCTCCCGTCGCGGATCGCCCGCGGCCGCAGCGTGTTCCACACCGACGTCTCGCCGGCCCCCAGGATGGCCGGCGGGCGGACCAGCACGGTGGTGAGCCCGCTGATCTGCGCAAGCGCGGCGTCGGCGGCGTTCTTGGTGTCGGGGTAGTCGCCGCTCCCCTCGGGCAGGAGGGCGCCGTCCTCGGCCACGTCCCCGACGCCGGCCGAGCGGTCGTAGACCCCGGCCGTGGACACGTGGACGAGCCGGGCGACGCCGGCATCGCGGGCGGCCCGGGCGAAGGCCGACGTGCCCTCGACGCCCACCCGGTGCTGCACCTCCCGGGGCGAACCCATCGGGTGGACGGTCGTGACCACCGCGTCGACGCCCCGGGTCACCGTGCCGGCGAAGCCCTCGTCGGCGAAGTCACCGACGTGCTCGACGACCCCGTCGAGCGCGGGCGCACTGCCGGCGCGCCGGACGACGGCGCGCACCTGCGCCGAGCGCTCGACCAGCGCGCGGCACACCGCGGTGCCCACCAACCCGTTCGCACCGGTCACCACGACGGCGGGAGAGGTATCGGCCATGCCGTCCACCCTGCCAGCGACCCGACCTCGGCGCCTGCCGCGCGGGGCGGGGGTGTCGGCAGCCGGCCGACGGGTAACGAGGGTCGATGCCCCCCTCCCCCTCGTCGCCCTCCGCTGCCGACGGGACCAGCGACCTGGCGGCGGTGCTCGCCGAGGTCGCGGACCGGTCCCAGCATCGCGCCGAGGAGGGCGAGGTCGAGGAGCAGCCCGAGGAGCTGACCTCGGCCGAGCCCGCCCGCTTCGCCCTGGCGCTCGCCGAGCTCGACGGGACCGAGCACGTCACCGGGGACGCCGACGTCGGCTTCGCGGTCCAGAGCGTCGTGAAGGTCTTCGCGCTCACGGCTGCCCTGCAGCGGGTGGGTGAGGAGCTGTTCGAGCGGCTGGGCCGCGAGCCGTCCGGGGACCCGTTCAACTCGCTGATCCAGCTCGAGCACGAGAAGGGCGTGCCGCGGAACCCGTTCATCAACGCCGGGGCCCTCGTGGTGAGCGACGTGCTGATCGACGTGGCGGACGATCCCGTCGGCTCGGTGGCCGGCCTCCTGGGCGAGCTGGTCGGCGACGAGCTGGTGGTCGACGAGACCGCACTCGACGCCGAGCGGGAGGGCAGCCACCTCAACCGCGCCATCGCCCACCTCATGCGGTCGTTCGGGAACCTGCACCACGAGGTCGACGAGGTCATCGAGCTCTACGCCCGCCTGTGCTCCCTCACGGTCACCACGCGGACGCTGGCCCGAGCCGCTCGTTTCCTGGCCAACGACGGCGTCGAGCCACGCACGGGAGCCACGGTGCTCTCCGAGCCCCTCGCGCGCCGGGTCAACGCGCTGATGCTGACGTGCGGCACGTACGACGCGGCCGGCCAGTTCGCCTACGACCTGGGATTCCCGTGCAAGAGCGGCGTCGCCGGCGCGGTCATGGGCGACGTGCCGGGCCGGTTCGGTGTGTGCGCGTGGTCGCCGCCGCTGGACGAGAAGGGCAACTCACGAGCGGGACGGGCCGCCCTGCACCTGCTGTCGGAACGGCTCGACCTGTCCCTGTTGTGACCTGCCCCGGCCGCACCGGTACGGGGTGGGCGACCCTCCGCTCCGGCCAGGCGGACCCGGCCGTCCGGACGAGGTCCCGGCGCGATGGGCCGGCACCCGCATCCGGCCACGGCGCTCCGGCTCGGGGTCGCGGTGCCCGGAAGGGCTCCACCGACGGAGTGGCGGCGGCCCCGGGCCGCCGCGTGGCGGTCGGGTCCGAGGGAGCTGTCCCGGACCCGACCGCCGTGCGGGTCAGCGGCTGCCGCCCCCGATCATGGGGTCGTCGTCGGAATCCCTGGTTCCCCGCTCCACGCCCTCGGTGGAGGTGCCAGCGGTGAAGCCGGCGGGGTCGGACTCGTCCACGACGACCTCGTCGCGCACCGCCTCCCTCGGCGGCTGCGGAACGACCGCGACGTCCTCCTGCGGGGGCTGTGCCTTCTCCTGGCCGCCGCCCTGACTGCTCCCGGACGCGGCGGCGGCAGCACCCGCGGCCGCCACGCCGGCCACCGCGGCCGCCCCCGCGGCGACGGCCTTGCCGGACACCCCCGCCTTCCCGCTGTCGCCGCGGGAGGTGAAGGCCGCGTTCACCCCGGGGGTGCCGACGTCCTCTCCGGGGTTGATCGTGCCGCGCCATCCGCCGGTGGCGTAGCCCTCGCTCTCCACGAGGGACTTGAAGCGCTGGAGGTCGGACTCCACCTGCCGCTCCACGACGCCGAGCTTGTCGCCGACCTTCTCCACGAGCCCTTCGGGCTCGTACTCCAGCGACAGGTGGACGAGGGTGGACCCTGCGCCGACCGGCTCGAACCGCACGGCGCCGGCGTTCGTCGCGCCCTCCTGCGCGGCCCAGGCGATCTTCTGGTCCGGCACCTGCTCGATGATGACTGCTTCCCACTCGCGCCGGACGCCCGCGATCTCCGCCACCCAGTGCAGGCGCTTGTCGCTGTGCTGGTGCACCTCCTTGACCCCGCCCATGAAGTACGGGAAGTCCTCGAACTGGGTCCACTGGTTGTAGGCCGTGGACACCGGTACGTCGACCTGGATCGACTTCTCGGCCTTGGTGGTCATCGCTGACTCCTTGTCACTGGTCGTCCGCTGTCGTAACTGCGCCACTCGGCTACCCCCGCCACGGACGGTCGATGCAGCGCCTCGCGGTCCGCGTCGACGTGCCATGGGTGCCTCGCGCCGGACCGGGCGGCCGAGCCGGCCCGGGAACCACCGGCCGGGTGGAGGACGTTGTCCCTGGCGCCCCCACCGCCTGAGACGAGGAGCCCGATGACCACCCCGCTGCCGACCGGCACCGCCGGCGCCCTGGACGTGCGGGCCGACGAGGAGCTGTCCTTCCTGCTCTCGCTGGACCCCGCGGTGGTCGCCGTCCTCGGTGGCGTGCTCCTCGTGCTCCTGCTGGTCGCCGCTCTCGCCGGATGGCTGGTGCTCAGGCGCTTCCGGCGCAGCCCGCTCGCGGCCCGTGGCCGGGAGCTCGCCGCCCGCGGCCGGGTGCTCGGTGTGCAGGGGGCCACCGCCGTCGCCGCGCGCCGTCTGCCGCCGGGCCAGCGGCGCTCGGCCGCGGAGCTCCAGCTCGACGTCGCCCGAGCCCGGGACGGGCTGCGCCGCCAGGTCGTCGCGGCCCAGGCCGCCGGTGCGCATCTCGGCGACGTCCCCGAGCTGCTGCCGTCGCTGGAGGCCGAGGGCAGCCGCCTCGAGCAGCGCCTGCGGCAACGGGCGCTGTTCCCGAACCCGACGGAGCAGGCCGACCCGGAGCCGGAGGCCCGGGCGTACCTCGAGATGGTCGCCGACGTCTGCGACGCGGTGCGGCAGGCGGAGGACGTCGCGTCGGCGGCCGGGAGGCCGGCCACCGACGTCGCCGACGCGGTCGCGGCGCTCCGCGCGCACACCACCGCCTACCAGGAGCTCACCGCCCAGCCGGTGGCGCCGCCGCTGCCCCGGGTCCCGTCCCCGTCGCCGGAACCCCCGGTCCGGGAGCCCACGCAGCGGTGAACGGATGGGCCCGGGGTACGTGCCCGGCGGCAGCGCGACCTGGACGGATCAGGGCACCGGGATGCCGCGACGCCACCGGGTGGACCATCGCCATGACGCGCGTCACACTCCTGTCGTCGAGGCGTCCACCGAACAGGAGCACCGGGCCATGCGCCGCTGCTTGATCGTCGCCAACCAGACCCTCTCCGCCGACGCGCTCCGGCGGGCCGTCCAGGACCGGATCACCGCCGAACCGCACGCGTTCCACCTCGTCGCGCCCGCCACCCCGGCAGAGGACGAGGTGGAAGGCCCCAGCGCCTACGCCGGCCTGGGGCCCTCCGTGACCGACCGCGCGTACGCGCTCGCCCGCCAGCGCCTCGACCGGGCGCTGGAGGACCTCCGCGCCCTGGGCGCCCAGGTCGACGGCGAGGTCGGCGACCCCGACGCGCTCCAGGCCGTGCGGGCCACCCTCGGCCACTTCCCGGCGGACGAGATCGTCGTCTCCACGCTGCCGCACACGCTCTCCCACTGGCTCCGCCGTGATCTACCGGCGCGGCTGCGCAAGAGCTGCGGCGTCCCGGTCACCCACCTCAGCGCCGACGCCGCCACGAGTACGAGCGCGTGAGGGCGCACGGCAGGCGGGTCGCAGTCGTCGCCTGAGCCGCCCGATCGAGGCGGAGGTGAAGGCGACACCCCCAAGGCCACCGGACGGCCGCTCCAGATCGAGGAGCTGACCGCGCAGCAGATCATCGACTCCGCCGCTCCGGAGGAGCGCCCGATCCTGGAGGCGTCCCTGGCGCACTGGGCCACGCTGGTCGGCGATCCCGAGAACTCCACGGACGACGTCCTCGCGGTCACCGATCGCCCGGCCCTGAGTTTCGCGCAGTGGGCCGAGGAGCACGCCGCGCAGTTCGGCCTGGTCAGGGCGTAGCTCCGGCGTCACCCCTCGGGACCGCCCTCGCACAGGAGGAGGCGGCCCCGGACGTCCGGGACCGCCTCCTCGGGAGGGCGCGCTGCGCCCTCGGTCAGCGGGTCGAGCAGGTGAGGTAGGCGAAGCCCTCCCGCGCCGCCTCGAAGGGGTCGAACGTGGGGTCGCCGAAGCGCGGGTCGTGCTCGACGACGAAGTACCGGGTGCTGCCGCCGGCCACCCGGAAGATCGGCGCGAAGTCGATGTCCCCGCGTCCGACGATCTCGATCCGCCGGTCGAGCTCCTCGTTCAGGTCCTTGACGTGGAACAGCCGGACCCGGTTGCCGTACTCCTCGATGATCTCGATCGGATCGGCGCCGGCGAAGACCGCCCAGTACAGGTCGAGCTGCGACACGACGTGCCGCCGCTCGGTGTGCTCCATGAGGATGTCGAAGGCGCTGCGGTCGCCGAAGGTGGTCTCGAACTCCCAGTTGTGGTTGTGGACCATGAGCCACTGCCCGGCCTGGCGGGCCTGCGCACCGACCGCGTCCAGGTACTCGGCGTAGGCGATCCACTCGGCCTCGGTCGTGAGCTGCGGGGTGCCACCGGAGCCGAAGTAGCGGACGCCCAGGACCCGGTTCTCCTCGAGGATCTGCGCGATGTCCGCCGGCTCGGCGTGCGTGCCGACGCCGACGTGCCGCCCGGAGGCCTTGAGCCGGTACTCCCGGAGCAGGTCGGCGTACTGCTCCGCGGTCATCCCGCTCAGGGTGAACGGCTCGACGTTGCGGTAGCCCATCTCGCTGAGCCGGCGGAGGACCTCCTCGTGACGGGCCTGCGTGGCGGCGTCGGTGCCGAAGCCGATGTACTCGGCGAACGTCCACAGCTGGACGGAGACCTTGCTCGCCGGCACGGGCCGCTCGGCGCAGTCGGAGGTCCCGGACGCCCCGGGCGCGGGCGGTGCCGCACTCGCCGTGCCGACGAGTCCCAGGAACAGCAGTGCGGACAGCGCAGCGAACAGCGCGGCCCGCAGCGTGTGGCGCAGTCTCTTCATCACCTTCACGGATTCCCCTCGAGTGGCTGTGACGGCGCGCGTCACCGAGCGCAGGGAGCGCCCGTTCGGCGTGCCGTTCGTGACGAGATCTCAGGGGGGCCACGCCGGACGACGACCCCTGAGCCCCCGGGTGTGTGCTGCGTCACGAAGCTAGCAAGGCTTCTGCTCTGCCGGTAGCAGAAGTTCGTCAACGACGGGCGCATGTGCTCGCCCGGGCATCTACGGGGAGATGGCGTCGGGTCCGCCCGACGTTCCCCGCCCGCGCGAGCCGGGAACAGTGGCCCCGACCGGGACGACTGCGGCCCGGTGCAGCAGCGAGGGGGGACGCGTGTCGGTGGGCAAGCGCTTCGAGGAGCTCGCCTGGAGCCCCACGCCGATCGGCGAGCTCAGCCTCCGCCGGCGCCGGGACCCGGTGACCGGGGCCGACGTGTTCGAGGTCAAGCTGGGCGACGAATTCCTGATGTCCTCCCTGTTCACGGTCGCCGAGGTGGAGGTCGCCCGGCTGGCCCTGGCGCGATCGGACGGCGACCGGCTGGACGTGGCGGTCGGGGGCCTGGGGCTCGGCTACACCGCCCAGGCGGTGCTCGCCGACCCCCGGGTCGCCGAGCTCGTGGTGGTCGATCTGCTGGAGCCGGTCATCGAGTGGCACGAGCAGGGGCTGCTGCCGCTCGGGCGCGCCGTCGCCGCGGACCCGCGGTGTCGGCTGGTGCACGGCGACTTCTTCGCGATGGTCGCGGGAGACGGGTTGGACCCGGCGGCCCCCGGCCGGGTCTTCGACGCCGTCGTCGTGGACATCGACCACTCCCCCGGGCACCTGCTGGACGAGGGCAACGCACCCTTCTACCGCCCCTCGGGCATGCGACGGCTGGCCGCCCTCCTCCGGCCCGGCGGTGTCTTCTCGCTGTGGTCGAACGAGCCACCCGACGAGGAGTACCTGGCCGCGCTGTCGGCGGTCTTCGTCGACGTCGACGCGCAGGTGGTCAGCTTCCCCAACCCCCTGCAGGGCCGCCCCGCCACCAACACGGTCTACCTGGCCACCGCCCGGGGCTGAGCGCGGCCTCCTCCTCCCCGCACCCCCGCCGCCGGCCTTCGCCGCCGGGACGTCGGGCGGCGCCGCCGGAACGTCCCGCCTGCCCGACGGGGTCCACCGGAGTGGCTCTCCGCGCGAGACCGCGCCACGATGGGCCCCCGCCGAACCTGGAGCCCGGTCTCCCGACCGGCAGACGGCCGGTCAGCGAGAAGGATCGACCATGGTCATGCCCGCCACCGTCGCGCGGTCGAACCCGGGGAGCAGCGCAGCCGCCTCGTCCAGTCCGATCGTGCGTTCCACCAGCCGCTCGGGGTCGAGCGCACCCTGCTCGATGAGGGCCAGCATCCCCGGGTAGTCGGCCGCCGCCATCCCGTGGCTCCCGAGCAGATCGAGTTCCCAGCCGATCACCCGCTCCATCGGGACCCGGGGGTGCCCGCCGACGGGTGGCAGCAGCCCGACCTGGACGTGCCGGCCCCGACGGCGCAGGGCGAGGATGGCGTCGGCACAGGTCTGCTCGCTGCCCACGGCGTCGACTGCGACGTGGCTGCCGCCACCGGTCAGGTCGCCGACCACGGCGGGGACGTCGATGCCGTGCGCCCGCAGGGTGTGCTCCGCGCCCAGCGCGGCGGCGACGTCGAGCGCCTCGGGATTGCGGTCCACCGCGACGACCCGGCCGCCCAGCGCGCGGGCGATCATGACCGCGCTGAGGCCCAGCCCGCCGGCGCCGAGCACGGTCACCCACTCCCCCTCTCGGACCCGGGCACGGCCCACCAGGGCGCGGTACGCCGTGGCGAACCGGCAGCCGAGGCCCGCCGCGGCCGCGAACCCGACGTGGTCGGGGATGCCCACGAGGTTGGTGTCCGCGGCGTGCAGGGCCACGTACTCGGCGAACGATCCCCAGTGGGTGAAGCCGGGCTGCTGCTGATCGGGGCAGACCTGGGCCTCCCCGGCCCGGCACCACGCGCACCGGCCGCAGCCGCAGACGAACGGCACGGTGACGCGGTCACCGATCCGCCAGCGACGGACACCGGCACCGAGCTCCACCACCACACCGGCGAGCTCGTGCCCCGGTACGTGCGGGAAGGCGATGTCGTCGTGGCCTGCCCAGGCGTGCCAGTCACTGCGGCACATCCCGGTGGCCATCACCCGCACGACCACCCCGTTCGCCGGCGCGGCGGGCACCGCCACCTCCCGCACGAGGGGCTGTGCCCGGACAGCGTCGACGACCATGGCGCGCACCCCGCCATGCTGCCAGCCCGCGGGAACCGGCCGGGAACGCCTCGCCCAGAGCGGCGGCGTGGCCGGCCGCTGCCGCACGGGTGCGACGGTCAGGCGCCTCCGGTGGTGCGCCTCGTCGCCGCACCGGACCGCCCGCGGGGCGTCGGCTCCTGCGCAGCTTCCCGGCGGCGGGTCTCGTCGATCCACGCGTCGATGCCCTCCCACCAGTGGTAGAGCCAGTCGACCTGCTCGGTCGCCTCGCGCGGCACGTCGGCCGCCGGGACGAACCACCAGCGCAGGTGCAGCGTCTTGTCCATGGGCAGGCCCCGCCACAGGTCCCGCACGGTGTTGAGGTGCTCCAGCCCGGTGTGCGCGACGAACACGACGTCCGCGTGCGGGGCCGCCTGGAGCGCCGCGGCGACGCCGGCCGGCCGCGGCGGCAGCACGTGCTGCATCGCCTCGGCCCGGCGGACCGCGGCGAGCAGCCCCCGGGAGCGCAGCCGCTCGATGGCCCGGAAGCGACGCTGCGGGGTGAAGTTCGCCCCCTCGGGGAAGACCAGGAGGGCGTCCTCCTCGCCGAGCTCTCGGGCCAGGTCGGCGATCGCCCGTACGGAGGCCTCGGAAGCCCCCGGCCCGGCCGCGACGAAGTGGTTGGGCAGCCGGTTGAGGTAGAGGTCGATCAAGGGGTCGAGCTGGAGGAAGTCCTTGAGCACGATCCGCGGCCGGCGGAGGTGGTCGCGGTTCATCAGGGTGTGCACGAGCAGGAGCGAGTCCCCCGGCCCCGCATGGCGGGAGAGCACGATCATGGCGTTCGTCGAGCCGGGCTGGCCGTCGTCGAGCGGTGACCAGGACGCGCCGTCGGTGACCAGCCGCAGGGCGAAGATCCGCTGCGCCACCCGCATGAGCACGTCGAGGAGCACGCGCAGGACGGTGTAGTGCGCCCTCCGGTAGGCCGACCGGGTCAGCAGGCCCGCCCGCCGCAGCGTCCACAGCACCGCGCCGGCCGCCTGGCCGGCGACCTGCAGCGCCACGTACACCAGCACGAAGAGCAGCAGTCGCAGCGCCCGCCAGCGGCCGGGGAGCCACACCGAGACGATCGCCGCCACGAGTACCAGCACGGGCAGCAGCACGATCCCGGCCACGAGGGCACCCAGCAGGAGGGGGCCGGCGAGGCGGCGCACGGGGCGCGGTGGGAGCACGTCAGACCGTCCGGTCGTCGGACGGGTGGGTCCGCGCCAGGTGCTCCAGGGCGGCGTCCCGGGCCCGGTCGATCCGGCTCCGCACACCGGAGAAGTCGCGGTAGCGCAGGTTCCGCAGGTCACCGGCCGAGGGCTCGGCCTGCTCCCCCGAGGGCAGGACGTGCAGCGCCACCCCCGGGGGCAGCGCCGCGAGGTCGGCGGCGAACCGGTGCCGCCGGGCGATCTCGAACGCCACCGTCGCGACCTCCCAGGGCCGGGCCGGTGGGCGCAGCGGCCGGTCGATCCGCCCGACGTGGAGCACGTAGATGGTGTCGGCGCCCAGCGCCACCGCCCGCCCCACCGGGATGCTGTGCACCAGCCCGCCGTCCAGGTAGTGCTCGCCGTCGAGCTCGACCGGCGGGAGCAGGCCGGGCACCGCGCAGGACGCGAGCACCGCGGGGACGAGCGGCCCGTCGGAGAACCAGTGCTCGGCGGCCCGCTCGATGCTGGCGGCGACGCACTGGAACGGGACCTGCAGCTCGCCGAAGGTCTCCACCGGCAGGTGCCGGGCGAGCAGGTCGCGCAGCGGCTCCCGCGGGTGCAGGTGGGTGCGCGTGCGCACCAGCGTCCCGACCCGCGCGAGCACGGAGCCGGCCAGGACCCCCTCGGATGCCAGCTCCTCCCAGACGGCGCGCATCCGGTCCACCGCGGCCGGCGTGGGGTCGGCCGCGACGAGCGCGCCGTTGATGGCGCCCACCGACGTGCCCACGATCAGGTCCGGGCGGATTCCGTGCTCGAAGAGGGCCTCGAGCATCCCGACCTCGGCCGCTCCGAGCACTCCCCCGCCGCCGAGGACGAAGGCCGTGCCTCCTCCACCGGCCGGCACCTGCGTCGAAGCCATGGCCGCATCCTGCCAACTCCCCGCCCGGCCGGCCGGACGTGCGGGACCCGGCACCGCTCCGGTACCGACGACGCGGCGGGGAACCCCGCCGTCCAGCGGATCGGGTCACGTGAGCGCGGCGAGCACCTTCGTGACGCGGCGGGCGCTCGTCTCCGGAGTGCGGGCACCGGCCACCGACTCCGCGTGCGCCCGCTGCTTGCTGTACGAGAGGACCGCCCAGGCGTCGGCCGCGGCGGGGTGGGCGGCGAAGGCCTCGGCGAGCGCGGGCGGGAGGTCCACCGTGCGCGGCGCGTCGTCGACCTCGAGCCGCACCTCGACCTCGTCCCCCGCCCCACGGCCGGTGGCCGCGCGGGTCGCGGCGTTGAAGGTCACGAGGAACCGGCCGCCCATCGAGGCGGTGGTCGTGCGGTAGGTGTGGCCGCCGTCGACGGTGACGACCACGGGCACCCGCGCACCGCGGCCGAAGCTCCGCAGCACGTCGTCGGGAACGACGATGCCGACGTTGTTCCCGCCGCTCGCCCAGAGGGTGGTGCGAAAGGTGGCCGAGGTGGTGGGGGTGCTGGTCATGAGGGCTCCTGCCGTTCCGCGTCGCTGACGAGCGGTAGACCCCCGCCGCCACCCGTTCTCATCGGTCCGGTCGGCCGACCGCGAGCGGGCGGGATCGACGCACGCCCCCTCGTGCGCGGCGCGGTGCGTCTCCGGTCGCCGACCTGCGACGGAGGGAGGAACGTAGGGCAGGTCGTCGCCGCATGGAGTTCCAGCCCGGACGGAGGTCGCGTGGCACGTGTCCACCTGCTCGCCACAGGCGGCACCATCGCCAGCCGGCAGGGGCCCGAGGGGCTCGCGGCCGTCACCCCCGCAGCCGAACTGCTCGAGGCGGCCGGTCCCCTGGCTGGTCTGAGCGTGACGACGAGCGACCTCGGCACCGTCGGCAGCTTCGCGCTCACGACGTCCGACCTGCGGGAGCTGGTGGCCGAGGCGCGACGCTGCCTGGCCGGCGGGGTGGACGGCGTCGTCGTCACCCAGGGCACCGACACCATGGAGGAGTCCGCGTACCTCGCCGACCTCGTCCACGACGACCCGCGCCCGATCGTCTTCACCGGGGCGCAACGCCCGTTCGACAGCCCGGCTCCCGACGGTCCCGCCAACCTCGCCGATGCGCTGCGGGTCGCCGCCTCCCCCGCCGCGCGGGACCTCGGCGCCCTGCTCTGCTTCGACGGCCTGGCCTTCGCCGCCCGCGGGGTGCGCAAGGTCGACACCCTGCGCAGCGGTGCGTTCGGCGCTCCCGGGCGTGGGCCGGTGATCCGGCTGGCCGGCGAGTCGGTGCTGCCGCTGGCCACGCCCGCGCGCCGCTCACCCCTCCCGCTCGACCTGCGGTCGGAGCTGCCCCGCGTCGACGTCGTGGCCTGCTACCTGGGCGCGGACGCGTCGCTGCTGCACGCGGCGGTGGCCGCCGGCGCCGCGGGCGTCGTCGTGCAGGCCTTCGGCGCCGGCAACGTCCCCCCGGCGATCGCCGAGGCCGCCGAGGAGCTCGTGGCCCGCGGGATCCCCGTCCTGGTGTGCTCCCGGGTGGCATCGGGCCCCGTGGCACCGCTCTACGCCGCCGGCGGAGCCCGCCTGGCGCGCGGCGGGGCCGTGTTCGCCGGTGATCTGAGCCCGTGGCAGGGGCGGCTGCTGCTGGCGGCGGCGCTCGCCCTCGCCCCCGACGATCCGCAGCGGGTCCTGGCCCAGCACCTCACCGGCTGAACCCCCGCCCCGGCCCGGGGCGGCCTACGCGAAGGAGCGCGACGACGATGAGCAAGGAGATCTTCGTGGCCTTCGGTGTCGACATCGACGCCGTGGGCGGCTGGCTTGGCTCGTACGGCGGGGAGGACTCCCCGGACGACATCTCGCGGGGTGTGTTCGCCGGCGAGGTCGGCGTCCCGCGCATCCTCGAGCTCTTCCGGCGCAACGAGCTCACCCAGACGTTCTTCTGGCCGGGGCACTCGATCGAGACGTTCCCGGAGCAGTTCGACGCCTGTGTCGCGGCCGGGCACGAGATCGGCGTCCACGGCTACAGCCACGAGAACCCGATCGCGATGAGCCGGGAACAGGAGCAGGCGGTGCTCGACCGCTGCATCGGACTGATCGAGCAGAGGGCCGGGCGCCGCCCGACGGGGTACGTCGCGCCGTGGTGGGAGTTCAGCGGCGTCACGAACGAGCTGCTGCTCGAGCGCGGGATCACGTACGACCACTCGTTGATGCACCGCGACTTCGAGCCCTACTACGTCCGGGTCGGCGACTCGTGGACGAAGATCGACTACTCGGCGCCCGCGGAGAGCTGGATGGAGCCGCTCGTCCGCGGGGAGGAGACCGATCTGGTCGAGATCCCCGCCAACTGGTACCTCGACGACCTGCCGCCGATGATGTTCATCAAGTCCAGCCCCAACAGCCACGGCTTCGTCAACCCGCGGGACATCGAGCAGATGTGGCGCGACCAGTTCGACTGGGTGCACCGGGAGATGGACTACGCGGCCTTCACCATGACCATCCACCCGGACGTCGCCGGGCGACCGCAGGTGCTGCTCATGCTGGAACGCCTGATCGAGCACATCAACGGGCACGACGGCGTCCGCTGGGCGACGTTCGACCAGATCGCCGACGACTTCCTGCGCCGCTCCCCGCGCACGGCTGGCCGGTCCTAGGTCCGGGCGCGGCCGGGCGTCCCCGCACCGCCGGCCAGGGCGGTGCGGGGACGCCGGGGAACCGGCCCCGATCAGGCGGCCGTGCCCACCATGCCGTGCGGATCGAGCACGTACTTGCGGGGCGCGCCCTGGTCGAACTCGGTGTAGCCGCGCGGTGCGTCCTCCAGCGGGATGACCGTGGCGTTGACCGCCTTCGCGATCTGCACCTTGTCGTGCAGGATCGCCATCATCAGCTGGCGGTTGTACCGCATGACCGGGCACTGGCCGGTGGTGAAGACGTGCGACTTCGCCCAGCCCAACCCCAGCCGGATGGAGAGCGACCCGGTCTTCGCCGCCTCGTCGGCCGCGCCCGGGTCCCCGGTGACGTAGAGCCCGGGGATGCCGAGGGCACCGCCGGCCCGGGTGATCTCCATCAGCGAGTTCAGCACGGTCGCGGGCGCCTCCTGCTGGGCCCCCTCGCCGTGCCCCCGGGCCTCGAAGCCCACGGCGTCCACGCCGCAGTCGACCTCGGGCTCGCCCAGGATCTGGGCGATCTGGTCCTTCGGGTCGCCCTTGGAGACGTCGATCGTCTCGCAGCCGAAGCTGCGGGCCTGGGCCAGCCGGTCCTCGATCAGGTCGCCCACGATCACGACCGCGGCCCCGAGCAGGTGCGCCGACACGGCCGCTGCCAGTCCCACGGGACCGGCGCCGGCGATGTACACCGTCGACCCGGTGGTCACCCCGGCCGTGTAGCAGCCGTGGTAGCCGGTCGGGAAGATGTCGGACAGCATCGTGAGGTCCTGGATCTTCTCCAGCGCCTGGTCGCGGTCGGGGAAGCGCAGGCAGTTGAAGTCCGCGTACGGAACCATGACGTACTCGGCCTGACCACCGGTCCATCCGCCCATGTCGACGTACCCGTACGCCGAGCCCGGACGGTCCGGGTTCACCGTGAGGCAGAGGCCGGTTCGGCCCTCCTTGCAGTTGCGGCAGCGGCCGCAGGCGATGTTGAACGGCACGCTGACGATGTCGCCGACGTCCAGGAACTCGACGTCGGGCCCCTTCTCCACGACCTCCCCGGTGATCTCGTGCCCGAGGACCAACCCCTCGGGAGCGGTCGTGCGCCCGCGCACCATGTGCTGGTCGCTGCCGCAGATGTTGCTGGTGACCGTCTTGAGGATGACCCCGTGCGGCGTCTTGCGGCCGACGTTGGACGGGTGCACCCCCGGGCCGCTCGACAGCTCCAGCTTGGGGTAGTCCAGGTCCGCGACCTCCACCTTGCCCGGTCCCATGTACCGGACGGCCTTGTTCCCTGCCACCGCGCTCCTCCTCTGGTCCTGGACGGCCCGCGTCGTGCGCGTCCCCTCCGTGGTTCCCCGCGCCGATCGGCGCGGACGTCTCTGCCGTCCGGTCGGGCGGCGCCGCGTCACCCACCGCTCCGGTCGCGGGGCGCGGTCTGGCGTGGCGGGGCGAGCCGTGCTGAGGGTCGGCGGCGAGGGCGCCCCACCAGGCTGACCGGCATCGGGACCTCCGCAGCGGTGCGACCAACGCGTGATCCAGCTCACATGCCGGTCCCTCCCGTCCGCAATCGGGCACGGCACCGGTCCGCGCGGCGGCTACCCGATCGGCGGCTACCTACGACGCGGTGTGAGGGCGTCGACCCCGAGACGTCACCTCGCTCGTCGGGTGCAGGAGCGGCGCCCCGACCCCGCACCGCGGTCAGGTGCGACCGACGCTGAGCACGGTCAGGTAGGCGGCCAGCCCCAGGGCGAGGCAGCCGGCGATCACCGGGGCGTAGGACCCGGAGGCATCGACGGTCGCACCGGCGAGCGGCGCTCCCACGGCCGAGCCGAGGCCGGCGCTGGTGTACAGCACCCCCAGCAGGCCGCCCAGGCGGGTGGTGCCGAAGCGCTCGGCGACGACCGCGGGACCGATCGCGACGAACCCTCCGTAGCCCACCCCGAGCACCACGGCGAAGGCGGCCAGCACGCCGTACCCGCCACCGACCCCCCACAGCGCGAAGCTCACGGCCATCGTCAGGAAGCACCCCTGGAAGGCGCGCAACGTCCCGGTCCGCGCGGCAACCAGTCCGAGCAGCAGCCGGCCGGCGGTGCTCGCCGCGCCGATCACCCCGACCAGCGCGGCCGCCGCGACCCGGTCGATCCCGGCCTCCTCGGCGTACCCGGGCAGGTGCACGAAGGGCACGAACAGCGCGACGGCCATGAGGCCCGACGCCAGGTACAGCCGCCGGTAGTCCCGGTTCCGGACGGCCTCGCGCAGCGTCAGCGCCGCCGGGCCGGTCTGCACCGGCGGGCGCTGCACGACCGCGGCGCACACCAGCAGGACGACCGCGCCGGCCAGTCCGAGCACGAGGTGCGTGTTCCGCCAGCCCAGCTCGCCGATCAGGGCAGCCGCCAGGGGCGCGACGGTGAGCGTGCCCAGGCCGATCCCCGTCACCGCCACCCCGACGGCGATGGTCCGCCGTCCCTCGAACCACCCGCTGACGACGGCGACCATCGGGACGTACGCGCAGGCCACCCCGATGCCCACCCCCAGGCCGTAGGTGAGCAGTCCGATCCACAGCTCGCCGGCCTGCGAGGTCGCGGTCAGCCCGGCCCCGAGCGCGACGCCGCCGACCAACAGCACCCGCCGGGGGCCGTAGCGGTCCACCGCGACGCCGCTGAGCGCGCCGAGGCCGAAGTAGGTGAGCGAGGTCAGCGCGAAGAAGGCCGACGTGGCACCCCGGCCGGAGCCGAACTCCGCCGCCATGGGCTCGAGGAACGCGCCGAAGGAGTAGGCGATCCCGAACGAGACGAACATGCCCGCGAACGCCGCGGCGACCATGACCCAGCCACGGCCCGTGTCGACGGCTGCCGAGGGGCGCATGGCGGAGGACGATACGAGATCGCCGCAGGTGCGCCCGGGAGGCCGGGCGTCCGGGGTCAGGGCTGCCAGCGTCCGCGGACGTCCTCGGCGAAGGCCGCGTACTCCCGGATCGGGAGCACCTCCTCCAGGGTCAGGTGGTGACTCATCGGTAGGGCGCCCATCACGACCTGGTCGAGCTGGTCGTGCGACTCGACGTCGACGACCCCGATGACCCGGCGTTGCCCGGCGACCTTGTACAGGTTCTTGACGAGTCCCGCCTCCATCGCGCCGAGCGCCGCCTCCGTCTCCCGCTCCCACTCGTCCCAGAAGGCGTCCCGGTCCAGCCGGGTGTGGTCGACGCGGAGGCTGACGTAGAACAGCATCGGGGCGCTCCTGGGATCCGCACGGCGTCCGGCCGACGCCGGTTCTGTCGGGACGGCCGCAGTGTGTCCGCCCCCGCCCCCGCGGGACAAGAGGCCGGCCCCGCGCCCGGGCACGGAGGGTCCGACGGCGCTCCGGGCCGGGGTGGCCAGGGTGGGACGTCGACGCGCGAGCGCCCGGGCGTCTCAGGCGCCTCGGGCCCGCTCCCCGCGCCTCAGCCGCGGTCGACCGGGCGGCGGAACAGCTCCCCGACCCGCGAGGGCGGTTGCTCCGCGGGCGGCCGGGGGCGCTGCCGCGCGCCCACGGCGTGCGCGCCGGCCGGTCGGGGCCGGGCGGCGGCCCGGGTGAGCCGCTCGTGGGCGAGGTAGTGCTGCACGACGTCCGGGGCCGCTCGGTGACCGCGGGCGGCGACGTCTGCCGCGCCTCCCACTCGCAGATGCGCTTCTCGAACTCCGTCATCTGCAGCGGATCGGGAGCCCGGCGCTCGCGTCCGCCTCCCGGTGCTCCCTGTGCGTTCTCCCTGGTGGTCATCCCGCCTCCTCGAGGCCGCTGGTGAGGACCACGGTGCTCCTCCCGGCGCCGCGGGGGCAGGGCGGGAGGTCCCTGCCCGCTCGCGCGGTGCCGTCCCACGCACGCCTGCCGGAACGGGCCACTCCGCCGAGCGCACCGTGGCGCGTGTCACCATCGCCCAGGCAGTAGGACCGCTCGCAGTACCGGCCCCGACGCTCCGAGCAGGCGGGCCCGGGCTCCGGACGCGCAGGACACCCAGTGGAGGGCGTGTGATGACGCAGGACCAGGGCCGCACGATCTACGTCGACGGGCAGTGGTGCCCGGCCGACGGAGGTGCCTCCTTCGACGTCACGGACCCGGCCACGGGGCAGGTCATCGGGCAGGCCGCGGACGGTGGCCGGGCGGAGACCGAAGCGGCGATCGCCGCCGCGGAGCGCGCGCTGCCGGCGTGGTCCGGGGCGACGGCCTACCAGCGCGCGGCCGTGCTGGCGAAGGCCGACGGCCTGATGCGCGAGCGCCGCAGGGAGCTGGCCGCGCTGATGACCCGGGAGCAGGGCAAGCCGCTCAAGGCCGCCATGAACGAGGTGGCGTACGCCGCGGACTTCCTGGCCTGGTTCGCCGAGGAGGCCAAGCGCATCGGCGGCGTGACGATCCCCTCGGCGCGGGCCGACCAGCGGTTCCTGACCATGCGCCAGGCGGTCGGTGTGGTCGCGGCCATCACCCCGTGGAACTACCCGATCTCGATGCTCACCCGCAAGCTCGCGCCGGCCATCGCGGCCGGGTGCACCTCGGTGCTCAAGCCGGCGGACCAGACGCCGCTCTGCGCGGTCGCGACGGTGCAGCTGCTCGCCGACGCCGGCGTTCCCGCCGGCGTGGTCAACATGGTCACGACCACCCGGGCGGCGGAGGTCGGCGACACGCTGCTGGCGTCACCGGTGGTCCGGAAGCTCACCTTCACCGGCTCCACTGCGGTGGGGAAGATGCTCGCCGCGAAGGCCGCGGCCACGCTGAAGCGGGTGTCGGTGGAGCTGGGCGGGCACGCACCGTTCCTCGTGTTCCCCGACGCCGACCCCGTCCGCGCGGCCAAGGGCGCGGCGCTGGTGAAGTTCCTCAACACCGGGCAGGCGTGCATCAGCCCGAACCGCATCTACGTGCACCGCTCCCTCTACGACACCTTCCTCACGACGCTCGAGCAGCGGATCGCGGCGCTCCGCATCGGCCAGGGCGACCAGGACGGGGTCACCATCGGCCCGCTCGTGGACGAGCGCGCCGTGGCGAAGATGGAGGCCCAGGTGCTCGACGCGCGCACCCGGGGCGCCCGGGTCGTCGTCGGTGGCGAGCGGGTCCAGGTCGACGGGCTCGACGGGACGACCTTTTTCGCCCCCACGCTGCTGGCCGACGTGACGCCGGACATGCTCGTCTCCCGCGAGGAGACCTTCGGCCCGATCGCCGCGGTCACCCCGTTCGACGACGAGGACGAGGTCATCGCCCGGGCGAACGACACCGAGTACGGCCTCGCCGCGTACGTCTACACCAACGACCTGTCGACGGCGATCCGGGTGACCGAGCAGCTGCGTTTCGGGATGGTCGGGATCAACGACATCAATCCCACGTCCGCCGCGGCGCCCTTCGGCGGGGTGAAGGCGAGCGGCCTCGGCCGCGAGGGCGGGTACGAGGGCATCGACGAGTACCTCGACACCAAGCTCGTCGGCATCTCCGTCTGACGCCCCGCCGCCCGGGTGGCGGGGCGCGGCGGGGCCTGCGGCACCCGCTCCGCCGGGAGCGGGTGCCGGGCGGCGGTCACCTGAGGTGGTGCACCTCCTGGAGGCGGTGGACGGGGGTCGGGATCCGCTCGTAGCGCGCCTTCAGCTGCAGCGCGAGGTACAGCGAGTAGTGCCGCGACTGGTGCAGGTTCCCGCCGTGGAACCACAGCGCCTCCTGCTGGGTGGGCTTCCACATGTTGCGCTGCTCGCCCTCCCAGGGCCCGGGGTCCTTGGTGGTGTCCGAGCCGAGGCCCCACACCTTGCCGACCCTGTCGGCCACCTCCTGGCTGATCAGGTCGGCCGCCCAGCCGTTCATCGACCCGTACCCGGTGGCGTAGACGACGAGGTCGGCCGGCAGCTCGGTGCCGTCCTCCAGGACGACGGCGTCCTCGGTGAGGTGGTCGACGATCCCGTGGGCCAGCTTCACCTCGCCGTTCGCGACCAGCTCGGCAGCCCCCACGTCGATGTAGTAGCCGGAGCCGCGGCGCAGGTACTTCATGAACAGGCCGGAGCCGTCCTCGCCGAAGTCGAGCCAGAACCCGGCCTTCTCGAGCCGGTCGTAGAAGTCGGCGTCGCGCTCCTTCATCTGGTCGTACAGCGGGATCTGGAACTCGTGCATGATCCGGTACGGCAGCGAGGCGAAGATCAGGTCCGCCTTCTCCGTCGTGACGCCGGCGGCCAGCGCCTGCTCGGAGTAGAGCGCGCCGAGCCCGATCTCCATGAGGGTGTCGCTCTTGACGATGTGCGTCGAGGAACGCTGCACCATGGTGACGTCGGCGTCGTTCTCCCAGAGGGCCCCGCAGATGTCGAAGGCGGAGTTGTTGCTGCCGATGACGACCGCCTTTTTCCCGGCGTAGGCGTCGGGGCCCGGGTGCGCCGACGAGTGGTGCTGGTCGCCGCGGAAGACGTCCTGGCCGGGGATGACCGGGACGTTCGGCTTGCCGGACATCCCGGTGGCCAGCACGACGTGCGCCGGGCGCAGGGTGAGTGGCTTGCCGTGCCGCTCGACCTGGACGGTCCACTCCCCCTTCTCGGGCGAGTAGGCGGCCGTCGTGGCCACCGTGCTGCCCCAGTACGGGACCTCCATGACCGTGACGTAGGACTCGAGCCAGTCGCCGATCTTGTCCTTGGGTGAGAACACCGGCCAGTTGTCCGGGAACTTCAGGTACGGCAGGTGGTCGTACCAGACCGGGTCGTGCAGGCACAGCGACTTGTACCGGCCGCGCCACTGGTCCCCCGGCCGGTCGTGCTTGTCGACGACGAGAGCCGGCACGCCGAGCTGCCGCAGCCGGGCGCCCAGGGCGATGCCGCCCTGGCCGCCGCCGACGACGAGCACGTAGGGCTGGACGCTCACCCCCAGCTCGGCCTCCTCCTTCTCCCGCCGCTCCAGCCAGGTGAGGCGGTGCTTGTTCGCCCCGTGCTCGGCGCCCATCGGCCGAGCGGCGCCACGTGGCTCCTCGTGGCCCTTGAGCTCGTGCATCGTGGTGAGGAACGTCCACGCCTTCGGCGCACCGTCCTCCTCGACCAGGCGCACCAGCCCGGTGCCGCGGCCCACGGCTGTCTCGAAGGTGAACCACGCGGTGGTGACGCCGTCGGCCTCCTCGGGCGGCTCCGCCACGGTGAACGACGACGGGTCGGTGCGCTCCAGCGTCTGGGTCAGCAGGTCGCTCACGCCGGCCGGGTTCTCGACGGTGGTGATGTTCCAGCTGAAGGCGATCAGGTCGCGCCAGAAGCTGGTGGCGGCGAACATGCCGGCCGCACGCGCGACGTCGCGGGCGCGCAGCGCGTCGGCGAAGTCGGCGAGCCAGCGCTCGGCCCGCTGCGCCGGGGCCTGCGTGGTCGTGTCGAGGGTCTGCGTCATGGCTACCTCCCGCGGGCACGGGTCGACGTGGTGTGATGTGCAGCACAGCGCCCGGGGGTCGGCGGCGGAAGCGTTGCAGCGTGTTGCACGCGGCCGGGGCGAGGTGGAGGTGCGGCGTGACCGGCTACTCGGCGATCGCTCCCGGTACCGACCTGTCGCAGCACGCCCGCGTGCTGGTGCGCGTGCACGACGCGGTGATCGGGGGCAGCCGGCCGCCCGTCCGCCCCCGCGGGGTCGTCGCGCGCTCGTGGTCACGGGTCCTGGGCCTCGGGCTCGACCCGTCGCGCACCAACGCCCGCGAACCGCTGTGCCCCGCCGAGGTCGAGCGCCGACGCCGGTGCTCGCCCCTGCTGCCGGTGATCGGTGAGCTGCGGCAGGTCCTCGGTAGCGTGGCGGACGCGTCGGCCTTCCTCATGGTCGTCACCGACGCCGACGGCGTCCTCCTCTGGCGGGAGGGATCGGCCCGGGTGCGGCTGCGCGCCGACGCCCTGGGCTTCACCGAGGGCGCCCGGTGGACCGAGCAGACCGTCGGCACCAACGCCATCGGGACGGCGTTGGCCGAGGCGGCGCCGGTGCAGCTGTTCTCCGCCGAGCACTTCGAGCAGGCCCAGCACCCCTGGTACTGCACGGCCGCGCCGATCCACCACCCCGTCAGCGGTGAGCTGCTCGGCGTCGTCGACGTCAGCGGGCCCGCGCTGACCCTGCACCCGGTCATCGCGGCGCTCGTCGAGACCGCCGTCCGGCTGGCAGAAGCCCAGCTGTGGCGGCACCACGAGCAGCGCCTGGAGCGGTTGCGCCGCTCGGCCCGCGGCGTGCTGGCCACCGTCTCCGGCCCGCTGCTGCTGGTCGACGAGCACGGCTGGGTCGCGCACCGGTCGGGTATCGCCGCGCGCGACCGGGTCGCGGTGCCGCGCGATGGCACGGTGCTCGCCGTCCCGGGCCTCGGGCTGTGCACGCCCGAACGCGTCGGTGAGGGCTGGCTGGTCCGGCCGCACGACCCCGGGGACGCCGTCGCCGCCGAACTGGACCTCACCGGCCCACCCGTGCTCCGCCTCCGGTCCCGCCGTGACCCGTGGGTCACCCCGCTGACCCGCCGGCACGCCGACCTCCTGCTCCTGCTGCACCAGGCCGGCCGGGCGGGGCTGGGCGCCGACCGGTTGAGCACCGCGCTCTTCGGCGACGCGGCGCACTGCGTCACCGTCCGGGCGGAGATGTCCCGGCTGCGGAAGGTGGTCGGCGGCCTGGTGACCACCAACCCCTACCGCCTGGCCGCCGGGGTCACGCTGACGGTGCTCCGCCCCGAGGAGGGCTGACGCGCACCGGCGACGGCGAGGCGCGCGGTCGGCCCCGTCGCCGTTGCGACCACCCGCCTCCGGGGGTGGGATGAGTCATGGCTGTGGCCCGGCACGGGCGTCCCCCGACCGGCACCGAGGACCGGGAGGACGGGACCGAGCGGTACGACGCGGACTCGCCGCACCGCATCTCCGCCGCGGGTTGGCGGGCTCTGCTGGCGCGAGCCGTCCGGCAGATGCTCACCGATCGGCTGATGGTCCAGAGCGCCGGGGTGGCGTTCTTCGCCGTCCTGTCGGTCGCCCCGGTGCTGGTGACCGCCGTGTCGATCTACGGCGTCGTGAACACCCCCGGAACGGCGCTCGAGCAGCTGTCCGAGGTGGCGGACGTGCTGCCCGACGACCTCGAGTCGATCGTCGCCGACCAGCTCACGACGATCACCGCCGCGTCGGCCCAGGTGCTCACCTTCCGGGGGCTCACCGGCCTCCTCGTGGCCCTCTGGACGGCGACGACCGCGATGACGTACCTCATCGACGGCGTCTGCATCGCCTACCACCAGACGGAGACGCGCGGTCTGCTGCGCCGCAGTGGCCTGGCCCTGCTCTTCGTGCTCGCCGGCGCCGTGGGGCTCGCCGGCCTGATCGCCGCGGCGGGGGTCGTCGGCGCCCGGCTCGCTGGCGCCCCCGGTCCGGTCCGCGCCGCCGCGTCGGTGCTGTCCTGGATTGCGCTGGCCGTGCTCATGGTGGCGGCCCTCACGGTCCTCTACCGGTTGGCCCCGGACCGCCGGGACGCGCGGTGGCGGTGGCTCACGGCCGGATCGGTGCTGACGACGCTGGTCTGGCTCGGCACCACCCTGGCCTTCTTCTCCTACGTGCAGAGCCTGGGCAGCTACCAGTCGACCTACGGCTCCCTCGCGGGCGTGGCGATCAGCATGTTCTGGCTGTGGACGACGGTCGCCCTCATCTTCCTCGGTGCCGCGGTGAACGCCGAGACCGAGCGGCAGACCGTGCGCGACTCGACGGTCGGGCCGGAGCAGCCGCTCGGCCGACGAGGTGCCGTCGTGGCCGACAGCGCGCCGCCGTACCCGGGCGAGGACTGAACCGGTACGCGCCGGCCCCTCCGGCATCCCGGTCACCCGCCCACCGCGCTCCCGGGACCGTGCGCCGACGGGCGCCGCAGCAGCGCCCACGAGGTCCCCGGCCGCGCTACCGTCCGCGTCCTGGCCCGCTGCTGCAGCCCTTCCTACGACGTCGTCCCGGAGGTGGACCGGAGGTGACCGCCGACCGCGAGGCCCTGCTGCGCTCGCTGTACGACGCGTTCGACGCGCGCGACATCGAGACGGTGGTGGCGGCGATGACGCCGGATGTGGACTGGCCCAACGGCTGGCAGGGCGGCCGGCTCGTCGGGCGTGACGCCGTCCGCCAGTACTGGGAGCACCAGTGGGCCGAGATCCGGCCGAACCTGCGGCCGACCGCCGTCTCCGAACGCGGGGACGGCTCGGTCGAGGTCGGCGTCCGGCAGGTGTTCCGCGACCCCGGCGGTTTCGTCCTGGAGCGCTCCGACGTCCGCCACGTCTACACCTTCGACGGTCACCTGGTGCGGCGCATGGACGTCGAGCGGTAGCGGCCGACGAGGCCGGTCAGCGGGCTCCGGAGTCGAACTCCATCCACGCTCTCCGCCGGTCCTTCCGGGAGCGCGCCTGCGACATGGCCTCCACCCGGCGACGCTGCTCGTCGGTCGCGTTCCCCTGGGCGACGGCCCGCTCGGCCTCGTGCATCGCCTCCTCGGCCGCGGACTCCGCCGGCGTCTGCGGGGTCTCCTCCACCGGACTGGACTCGTCCCCCGGCCGCTCCGGTGACCGGTAGGGGCTCTCGGCCGGGAGGTTGCCGCTGATCCGGCCGTACGCGCCGAGCAGCAGCAGGACCAGGCCGACGACGGCCGAGAAGACCACGTTGCTGAAGTCGAAGGCGAAGACGTTGAAGTCGGTGCGCAGCACCGCCAGGTTGCCCAGTGCCGACACGAGGAACAGCACCCCGACGGCGATCATGACCGTCGAGGCGACCCGCGCTCCCGCCAGCGCGCCGCCGATCAGCACGAGCCCGACGATCACGGAGACGGTGGACAGCAGACCGTTCGTCGACATGCCCACCACCGATTCGCCGGTGGTCGAGAAGAACGGCAGCCCGCGGGCGAAGCCCAGTACCGCGAACACCAGCAGGACGACACCCACGACGCCCGCTCCCACGCGGTGCACCATGAGCACCCGGTTCCGCACGGCCCGCCGGTCCGCCGGCGACGGCGATGTCGTGGTCGATCGCTGCGGGTCACTCCTGCGGGTCATCGGAAGGGTCCCTCCCTCGGATACCGAGGCGATTGGCGCCTACGCCTCCTGACGTCCGTACCGGCCTGTCTCCGATGAACGAGCCGGCCGCCGGCGGAGTGCCCGCCCGAGCACCGGTCCGGGGCGATCGGCGCGGGAAGTCAGGCGCGCACCCGGTTCCCCGGCCGACGGCGGCGGGCGAAGAAGCGCTCGACCCGGCGCCACCGGTTCGGTGTCTTCTCGGGATCCATGACCTCCGACTCCGCCAGCGCCCGGTCGGCCGGGCCGAGCTGCGGCGGCTCGAACGGCACCAGCGAGCGGCCGGTCGGGCGGCGCAGTCGCTCGATGCCCCGCACCAGGGAGCCGGTGTCGGCGATCGCGGCGGTGACCTCCTCCGGCGCGCAGCCCAGGTGCTCGGCGATCAGCCGGTCCCGGAAGGCGACGATCGTGTCGGCCAGCCCGTCGGCCCCAGGCCGTCCCTCGACCGCTTCGATCGCCAGATCGCACTCGGTGTCCAGGCCCATCGAGCGGTTGTTCACGTTGCTGGAGCCGATGCGGAGCAGCCGGTCGTCGACGACGGTGATCTTGGCGTGCACGTAGATGTGCGCGCGCCGCTCGGTCACCGGGGTGTAGATCCGGAACCGGTCGTGCACGTCGGCCTCGCGGACGATCTCCAGCGCCCGGGCACGCGCGGTGCCCATCGCCTTCTCCGAGAGCCAGCCGTCGGCCGTCCAGGGGTTGACCACGACCACGTCGGGGCCGTCGGGCTCGCGCAGCCGTTCGGCGATCGCCTCGGCGATCCGCCGGCTGGCGAAGTACTGGCTCTCCACGTAGAGCGCCCGGCGGGCACCGGCGATCAGGGCCAGCCACAGCAGCTCGACCTCGTGCACCAGCGGTGTGCCACCGTGCTCGGGCCGGGTGCGGGAGATCGCCACGTCCACGTCGGTGAGCAGGGGCTCGACACCCTCGGGCCAGTGGTCCCGTTCCTCGGGCAGGGGCTCGAGCCGCTCACCGGTGCCGCTCTCCCACCGTTCGCGGGCCAGCTCGGCGAGAGCCCGTGCGGCAGGGCCGGTCATGATGCTGGTCGCGTCGTGCCACGGTCCGGTGAGCCGACCCGGTGCGGGCCCGGTCGCCGGCCGGCAGCGGTGCGGGTTGTCATCGGCGTGGTCGGAGGTGTCCCAGCGGTCCGCGGTGACGTCGATGCCGCCGGCGAACGCCAGGGAGTCGTCGATCACCACGATCTTCTGGTGGTGCGCGCCGCCGACCGGGTGGTGGGTGTCGACGGCGAGGGTGAGCCGTTCGGGGGCGCGCCGGTCCAGGAGCACGATCGGCTTCAGCCCCCGGCCGAGCGCGCGCAGCATCCCCAGGTCCCACTGCAGGACGCCGACGTGCAGGTCCGGGTTCTGCTCCACCGCCCGCTCGAGCACGTCGCCCAGCCGGTCGTCCTGAGGCCGGCCGCCGTCCAGCGGGTCGAGCCGGATGCGGGGATCGAAGTCCCAGCCGATGAACAGCACCCGGCGCCGGGCACCCAGCACGGCGCGCTTGAGGGTGGCGAAGTACCCGGCCGCGTCGACGAAGACCGCGAACCGGGTGGCCTGCTCGATCCGCCAGCAGGTCTCGCCGGGGACCAGCAGCCGTGCGCCCTGCTCGGGCGCACCGACGTCCCCACCGCGCGGGGCGGAGAGCCTGAGCCCGGGATCGGTCCTCGCCTCGCCGCCGCCCGTCACACCGGCAGTCTGCCCGGCGCCGAGGGCGGGGACCAACGCCCACCCCCGGGACGCCCCGATCGGGTCCTCGGCCGCGGGTGGCCGGGCTCGCCGCCGCGAGCGCGCTCGGGAGCCCGACGCGCGGCTCCGGACCTCACACCGGAGCACCGGCCGGCGTCTGCCCTCCGAGCCCGAGCGGCGGGCAGCACCGGAACCTGCAGGAGGTCGATCGATGAGCGGCTGGTCGGTGATCGCCGGAGCCGTGTCCACGGGCGTGTTCGCCCTCGCGTCCCTGCCCATGGTGGTCAAGGCGGCACGCACCAGGGACCTCGCGTCCTACAGCGGAGGCAACCTCGCCCTGGCCAATGCCGGGAACGTCATCCACTGGCTGTACGTGGTGCACCTGCCGGTCGGCCCGGTATGGGCGCTGCACGCCTTCAACTCCACCGTGGCCGCGCTCATGTTCAGCTGGTGGCTGCGCGGGCGCCGGCGTCGGGCCACCCTCGGCCCGGACGTCGCCGCGCGTGGCGAGGTGGCCACGTCCGGCGGCGAGACCGTCCGCCGACTTCGATGAGCGAGACTGCGACACCGCAGACCTCACCGATCGACCCGCCGAGGCGTCTACCTGCCGTGCTGCCCTTCGAAGAGATCGTCGCCCGCCACGGCGCTACGGTCCTGCGCGTGTGCCGGGCCGTGGTCGGCCCGGTCGACGCCGAGGACGCGTGGTCGGAGACCTTCCTCGCCGCCCTCCGCGCCTACCCCGGGCTCCCGGAGGACACGAACTGGGAGGCCTGGCTGGTGACCGTCGCCCACCGCAAGGCCATCGACCTGCACCGCGCCGCACGACGCCGGGCCGTGCCCGTCGAGCCGGTCCCCGAACCCGCCGGGGGCGCCGACGGGGCGGACGAGGAGGTCGCCCGGCACGGCGACCTGTACGACGCGCTGCGCCGGCTGCCGGACAAGCAACGGCAGGCGGTCG
Organism: Blastococcus sp. SYSU DS0753; assembly: GCF_054051175.1. Lineage (NCBI taxonomy): Bacteria > Bacillati > Actinomycetota > Actinomycetes > Geodermatophilales > Geodermatophilaceae > Blastococcus > Blastococcus sp. SYSU DS0753. The sequence continues at coordinate 163,652 of NZ_JBJHAT010000001.1, read as the reverse complement.
CGTACCACCACCTCGCCGGTCTGCCGCACCGCGAGGTCGCCGCCGTGCTGGGCGGCACCGAAGCGGCCGCCCGTCGAGCCTCGGCCGACGGGATCAGGGCGCTGCGCGTCCGCTACCACGATGTCGGACTGGAGGAGACCGTCGATGGACGACCGTGATCCCGGGCTGTTCGCCCGGCTCGACGACAACCTCGCCCCGGCGTTGGAGCGCCTGCACGCCCGGCTGGTGGCCGAGGCCGAGCACGAGGGACTGCTCGACGTCGCCTACCGCGTCATGGACACACCGGTGGGGCCGCTGCTCCTCGCGGCCACCGAACACGGGCTGGTGCGCGTCGCCTACGCCCGTGAGGACCACGCTGCCGTCCTGGCCACGCTGGCCACCAGGATCGGCCCGCGGATCCTGCGCGCCCCCGCTCGGCTGGAGGCCGCGGCCCGGCAGGTCGAGGAGTACTTCGCCGGTAGCCGCACGCAGTTCGACATCCCGCTGGATCTCCGGCTGGCCTCAGGGTTCCGGCGCAGCGTGCTCGAGACCCTGCGCACCGTCGACTACGGCACCACCCGCAGCTACGCCGGTGTGGCCGCCGCAGTCGGGAGTCCACGGGCCGTTCGGGCCGTCGGGACCGCCTGCGCGACCAATCCGCTGCCGGTCGTCGTCCCGTGCCACCGCGTCGTCCGCACCGACGGCACGATCGGCGCCTACATCGGTGGCGCCGAGGCCAAGCAGCGCCTGCTCTCCCTCGAAGGCGCCGCCTGACGGTCCGGCAGCGCGGCGGTGCCGGACGACCTCACATCCGACCCCGCCCGAACGTCTGCTCGGTACCGGCACCAGCGCCGGGGACCACGGCGACGCCCCATCGGCGCCCGAGCAGAGAGGACCCACCCCCATGTCCCGGATCGCACTCGTCACCGGATCCACCCGCGGCCTCGGCCGCGCCACCGCCGCAGAGCTCGCCCGTCGCGGCCACACGGTCGTCGTGGCGAGCCGGAACGCCGTCGCTGCCCGGGAGGTCGCCGACCGGCTGCGCGACGAGGGGCACGACGCCGCGCACGTCGCCCTCGACGTCACGTCGTCGGAGAGCGTCTCTGCAGCGCCAAGGAGCTCGACTCCCGGTACGGCCGTCTCGACGTGCTGGTCAACAACGCCGGGATCCTTGCGGAGGCGACCGGGCCGGCAACGCACGAGTTCACCGATCTCGAGGCTTTCGGCCGCACCCTGGAGACGAACGTCGCCGGCGCGGTGACCGTCATCGAGCACTTCCTGCCCCTGCTGCGCCGCAGCGAGGCAGCCCGGGTCGTGAACGTCTCCTCGACCGTGGGCTCGCTGACCGACCAGTCCGACCCGGACTCGCCGTACTGCAGCATGGTGGTGCCCGGGTACCAGGCGTCGAAGGCCGCGCTGAACAGCATCACCATCGGCCTGGCGAAGCACCTGGCCGAGCTCCGCCACGGTCACCTCGGTCTGCCCCGGCTGGGTGCAGACCGATCTGGCCCCCGGCAACCGCGAGCAGGCGCCGCTCACACCCGCCCAGGCGGCCGGGGTCGTGGTGCACGCGGCGACGCTGCCGGCCGAGGCGCCGTCGGGCACCTTCCTGGACGCCGACGGCATCGTGCCGTGGTGACCTCCGCCGGCGCGTCGTCCTCGCCGCCGGGCTCCCGGAGCCGGCACGGGCGACCACGCCGTGCGCCGTTCTTGTCGGTACCCCGCACCAGCATGTCGTGGCGGCACCGGTGGGGAGCGAGCCCGCGGGTGCAGTCCATGGCGGTTCCCGCACGCAGAGGAGGACCAGTGAAGATCGTCGTCACCACGCCCACCGGTTCCGTCGGCTCGCGCGTCGTGCGCCTGCTGCTGCAGGCCGGGCAGCGGCCGACGCTGCTGCTCCGGGACGCCGGCCGGCTCGACCCGGCCACCCGCGCCCTGGTCGACACGGTCGAGGGCGACCAGCGCGACCTCGACGTGGTGCTGCGCGCGACGGAGGGCGCCGAGGCCCTGTACTGGGTCAACCCGCCCACGGACGACGACGACCCGATCGAGGCCCAGCGCCGGCTGGGCCGGATCGCCGCCCGCGCCGTGGCCGACAACGGCATCACGCGCACGGTTTTCCAGAGCAGCGTGGGTGCGGAGAAGCGCACGGGTGTCGGGGACATCGACGGCCTGGCCGCTACCGAGGTGGCGCTCGACGGCACCGGCGCCTCGGTCACCCATCTGCGCTGCGGCATGTTCTTCACCAACCTGCTGCTCGACCCGGGCCTCGACGAGGGCGTCTTCCGCGTCGCCCTGCCGGTGGACATGCCCCTGCCGTGGGTCGACCCGCGGGACGTCGGGGACGTCGCCGCCGTGCGGCTGCTGTCCACCACCTGGTCCGGGCGGCACGTCCAGGCCGTCCACGGGCCCGAGGACCTCAGCTGGGCCCAGGTCGCGGACGTCGTGGCCGCGGCGACCGGACGCTCCGTTCGCGTCGAGCGCGTGCCCGACGACGCCATCCGTGCCGGGCTGCGGGCCGCGGGCCTCACCGATCCCCAGGTCGAGGCGATCCTCGGCATGAGCACCGGTCTCCGCGACGGGTTCGTCCCGGAGGACGGCCGGAGCCTGGTGACCACGACGCCCGGCACGCTTGCCGCCTGGGCGTACGAGCACGTGAACCGGCAGGTGGCCCCGGCGCTCGCGGGGTGAGCACCGGAGCGGCGTGACGGCGGCCGAGGTGCCGAGGGGCGCGCCGCCGGTCCCTGCCGACCGCGCGCCCCTGGCGGCCACTGGAACACCTCACGGCCGAGGAGCGCTGGCGCCGACGTGACCGACACGTCCCCGGGGCTGTCCCTGCTCGACCGTTCCCGCACCCGGATCGGCGAGCCCGACGCCGCGGCGCTCCAGGGCAGCGTCGCGCGCGCCGTCCACGCCGAGCAGCTCGGGTTCGAGCGGTTCTGGGTCGCCGAGCACCACGGGGTGCCGGGGATCGCCGGCGCCGCCCCGGCAGTGGTGCTGGCCGCCGTCGCCGGCCGGACGACGACGATCCGGCTCGGCTCGGCCGGCGTGATGCTGCCGCACCACCAGCCGCTCGTCGTCGCCGAGCAGTTCGCCACCCTGTCGGCCTTCGCGCCGGGCCGGGTCGACCTGGGGCTGGGCCGCTCTCCCGGGTTCACCGCGCCGGTGCGCCGCGCCCTGCGGGAGGCCGACCGGGACTTCCCGGCCGATCTCGCCGAGCTGCGCGCCTACCTCACCGGCGCGGCGGAGATCACCCTGCACCCGCAGCCCGTCGGCCCGGTGCCGCTGCACGTGCTGGCGACCGGGCGCGGGCTGCAGGTTGCGGCGGAGCTGGGGCTCCCCGTCATCGTCGGCGGCCCGCTGCTGGGCCTGGCCGGCGACCCCGAGCCCGGGCTGGCCGCGCTGGCCGAGTACCGGCGCACCTTCCGGCCCTCCGGGCAGCAGCCGGAGCCGCGCGTCGCGATCAGCCTCGACGTGCTGGTCGCCGACACCCCGGCGGAGGCCGCGGACCTGCTGCTGCCCGAGGCGTGGGCGATGGCCCGGGCCCGCACCACCGGCACCTTCCCGGCGCTGGAGCCGGTGGCCGCCGTCCGCGCCGCACACCGCACCCCGCGCCAGCAGCAGTACGTCGAGGAGACGGCTGCGGCGGCGGTCGCCGGCACGCCCGCCCAGGTGGAGAGCAGGCTGGCGGAACTGCTCGACCGCACCGGGGCGGCCGAGCTGGTGGCCGCCGGCAGCACCTTCGACCGGGCGGCCCTGGCCGCCTCCGACGCCGCCCTGGCGGCTGTGCTCGGCCGGCGGCCGGTGCCGGCCGCCGCCGGCACCGGCTCAAGAGGTGGGCCCGCCCCGTCGGGCCGCCACGGGTCGGCTCAGAACGCCGGCAGGACGGCGCCGGAGTAGTTCTCCTCGATGAACTGCCGCACCTCGGCGGAGTGCAGCAGCTCCTCCAGCGCGACGATCCGCTCGGCGTCCTCGTCGCCGCTGCGGACCACGAGCAGGTTCGCGTTCGGGTTGCCCTCGGCCTCCTCGAGCGCGAGGGCGTCCTCGGCCGGCGAGAGGTCGGCGTCGATCGCGTAGTTGCCGTTGATGACCGCGGCGTCGACGTCGGCCAGCGAGCGCGGCAGCTGCGCGGCCTCGACCTGCTGGATCTCCAGGCCCTTCGGGTTGCCCTCGATGTCCAGGGCCGTCGGCGCGGATTCCCCCGTGTCGGCCAGGGTGAGGAGGTCGTTGGCCTCGAGCAGCCGCAGGGCCCGGGCGGCGTTGGTCGGGTCGTTCGGGATCGCGACCGTACCGCCGTCGGGGAGGTCGGCCAGGGTGGTCAGCGAGGCGGAGTAGATGCCCAGTGGCTCGATGTGCACCGGCTCCAGCGCGGTGAAGTCGTAACCGGCGCTGGCCTCCTGCTCCTCGAGGTAGGGCACCGTCTGGAAGTAGTTGGCGTCCAGCGAGCCGTCGTCGAGGGCGACGTTGGGCTGCACGTAGTCGGTGAACTCGACGATCTCCAGGTCCAGGCCGGCGTCATCGGCGAGCTCCTCGTCGACGAACCGCAGGATCTCCGCGTGCGGCACCGGGGAGGCGCCGACGCGCAGCGGCTCGTCCGCCGCCGACAGCTCGGCCTCCCCACCTCCGCAGGCGGTGAGGCCCAGCAGCGTGGCGGAGGCGACGGCGGCGAGGGTGGTCCGGGTGGGGCGGAGCATGTGCGTGTTTCTCCTAGCGAGGGGTCGGTGGTGGTGCGGAGGATCAGGCGTGCGCGAGCCGTCGGGCCCAGCGGTCGCCGGCCCACTGGAGCAGCTGGACCAGCACGAGCAGCAGGACGACGGTGACCACGGTGATGTCGGTGCGGAACTGCTGGTAGCCGTAGCGGATGGCGAAGTCGCCGAGGCCGCCGCCGCCGATGGCGCCGGCCATCGCCGAGTAGCTGATGAGGGCGACGACGGTGACCGTGATGCCCGAGACCAGCGACGGCAGCGCCTCGGGCAGCAGCACCGTGCGGACGACGTCGCGCCGGCGGGCGCCCATCGCCAGGGTCGCCTCGACCTTGCCGTGCCCGACCTCCCGCAGGCTGGTCTCCACCAGCCGGGCGAGGAACGGGACGGCGCCGATGGTCAGGGGGACGATCGTCGCCGTCGACCCGATCGTGGTCCCCACGATGCCCCGGGTGACCGGGGCGACGAGCACCAGCAGGATGATGAACGGCAGCGACCGGCCCAGGTTGACCACCAGGCCGAGGACGCGGTGCAGCGCCGGGCTCGGGGAGAGCGCGCCCGGTGCGGTGACGGTGAGCAGCACGCCGAGCGGGACGCCGAGCAGCACGGTGAGCAGCGTGCTCACGCCCACCATGTACAGCGTCTCCCACGTGGCATCGGCCAGCTGCGGGGCGATCCGGTCCCAGTTGCTCACCGCTGCACCTCCGGGGCGTCGAGGAATCGGGGCTCGTCGGGTCCGTCCGGCGGCCCGGCTGCCGGCTGCTCCTGCTCCCGCCACGCCGCCGGCTCGTCGCCGGGGTGGGCGCGCTCGACCAGGGACCCGCCGTCCCGGAGGCGCTGGAGCGCGGGGTCCAGCCGCCCGTCGTCGCCGGTGACCGAGAGCAGCAGCCGACCGAAGCGGCGGCCGGCGACGGTCTCCACCGACCCGCCCACCACCTCGACGTCGAGCCCCAGCTCGCCGGCGAGGGTGCGCAGCACCCGGCCCTCCGGTGCGGCGTCGGTGACGGTGACCCGGACCAGGTCGCCGGCCCGGCCGGCGACGGGTGGGGCCGGGAGCAGCTGGGCGGCCAGCGGTGACCGGGGGCGGGTCAGCACCTCGGTCAGCGGGCCGCCGTCGACGACCCGGCCGCGGTCCATGAGCACCGCGCTGTCGCACACCGCCCGGACCACCGCCATCTCGTGGGTGATGAGCAGAACGGTCAGGCCCAGGTCGGTGCGCACCTGCCGCAGCAGGTCGAGCACACCGGTGGTGCTCGCGGGATCGAGGGCGCTGGTCGCCTCGTCGCAGAGCAGCACCTTCGGCCGGGCGGCCAGCGCGCGGGCGATCGCGACGCGCTGCTTCTGGCCACCCGAGAGCTGCGCCGGCCGGGCGGCGTGCCGGTCGCCCAGTCCCACCAGGTCCAGCAGCTCCGCCACCCGGCGGCGGCGGTCGGCCCGGCCGACGCCGGCGAGCTCCAGGGGGTGCTCGACGTTCCCGGCGGCGGTGCGGGAGTCGAGCAGGTTGAAGTGCTGGAACACCATGCCGACGGTGCGTCGGGCACGCCGCACGCCGTCGGCGTCGAGGTCGGTGAGCGGCTGACCGTCGACGACCACCCGCCCCGACGTCGGCCGCTCCAGCAGGTTGACCAGCCGGGCGAGGGTGCTCTTGCCGGAGCCGCTGGGGCCCACGACGCCGGCGAACTCGCCGTCGGCGACCGACAGGCTCACGCCGTCGACGGCGACGACCTCGGGTGCCCCCCGGCGCGCGGGGAAGACCTTGCGGACGTCGGACAGCTCGATCACGGGGGCCTCTGGATGGCTCGGCGGGGCAGGGCGCGGACGGGGCCCGGACCGGCGCGGTGGCGCGCGCCGACGACGGGCGGCGCGCGGTGTCTCCGCGAAGGGTGGGCGGCGCGGCGCGCTAGAGCAGGCTCGCCGTGCGCAGGAGGTCGACGGCGCGACGACGCGTCAACGCAACACTCCTCGGCACCCGTCGAGCATGCCGCGCCGCTCGGCCGGCTGCCAGCGGGGCGGGCAAATGTGAGAGAACGCTCAACCAGATGGTCGTGCGGTTCAGTGATCGACCAGCGGGGACGTCGCCTCGGCGCTCGCCGCCGCCCGCCGCGGAACCCCCGGCCGGAGCGCGTCGATCAACCGGTCGTCGAGGGCCGCCGCTCCCCCGGTGACCACCACGGTCGCCGTCCACTCGGTCAGCTCCGTGTTCTGGCCGTGAACGGGTCGGGCCGGCCCCTGCACCCGGAGCGTCGACCAGTCCGGGTCCGCTCCCGCAGCGGCGGCCATCACCCGCAGCTGCCCGCGGAGCCCGGCGGTCACCCGGTCCCGGTCGGAGAACGGCACAGCAGCGGCAGCGCGGTACATCATCGCCCCGGGGTCTGCCCATTTCGGCTGCCCACTACACATATTCAGCGCCCTCGTCACCCCGCGGCACCCCGCCGGTGACCGCGCGTCGGCGGAACGGCTCAGATGAACGGCACCACGACCGCGACGGTGAGCACCGCCAGGCCGAGCGAGAGGTGGCGGTAGTTCTTGTACCAGGGCTTGCCGCGGAGCTCCCCGGACTCCTCGCGCCACGTCTGCCGGTCGAACACCACCTCGGCGATCTTCTCGCGGTCCGGCGCCTCGGTGGACAGCGTGATGGCCACCAGGGTGACCACGCTCAGGAGGAGCATGATCCCGGTCGCGTACAGGAACTGGACGCCGTACAGCTCGAAGATCTCCCCGGTGACGAAGCCGATCACCCCGATGGGGACCACGACGACCAGCGTCCAGAAGGCGGCCGGCGCGGTGGCGCGCTTCCAGAAGATGCCGCCGAGCAGGACGACGACGATCGGCATCGTCACGTAGCCGAGGAACGACTGGAAGTACTGGACGATCGTGTCGAACTGCAGGATGACCGGCGCCCAGGCCACCGCGATGAGCATGAAGATGCCGACGAGCACCCGGCTCATCAGCAGCAGCCGCTTCTCGCTGTACTCCTTGTCACGGGTCTTGACGAAGTCGTTGATCACCAGGCTCGCGGCCCCGTTCAGCACCGAGTCCAGGGTGGACATCAGGGCGGCGAGCAGCGCGGCGACGATCAGCCCGCGCAGGCCGACGGGGATGAACTCGAAGATCAGCGAGGGCCAGGCGAGGTCCGGGTTCTCCAGGTCGGGGAAGACGTCGCGGGCGAGGATCCCGGGGAAGATCAGCAGCACGAGCAGCGGCAGCTGCATCAGGCCGGCGAACAGCGCCCCCCACCTGCCGTGGTCCAGGTTCTTCGCCGCCAGCACCCGCTGGACGACGACGTGGTTGGCGACCCAGACGTAGAAGCCGAGCCAGATCGCCCCGGTGAAGATGCCCGGCCACGGCAGGAAGTCGTCGTCGGGTGGAGGCGCGATGGTGAAGCCGTCCTCCGGCGCGAGCTCGGGGAACACCGACCACTGGAAGTCGAACTCCCGGAACACGATGACGAAGATGATGCCGGCCGCCAGGAACAGCAGCACGCCCTGGATCGTGTCGGTGATCATCACCGCCCGCAGCCCGCCGAGGATGACGTACACGCCCGCCAGCACGGCGATCGCCACGATGTGCACGATCATCGGGACGTCGGGGAACAGCAGGTTCAGCACCAGCGCGCCGGCGATCATGCCCCCGGCGGAGTCGATGAGCATGCCCGTGAGCACCGTGAACCCGGAGAACGCGTACCGGGAGCGCCGGTCGTACCGCCGTTCGAGGAACTCCGGGACGGTGCTGATCTTCGACTGCAGGTAGATCGGCAGGATGAGCACCGCGAAGACCAGCAGGACGAGCGTGGCCATCCACTCGAAGTTCCACACCGCGATCCCGGTGTCGTAGCCGGCTCCGGCCAGCCCCAGGAACTGCGTGCCCGAGAAGTTGGTGACGATGAGCGAGAAGCCCACGAGCGGCCACGCCATGCCGCGGCCGGCGAGGAAGTAGTCGTCGGAGTCCGAGGTCCGCCGGGACACCCAGTAACCGATCCCGATGATCATGACCACGTAGGCGCCGATGACCACGAGGTCAACGGTCGCGAGGTCGAATTCCGGCATGGCACCGCCCTCCCCCTGCGCCTCGTCGCGCACCGTCCAAGTTGGCGGAAGAGCGGGCCTCCCGCGACTCGGAACCGGGTCGCCTCGGCGCCGCCGCCCGGCCGGTCAGCCGGGAGCGAGCAGCGCCACCACCTGGCAGCGGATCTCGAGGTCCTCGCGGGCGGTCACCACCACCGTCCGCGCCGGCGCGCCGTCGCGTTGTCCGCTGCACGCCGACGGCTCCAGCGGTCGGGGGCGAGGGTGTCCAGGTGAACTCCCGGCGCCGTCGTCAGCCGGTGAGCTCGGCCATCATGCGCAGGGTCTCCGGAGAGCCACCGACCAGCATCGTGGTGACGAGCGACTCCTCCCAGGCCGCGAGGTCGTCGGCGATCTTGGCCCGTGACCCCACGAGCGCCACCTTCTCCACCATCGCCAGCGGGACGGCCGCCGCCGCTTCGTCCCTCCGGCCGGCCAGGTACAGCTCCTGGATGCGAGCGCACTCGGCCTCGAAGCCCATGCGCGCGAAGACCTCGTAGTGGAAGTTCACACCCCGGGCACCCATCCCGCCGACGTAGAGGGCGAGCATCGGCCGCACGCGGTCGGCCGCGGCGTCGACGTCGTCGGCCACCTCCACGTGGACCATGCAGGCGACCTCGAAGCCGTCGGCGCCCCGGCGGGCCCCCGGGCGGGCGAAGCCCTCGGCGAGCGACTCCCGGTAGTGCCCGTCGTCGTGCGGTGAGTAGAACAGCGGGATCCAGCCGTCGGCGATCTCCGCGGCCAGCGCCACGTTCCTCGGCCCCTCGGCCGCCAGCAGGACCGGGATGTCGGTGCGGAGCGGGTGCACGGTCGGCCGCAGCGACTTCCCCAGCCCGGTGCCGCCCGGGAAAGGGATGCGGTAGTGCTCGCCGTCGTGGCGCACGGGCTGCCGCGCGAACACCTGCCGCAGCACCTCGACGTACTCCCGGGTGCGGGCGAGCGGCCTGGGATAGGGCTGGCCGTACCAGCCCTCCACCACCTGCGGTCCGGAGACCCCGAGGCCCAGGACGAACCGCCCGCCGGAGAGGTGGTCCATCGTCAGCGCCGCCATGGCGGTGGCCGTCGGCGTCCGGGCGGACATCTGCACCACCGAGGTGCCGAGCCGCAACCGGGTGGTCGCGCTGCCCAGCCAGGCCAACGGGGTGAGGGCGTCGGACCCGTACGCCTCCGCGGTCCACACCGACTCGAAGCCCAGGCGCTCGGCCTCGGCGACCAGCTCGGCCTGACCCGGCGGCGGCCCGGCCCCCCAGTACCCCAGCGCCAGCCCCAGCCTCATCGAGCCCCCTCCTGTCCGGCGTGCCGTGCGACGGCGGTCGACCGGCGTGGGCGCCGGCGACGAGGCGCGACGTTAGCGCAGCGGGTTGTTGTGCGGGTCACACCCGGCTGATAGACCTGACGGCGTCGTCAAGTTCGGCCGGTGGCGCTGCCGTCGGCCATTCCCACCGGGAGTTCCGATGCGCTTCACCGACGAGCACCACGCCTTCCGGAAGCTGGTGCGCGACGTCGTCGACCGGGAGATCGCCCCCCACGTCGACGAGTGGGAGGCGGCGGGCACCTTCCCGGCCCACGAGCTGTTCCCGAAGCTCGGCGAGCTCGGCCTGCTGGGGCTCGAGTACGACCCCGAGTACGGCGGGCAGGGCGCCGATCACCTGTTCAGCGTGATCCTGTGCGAGGAGCTGCACCGTTCCGGGTGCGCCGGCGTGCCGATGGCGATCGGCGTGCAGACCATGATGGCGACGCCGTCCCTGCACGAGTTCGGCAGCGACGAGCTCAAGCACCGCTACCTGGAGCCCGCGATCCGGGGCACCGCCGTCTGCTCCATCGCGGTGACCGAGCCCGGCGCCGGCTCCGACGTCGCCGGGCTGCGCACCCGCGCGGTGCAGGACGGCGACGAGTGGGTCATCAACGGCAGCAAGCTGTACATCACCAACGGCACCCAGGCCGACTGGCTGTGCCTGCTGGCCCGCACCTCCGACGAGGGCGGGCACCGCGGGATGAGCCAGATCATCGTGCCCACCGACGTCCCCGGCTTCGCCGTCTCCCGGAAGCTCGACAAGCTGGGCAACCGCTCGTCCGACACCGCCGAGCTGTACTTCGAGGACGTGCGGGTGCCGGTGTCGAACACCATCGGCACGGTCGGCCGCGGCTTCCAGCAGCAGATGTCGCAGTTCGTGGTGGAGCGCATGTTCGCCGCCTACGGCGCGGTGGGCAGCTGCCGGATGGCGCTGGAGCGCACCCGGGACCACCTCCAGCAGCGCCAGGCCTTCGGCGGGCCGCTGCTGGCCAGCCAGTACATCGCCTTCCGGCTGGCGGAACTCGCCGCGCAGGTCGACCTGCTGCAGTCGCACAACTACGCGTGCGCGGAGGCCTACCTGAACGGCGAGGACACCACCCGCCAGGCCACGGTGGCCAAGCTGACCGCCGGCCGACTGCTGCGCGAAGTGGCCGACACGTGCCTGCAGTTCCACGGCGGCATGGGCTACATGGAGGAGACCTGGACCGCCCGGTTCTTCCGGGACAGCCGGCTCGCCTCGATCGGCGGCGGCGCCGACGAGGTGATGCTGCAGGTGCTCGCCCGGATGCAGGGGTTCTCCGCGTGAGCGACCGCAGCGCCCTGCTGGCCGCCCTGGTCGACGACCTCACGGCCGAGTCCGCCGACCTCGACGCCCGGGTGGCGCCGCTCGACGACGCCGGGTGGCGCACGCCCACCCCCGCGGCCGGCTGGGACGTCCGCGACACGATCAACCACCTGCGGTTCTTCGACCGGGACGCCCTCCTGGCCGTGACCGACCCCGCCGGGTTCGCCGCCCTGGTCGAGGGGCTCGGCGACGCAGCCGGCGACTACGTCGAGCGGCGCACCGCCGAGGGCCGGGACACGCCCCCCGCGGAGGTCCTCGCCGACTGGCGGGCCGGCCGGGAGGCGCTGGCAGCCGCCCTCCGCGCGACCGACCCCGGCGTGCGGGTGCCGTGGTTCGGCCCGCCGATGAGCCCGGCGTCGTTCGTGACCGCCCGGCTGATGGAGACGTGGGCGCACGGTCAGGACGTCGTCGACGCCCTCGGGCAGGACCGCCCGGGCACACCGCGGCTGCGCTCGGTCGCCGAGATCGGCGTGCGCGCGCGGCCCTTCTCCTACGCCGTCCGCGGGCTGCCGGTGCCCGACCGCGCGGTCCGCGTGGAGCTGACCGGGCCCGGTGGCGAGCGGTGGACGTGGGGGCCCGCGGACGCCGCCGACACCGTCCGCGGCCCGGCGCTGGACTTCTGCCTGCTGGTGACCCAGCGCCGGCACCGCGACGACCTCGCCCTGGAGGTCACCGGGCCGGCCGCGCAGGAGTGGATGTCGATCGCGCAGGCCTTCGCCGGTCCCCCCGGCGCGGGTCGGCAGCCGCTGGGCGGTGCCCGGTGACCGCACCCCTCCGCATCGCCAACGTCTCCGGTTTCTACGGCGACCGGCACAGCGCCATGCGCGAGATGCTGGACGGCGGCGAGGTCGACGTCCTCACCGGCGACTACCTCGCCGAGCTGACCATGCTCATCCTCGGCCGGCAGAAGGCCGAGGACCCGGCCGCCGGGTACGCCCGCACCTTCCTCTCCCAGCTGGAGGAGTGCCTGGGCACGGCGCTGGAGCGCGGCGTCCGGATCGTCAGCAACGCGGGCGGGCTCAACCCGCAGGGGCTCGCGGCGGCGGTCACCGAGCTCGGCCGGCGCCTCGGGACGCCGGTGCGGGTGGCCACGGTCGGTGGCGACGACCTGCTGCCCCGCCTCGCGGACCTGCGCGACCGCGGCCTGCTCCGCGCCGGTGACACCCCACCCGGGGACGGCGAGGTTCCCGACGCCCTCACCGCCAACGCCTACCTCGGGTGCCGGGGGATCGTCCGGGCCCTGCAGGGCGGCGCGGACGTCGTCGTCACCGGCCGGGTCACCGACGCCAGCCTCGTCGTCGGCCCGGCGGCCTGGCACCACGGCTGGGGGCCCGACGACCTGGACGCGCTCGCCGGGGCCACCGTCGCCGGGCACGTCCTGGAGTGCGGCGCCCAGGCGACGGGCGGGAACTTCAGCTTCTTCGCCGAGCTGCTCGACGCCGACCCCGCGGCGCTGGACTCCATCGGCTTCCCGCTGGCCGAGATCGCCGCCGACGGCACCTCGGTGATCACCAAGCACCCGGGCACGGGCGGGGCGGTCACCGTGGAGACGGTCACCGAGCAGCTGCTCTACGAGCTCACCGGCAGCGCCTACGGCGGCCCCGACGTCGTCACCCGCTTCGACGGCCTGCGGCTGCGGCAGGCCGGCCCCGACCGGGTCGAGATCACGGGCGCCCGCGGGCTGCCCGCCGGGGAGTGGCTCAAGGTGGCCGTCAACCGCCTCGGCGGCTTCCGGAACTCCATGACCCTGCCGCTGACCGGTCTGGACGTCGAGCGCAAGGCGGAGCTGCTGCGCCGCCAGCTCGCCCCCGCGCTCGAGGCGATCGAGGACGTCACGGTGGCGCTCGCCCGCACCGACTCGCCGGATGCGGCGGTGCAGGAGGAGGCCGCGGCCCTGCTGCACGTCACGGTCAAGGACCGCGACCGCCGGAAGGTGGGCAAGGGCTTCACCGCCCCGGTGATCGAGCTCGGCCTGGCCAGCATCCCGGGCTTCCACGCCACCGCCGCGCCGCCCAGCCCCTCGCCGTACGGGGTGTACTCGGCGGCCTGGGTGCCGGCCGGGGAGGTGCCGCAGGTCGTCGGCCTGCCCGACGGGACGACGGAGACGCTGTCCCCGGCCCCCGCGGCGGCTCCCGGCGCGCCGCCGCCCGACCCTGTCGCCGCGCCGACGTGGGCGGGCGACGCCACCACCGCGGCCGTCCCGCTCGGCCGGGTCGCCGGTGCCCGCAGCGGCGACAAGGGCGGGGCGGCGACCCTGGGCGTCTACGCGCGCTCCGACGACGGCTACGCCTGGCTCGCCGCGTTCCTCACCCCCGACCGGCTGCGGGCGCTGCTCCCCGAGGCCGCCGCCCTCCCGGTCACCCGCGAGCTGCTGCCCGGCCTGCGGGCGCTGCTGTTCCAGCTACCCGGTCTCCTCGGCGACGGCGTCGCCGCGGGCACCCGGTTCGACCCCCAGGCCAAGGCCGTGGGCGAGTGGCTGCGCTCCCGCGTGGTCGACGTCCCGGCCCGGCTGCTGCCCCCGGAGGTGGGCTCATGACGATGCTGGACGAACGGGCCGCGAGCAACCGCGCGGCCCTGCTGGAACGACTGGCCGAGCTGGAGGTGGAGCGCGGCCGCGCCAACGCCGGCGGCGGCGAGAGCGCCGTGGCCCGGCACCGCGACCGGGGCAAGCTCACCGTGCGGGAACGGATCGAGCTGCTGCTCGACCGCGACAGCCCCTTCCTGGAGCTCTCCCCCTACGCCGCCTGGGGCACCGACTTCCCCGTCGGGGCGAGCACCGTCACCGGCATCGGCGTCGTCGAGGGCGTGGAGGTGATGATCTCCGCCAACGACCCGACGGTCCGCGGCGGCACCTCCAACCCGTACACGCTGCGCAAGTCGCAGCGCGCGCACGACATCGCCGAGACCAACCGGCTGCCGTTCGTCAGCCTGGTCGAGTCCGGCGGTGCGGACCTGCCCACCCAGTCGGAGATCTTCATCCCCGGCGGCCGCGGCTTCCGCAACCTCACCCGGCTCTCCGCCCAGGGCATCCCCACCGTCGCGCTGGTCTTCGGCAACAGCACCGCGGGGGGCGCCTACGTCCCCGGGATGAGCGACCACGTGGTGATGATCGACGGGCGCAGCAAGGTGTTCCTGGCCGGACCGCCGCTGGTGAAGATGGCCACCGGCGAGGAGGCCGACGAGGAGTCCCTCGGCGGGGCGTCGATGCACGCCCGCGTCTCCGGCAGCGCCGACCACCTCGCCGTCGACGAGGTCGACGCCATCCGGCTGGGCCGGCAGATCGTGCGCAACCTCAACTGGCGCAAGCGGGGCCCGGGCCCCTCACGCCCGGCCGACCCCCCGCTGCACGACCCCGAGGAGCTGCTCGACCTGGCGCCCGCCGACCTGCGGCAGCCGCTGGACCCGCGCGACGTGCTCGCCCGCATCGTCGACGGCAGCCGCTTCGACGAGCACAAGCCGCTGTACGGCACCTCCCTGGTCACCGGGTGGGCGAGCATCCACGGCTACCCGATCGGCGTGCTGGCCAACGCCCGCGGCGTGCTGTTCCGGCAGGACGCCGAGAAGGCCGCGCAGTTCATCCAGCTGGCCAACCAGACCGACACCCCGCTGCTGTTCCTGCAGAACACCACCGGCTACATGGTCGGCACCGAGTACGAGCAGGACGGGATCATCAAGGCCGGGTCGCAGATGATCAACGCGGTCTCGAACAGCGCGGTCCCGCACATCACCCTCAACATCGGCGCCTCCTACGGCGCCGGCAACTACGGCATGTGCGGCCGCGCCTACGACCCCCGCTTCCTCTTCACCTGGCCCAACGCCAAGAGCGCGGTCATGGGCGCCGCCCAGCTCGCCGGCGTGCTCGACATCGTCGGCCGGGCCAGCGCCCGGGCCCGCGGCCGCGACTACGACGAGGAGGCCGCGGCCGCCATGCGCGCCGCGGTGGAGCAGCAGATCGAGGCGGAGTCGCTGGCGCTGTTCCTCTCCGGCCGGCTCTACGACGACGGCATCATCGACCCCCGCGACACCCGCACCGTCCTCGGGCTGGCGCTCTCGGCGATCTCCAACGCACCGGTCCGAGGGCTCCACGACGGATGGGGGGTGTTCCGGCTGTGAGCCGCACCCTGAGCTGCGTCCTGGTCGCGAACCGGGGCGAGATCGCGCGGCGGGTCTTCACCACCGCCCGCGCCATGGGCCTGCGCACGGTGGCGGTGCACTCCGACGCCGACGCCGACGCGCCGTTCGTCCGCGAGGCCGACGTCGCCGTCCGGCTGCCCGGCAGCACGCCCGCCGAGACCTACCTGCGCGCCGACCTCGTGGTGGCCGCCGCGCTGCGGGCCGGCGCCGACTGCGTCCACCCCGGCTACGGCTTCCTCTCCGAGAACGCCGACTTCGCCCGTGCGGTCGCAGCGGCGGGGCTGGTGTTCGTCGGCCCCGACCCCGAGGCCGTCGAGGCCATGGGCAGCAAGCTCGCCGCGAAGGAGCTGATGAGCCGCGCCGGGGTGCCGACCCTGCCGAGCGTGGACGCCACGGGGCTGTCCGGCGACACCCTGGAGAAGGCCGCCGGTGAGGTGGGCTACCCACTGCTGGTCAAGGCCTCCTTCGGCGGGGGTGGCCGCGGCATGCGGGCCGTGCGCGGGCCGGACGAGCTGGCCGACGCGGTGGCCGGCGCCGGCCGGGAGGCGGCCTCGGCCTTCGGCGACGGCACCGTCTTCCTCGAACGCCTGGTCGAGCGGCCGCGGCACGTCGAGGTGCAGGTGTTCGGCGACCGGCACGGCACCACGGTGGCGCTGTTCGAGCGGGAGTGCTCCATCCAGCGCCGGCACCAGAAGGTCGTCGAGGAGGCCCCCTCCCCCGCCGTCGGCCCCGAGCTCCGGGCCCGGCTGCAGGAGGCCGCGGTGGCCGCCGCGCGGGCGATCGGCTACGTCGGCGCCGGCACGGTGGAGTTCCTGCTCGACGAGTCGGGCGAGTTCTTCTTCCTCGAGATGAACACCCGGCTGCAGGTCGAGCACCCGGTCACCGAGGCGGTCACCGGGCTGGACCTGGTCCGCCTGCAGTTCGACGTCGCCGCCGGCCGTCCGCTGCCGGCGGCGGCCGTGTCGGCCACGTCGTCCGGCTCGGCGATCGAGGTGCGGCTCTACGCCGAGGACCCGGCGCGCGGCTGGCTGCCGCAGTCGGGGCGGCTCGCCGACTTCGCGATCCCGGCCGACACCGCCTTCCGCACCACCGCCGGGCCCGGCATCCGGGTCGACAGCGGGGTGGAGGCCGGCGGCGAGATCGGCGTGCACTACGACCCGATGCTGGCCAAGGTCATCGCCTGGGCGCCCGACCGGTCGTCGGCGGCGCTGGCGCTGGCCGGGGCGCTGGCCCGGGCGCGGTTGCACGGGCTGACCACCAACCGAGACCTGCTGGTGCGCGTGCTGCGCAGCGAGGCCTTCCTCGCCGGGGAGACCGACACGGGGTTCCTCGACCGGCACGGGCTGGCGCAGCTGGCCGCCCCGCTGGTCGACGAGGCCGCCCGGCGCCGGCACGCCGTCGTGGCCGCGCTGGCCGGGGCGGCGCTGCGGCGGGCCGGCGCGGCGGTGCTGGGCGGGCTGCCGTCGGGCTGGCGCAACAACCCCACCGCCCCGCAGGTCACGGTCTTCGACACCGGCACGGTGCGCTACCGGATCGGCTCGGCAGGCGTCACCGCCGACGTGGACGGCGAGCCCGTGCCGCTCACAGTCCTCGGTACGTCGGTCCCGGCCCCCGGCCGGGTGCGGCTGGACCTCGAGCTCGGCGGGCTGCGCAGCACCTACGACGTGCACGCCGACGGCGACCGCTGGCACGTCGACGGTCCCGAGGGCGGCAGCACGCTGGTCGAGCAGCCCCGGTTCCCGGAGCCGGGCGCCGCCGTGCAGCCCGGATCCCTCACCGCCGCCATGCCCGGAACCGTGGTCCGGGTGGCGGTGGCCGAGGGCGAGCAGGTCGCCGCGGGCCAGCTGGTGCTGGTCCTGGAGGCCATGAAGATGGAGCACCCCGTGGTCGCGCCGGCCGACGGGGTGGTCACCCACCTGCACGCCGACGTGGGCCGGCAGGTGGAGACGGGCGCGGTCCTCGCGGTCGTCGGCGAACCCCCCGCACCGCAGACCGAGACCGAAGGGAACAGCCATGCGTCCTGACCTGTCCGGGGTCGACCCCCTGGAGCTCAACCTCGCGACCCGCTTCTCGGTCGGCGACATGCTGACCCGCACCGCCCAGCTGTTCGCCCACCGCACCGCGATCGTCGACGGCGACGAGGAGATCGGCTACGCGCGGCTCGACGGGGCGGCCGAGGCGTTCGGTCGCGGCCTGCTCGACGCCGGCGTGGGCCGCCAGGAGCCCGTTGCCTTCCTGCTGGGCAACTCGTGGCGCTTCGCCGCCAGCTTCTTCGGCTGCGCGAAGGCGGGGCTGGTGGCGCTCCCGGTGAACCTCATGCTGGCACCGGAGGACATCGGCTGGATCCTCGCCGACTCCGGCACCCGCACCGTCGTCGCCGATCCGCCGTTCCTCCCGCTGCTGGAGGCGGTGCTGCCGCAGCTGCCGCAGATCACCACGGTGATCGTGACCGGCGACCAGGCCCCGGCGTCGGTCGCCGGCCGCGACGTGCGGCGCTGGGACGACGTCGCCACCGACCCCACCCCGGTCCAGGTGATCGTCGAGGACCGCGACACCCTGCACTGCCTCTACACCTCGGGTACCACGGCCCGGCCCAAGGGCGTGCTCACCAGCCACCTCTCGGTGCACGTGGGCGTGCTGAGCAACGCGCTGCAGACCGGCCACCGGCGGGGGGACGAGTTCTCCGTCCTGCCGATCGTGCTCCCCCTGTTCCACACGACCGCGCTGGACACCCTCCTGCTGCCGATCCTGCTCACCGGCGGCACCGCCGTGCTCCCCCGCGGGTTCGAGCCGGAGGGCTTCCTCGAGGTCGTGGAGCAACGGCGGGCGACGCACCTGATGCTGCTGCCGATGATGTACGGCGCGCTCCTGGCCTCCCCCGGGATCCGGACCCGCGACCTCTCCTCGGTGCGGCTGTGCATCTACGCCATGGCCCCCATGCCCCAGGAGCGGATCACCGCGATCGCCGCCGCCTTCCCCAACGCCCAGGTGCTGCTCGGCTCCGGGCAGACCGAGTGCGTACCCGCGACGGTGTTCCAGTGGCCGGCGCACCAGGAGACCAAGGCGGCGTCCTGGGGTCCGTCCACGGTCACCGTCGACACCCGGATCATGGACCCGGCCGGCGCCCTGCTGCCCGCGGGCGAGACCGGCGAGATCGTCTACCGCGGCCCGCACGTGATGAGCGGCTACTGGAACAACCCGGCCGCCAACACCGCCGCGTTCGCGCACGGCTGGTTCCACAGCGGCGACGTCGGCCACCTCGACGACGAGGGCGTCGTCTGGTTCACCGACCGGGTCAAGGACATGGTGAAGACCGGCGGCGAGAACGTCTCCTCGGTGGAGGTGGAGCGGGTGCTGCTGGCCTCCTCCGAGATCGCCGAGGCGGCGGTCATCGGGGTGCCGGACGACCGCTGGGGCGAGGCAGTGACCGCGGTGGTCGTGCCGGCCGACCCGGACACCGACCCGGTCGCGCTGGCCGAGCGGCTGCTCGCCCACTGCAGGCAGCACCTGGGCGGCTTCCAGGTGCCCAAGCGGATCGAGGTCCGCGCCGGGCTGCCGAAGACGGCGACCGGGAAGATCCAGAAGCACGAGCTGCGGGACGAGTTCCGTGCCTGACGACCGCCTGGTCCAGGTCGCCCGGCGGGGGCCGGCCGCCGTGCTGACCCTGGACTCCCCGCACAACCGCAACGCGCTCTCGCGTGCCCTGGTCGAGCAGCTCCACGCGGCGCTGGGTGCGGCGCTGGCCGACGCCGCCGTCCGCGTGGTGGTGCTGACCGGGGCGGGCCCGGTGTTCTGCTCGGGCGCCGACCTGAAGGAGCAGCGGGCCGGCGGGGCTCCCGGCGCGGTCGGCCTGCCGGAGGTGCTGACCCTGCTCCTGACGGGGCCCAAGCCCGTGGTCGCCCGGGTGAACGGGCCGGCGCGGGCCGGTGGACTCGGCCTGATCGCGGCCTGCGACCTCGCGGTGGGCCCCGCGGCGGCAACCTTCGCGTTCAGCGAGGTCAGGATCGGTGTGGCGCCGGCGATCATCGCCGTCCCCGTCCTGCGGCGGATGGACCCGCGGGCGGCGCGGGAGCTGTTCCTCACCGGCGAGCCGTTCGACGGTGCCCGGGCCGGGGCGGCCGGTCTGCTCGACCGGGTCGTGCCCGACGACCGGCTCGACGCCGCCGTCGACGAGCTCGTGGAGCAGCTCGGCCGCGGCGCCCCGGAGGCGCTCGCGGTCACCAAGCGGCTGCTCCGCGAGCTGCCCGGCGCCGACCTGCAGGAGGACTTCCGCCGCATGGCGGAGGTGTCCGCCGAGCGGTTCGCCTCGGCCGAGGCGCGGGAGGGCATCGCCGCGCTGCTGGAGAAGCACCGACCGGCCTGGGGCCTCGACGCCTGAGCTCAGCCGGGGCGACCGGCCCCGCCGTCCGGCCAGGCGGCGGGCGGCAGGCCGATCGCCCCGGCCCAGAGCCGGGTCAGGACGTCCACGGCGGCGTCCTCGTCCAGGTCCTCCACGGGGTCCTGCCACAGGTGCGCGAACGACTCGACCATCGCGCCGAGGGCGCTGGCCGTGGCCCGCGGCGGAAGGGTGCGGTCGGCCAGCCCCAGCTCCTGCAGCCGCAGCAGACCCTCCATCCCGCGGCGCACGAAGGCCTCGCGGACGTCGACCCGCAGCCGCCGGAACTCCTCACGGGTGTCGGCCAGCGAGTCGAGCACCCGGAGGATGCGGGCGTGCCGGGTGACGGCGCCGAGGTAGAGCCGGTTGGCCGCCTCGATCCGCCCGTACGGGTCGTCGGGCGGCAGCCGCGAGCCGACGGTGGTCGCGGCGAACACGTCCTCGACGACGACCGCCACGATCGCCCGGAGCAGCGACTCCTTCGAGTCGAACCAGGTGTAGAAGGTGCCGTGCGAGACGCCGGCCCGCTCCGCCACCAGGTCGATCCGGACGTCGGCGAACCCGCGCTCCTCGAACAGCTCGCGCCCGGCCTGCAGCAGGGCGGCCCGCGTCCGCCGGCCCCGGTCGGTCACCGGCAGCTGCTCCTGCTCCGCGCCTGGCATGCCACCTCCGAGAGAACCGGGCCGGAGCAGCCTGCCACACCGCGCCCGCGAGCCGGCGCACGCCGCCGACCCCGCCGGGGCGCCCCCTAGGCCGTGGCCGTCGTCCACGGGGCGGCCGGAGGGCGCGCGACCCGCGTCGCGCATCATCGACTCCTCCGGCGGGCGGCCCGGTCGCCCTCCCCCAGCAGATCGCGAGTGAGCATGCACGAGATGTCGTCCGGTGCCCCGGCGGGTACCGCGGGGCCGAGGACCAACTGGGCCGGGAACGTCTCCTACCGCGCGGCGCGGCTGCACCGGCCGACCAGCCTCGCCGAGCTGCAGGCCGTCGTCGCCGCCGGCCACCGCGTCAAGGCGCTCGGCTCGCGGCACTGCTTCAACGACATCGCCGACACCACCGCCGAGCTGGTGGCCCTCGACGTGCTACCCGGCGAGGTGACGGTCGAACGGGGCAGCGACGAGGCCGGCGGTGTCGCCTGGATCCCCGGTGGCGCGCGCTACAGCGAGGTGGTGCCCCGCCTGGCCGAGCAGGGTTTCGCGCTGCACAACCTCGCCTCGCTGCCGCACATCACCGTCGTGGGGGCCACGGCCACCGGAACGCACGGGTCGGGCAACCGGAGCGGCTCGCTCAGCACCGCGGTGGCGGGTCTGGAGCTCGTCCGGTCCGACGGCGAGCTCGTGACGCTGGGGGCCGGCCACCCCGACCTCGCCGGCGCCGTCGTCCACCTGGGTGCGCTCGGGGTGGTGACCCGGATCGGCCTGCGCTTCCAGCCGACCTTCCAGGTCCGCACCACCGTCTTCGTCGGGCTGACCTGGGACCGCCTGTTCGCCGACTTCGACGCGGTGGCCGACGCCGCCTACAGCGTCAGCGTGTTCACCGACTGGCACGAGGTGACGCAGGTGTGGGTGAAGGCGCGCACCGACGAGCACGACGTCACGCCGGAGGAGTTCTTCGGCGCCCGGGCCGCGACGGAGCCCACGCACATGCTGCCCGGCACCCCGGTCGAGAACCTGACCGACCAGCTCGGCCTGCCCGGCGAGTGGCACGAACGGCTGCCGCACTTCCGGACCGGCTTCACCCCCAGCAACGGCGACGAGCTGCAGACCGAGTACTTCGTCCCGCGCCGGTACGGGCAGCAGGCCTGCGACGCGCTGCGCTCCCTCGCGCCGCGGATCGCCCCGCTCCTCCAGGTGAGCGAGCTGCGCACCGTGGCGGCGGACGACCTGTGGCTGAGCCCGGCCTACGGCGGGGACGTCCTGGCGCTGCACTTCACCTGGCTGCCCGAGGAGGCGCCCGTGCGCGCCCTGCTG
The DNA here is from genome assembly GCF_054051175.1 of Blastococcus sp. SYSU DS0753. Classification (NCBI taxonomy): domain Bacteria; kingdom Bacillati; phylum Actinomycetota; class Actinomycetes; order Geodermatophilales; family Geodermatophilaceae; genus Blastococcus; species Blastococcus sp. SYSU DS0753. Next base: position 141,791 of record NZ_JBJHAT010000001.1, on the reverse strand, counting down.
CCGGAGATCGAGGCGGCGCTGCGCCCCTTCGGCGCCCGACCGCACTGGGGGAAGCTCTTCACCACGGGCGCCGACGAGCTCGCCGCGCTGTACCCGCGGATGCCCGCGTTCCGGGAGCTGGTCCGCCGCTTCGATCCGCGTGGCGCCTTCCGCAACGACTTCCTGGACCGGACCGTCGCCGCGTTCGGGTGACGGTCAGCCGGGGCCGGCGTCCCGGGCGACGCCGAGGTGGTGCGCCGCGGCCTCGCCCAGCGAGACGGCGTCCACGGCCACGGTGACCACGGTGGCGCCCTCCGCGGCGAAGCCCGCCGCCTCCTCGCCGCTGCGGGCGTGCACCCCCACGGGAACCCCGGCGGCCCGCGCCCGGGCGATGATCGAGGAGAGGACGGTGCGCAGCTCGGTCCGCCGGTCGGCGCCGGTCAGCTCCAGCGACAACGCGAGGTCGCCGGGGCCCACGTAGAGACCGTCGATGCCCTCCACGCGGAGGACGGCGTCGAGATCGGCGAGCATGGACGCCGCCTCCACCATCACGAACACCAGCGGCTCCTCCGCCCCGCCGGAGAGCCGGCCGACCGACCGTCCCCCGCCCGGCGCGTACCGGCAGGCGGCGACGATCTCGCGGGCGTGCTCGGCGTCACGGACGTTGGGCACGATCACGCCACCGGCGCCGAGATCCAGGGGCCGCCCGACGTCGGGGAACAGGGCGCTGCGGGTGCGGGCCAGCGGCACCGAGCCGGCGGCGGTGACCGCCGCGCAGATCCCCGGGAGCTCGGCCTCGGTCGTCGCCCCGTGCTGCAGGTCGACGACCACGTAGTCGGCGCCGGTCCGCGCGAGCAGCTCACCGGTCACCGCCCCGGGCAGCACGTTCCACAGCCCGTGGCAGGCCCGGCCCTGCGACCACCGCCGTCGCAACCCCGCCGCGCTGCCCGCCATCCGGCCCTCCCTCTCCGCACCCGAACCGGTTCGATCCTGCGCGCACCGCGCGGCGTGCGCGACCGAGCGGCACCGCCCGCGCGAGCAGGGCACGTCCAGCCGCGGCACTCAGCCGGCGCCGACCTCCACCCGGGCGGCCTCGATGCGGCCGGCGCGCGGGCCCGGACGCCAGCTCGGCGCGGTGCACACGAAGAGGGTTCGGCCGTCCTCCCCGCCCAGCGCGCAGGCGTAGGAGAGCGAGCCGCTGCCCACCTCGACCCGGGCGGTCACCTCTCCCCCGTCGCGCACCCGGAGCACCTCCGGCGTACGTGCGGTGGCCACCCACACCTGCCCCTCGGCGTCCAGGCAGATGCCGTCGGGGGCGACCCCCGGAAGCTCGGCGAAGACGCGGCGACCGGAGAGCGCCCCGTCCGGCGCGACGTCGAACGCCGTCAGCCGCGCGCCGTAGGTCTCGGCGACGACGAGGGTGCGGCCGTCGGGGCTGAGCACCATGCCGTTGGGGAAGACGACGTCCGCCGCGGCGACGGAGACCGAGCCGTCGGGGTCGACGCGGACCAGATCGGTCGCCTCGGGGGCGTCGCCGCCCTCGAGGTCGAAGCCGAAGCTGCTGACGTAGGCCCGGCCGGCCGCGTCGACGAGCAGGTCGTTGGCCCGGAACCGGGTCACGGCGGTCAGGTCGGCATGCACCCGGGTGCCGTCCTCCCCCACCCGCAGCAGCGCCCGCCGCACCATGGAGACGACCAGCAGGTCACCCCGGGCAGCCAGCCCAGCCCCGACGGGCTGTCGTCGAGCTCCAGCGCCACCTCGGGGCCGCCCGCGGCGGGCATCCGGCGCACCACGCGGTCGTGGAAGTCGGAGAACCACAGCCGGCCCGCGTGCCAGCGCGGGGCCTCCGGGAAGCCGAGGTCGTCGGCGAGCACGGACGTCGTCGGAGCGGTCACCGGCGGACCGTAGCGCGCACCCGCCCGAGGGTCAGGTGGACGGTGCCTCGGCGGTCCGCGGCAGCCGGCCCATCAGGAAGAACTCCGGGTTCGGGGTGATCGCCGCGAAGTGCGCCAACCGGTTGGAGAGCGCGAAGAAGGACGTGATCATGCCGACGTCCCAGATGTCGTCCTCGGTGAGCCCGTGCTCGGCGAGACCCGCCAGATCCTCGGCGGTGACCGCCGCCGGGTCGGCCGCCAGGCGGGTGGCCACCGCGAGCACGGCGTGCATGCGCGGGGACAGCGGCGCCTTGCGCCAGTCGACCGCGACGTGGTCGGCGATGTGCGGGTCCTTCGTGCGGATGCGGGCGACGGCGCCGTGCGCGACGACGCAGTACAGGCAGTCGTTGCCGGCGCTGGTGGCCACCACGATCAGCTCCCGGTCGGCCTTCGACAGCCCCGGCGTCTCCTTGTCCATGAGCGCGTCGTGCATGGCGAAGAACGCCCGGGCCTCGTCCGGCCGCCAGGCCAGCGCGGCGAACACGTTGGGCAGGAACCCGGATCGCTCCGCGACCTCCGCGTAGCGCTCGGCGAGGTCGGGGGGCAGCTCGCCGGTGGACCGGAGGGGGAAGCGGCTGATCGGCATCTCGGTCATCGGCCCACCCTGGCAGCGCGGGCGTCCCACGTCACCCGCCGGAGGCCGCGGTGACGGCGGCGAGCACCGCGGGGTACGCCGACTCCGCGGCCGACCGCAGCTCCGCGTCGGTGCGGTCCTGGACCGGATGCGGCACCAGCACGCACGGCGCGGGGAAGCCCAGCGCCGCACCCTGCACCCGGGCGGCCTCGGCGAAGGCCTCGCTGGCGAGGAAGACCCCGACGACGCCGCGGCGCTCGAGGTCGGCGATGTCGTGCACACTGCACGACGTGCACGAGCCCTAATCGGCCAGTGCCTCGATGACCACCTCGCACTGCTCGGCTATCTCGTGCCGCAGGTCCACCGGGGCGGTGCGGGCGAAGGTCGGCTTGCGGTAGCGGCGCACGACCGCCCCGTCAGCGGTGAGCAGCTCGGCCAGGCGATCGAGGACGACGTCGCCGCGCGCCTTGCTGATGTCGAGCAGCCCCACGCGGCGGCCGCGCAGCGAGGCAGGGCGGGGCAGCAGCTCGCGGGCGGCCGCCCGCTGCTCCCCGGTCGGGTCCAGGACGGTCCTCATGCATGCACCTCTCTGGTCACCGGGACGCTCCCGGTCTCCCCGGCCACCCAGCCCCCGATGATCGCGCTGAACAACCCGGCGTCGCCGCCGGCGTGCGCGACCAGCAGACCGCCGGGCCGGAACTTGGGCAGATCGCCCCCGGCCGGACCCGCGGGTATCCCCTCGGCCATGCCACCGGCACCGCGCACCAGCTCGTCGGCGGGGAGGGTGAGCAGGTCCTCGAGCTCGGCGAGCAGCCGCGCGCGGTCCCAGCCGGCGTCGCGGAACACCCGGCCGTGCTCGGGCGAGACCAGCAGCATCGCGTCGAACGCCATCGGCAGCTTGGGGTGGGCGTTGACCCGCAGGCACGCGGCGAACGTGCGGGCCAGCGACCCGGGATCGCGGCTGAGCTGGTCGACCACCGGCTGCACGCCCGACCCGGCGAAGACGGTGACGGCGTTCCCGGGGACGCCGCGGTCGGCGGCCAGCGGGGTGAACGGGCTGTCGTGCTCGCGCTCGGCGAAGCAGAAGGTGAACTTGCCCGGGTTGCCGAACGTCGCCCGGTCGACCTCACCGGGGCGGCCGCCACCGACGTTGCGGACCACCAGCTGCAGGGCGCGGCCGATGGTGGCGTTGGCGCGATTGCCCTGCCCCAGGGCGTTGACCCCGCTGTTCATGCCGATCCGCGCGGCCACCGGTCCGTTCACCACGACGAGCGGCCCGGAGAAGTACGTCGTCGCGAGCAGCCCGTGCAGGGCGAACTCCGCGGCGGCGGCGGCCTCCAGGGCGGCCAGCACGACCGGCAGGTGCTCGGGCAGGCAGCCGGCCATGACCGCGTTGACCGCCACCTTCTCCACCGTGCACTCGACGAGGTCGGGCGGCACCACGGCCACGACCTCGGCGGGATCGCGGGTGGTGCCGCGCAGCATCCGCAGCACCCGCTCCGGCGTCGGCGGGACGACGGGCAGCCCGTCGGTCCAGCCGCGGTCGAACAGCGCCTCGTGCTCGTTCTCCAGCTCGGCGAGCTCGACCCGCCGGCTCGCCAGCCCGCTGCCGCCGTAGCGGGCCTCCAGCCCGTCGACGCGCGAGGGGTCCACCGAGAGCGAGCCGCAGCCGGGCCGGTGCTCGGGCAGCCCCGCACCGAGTCCCGGGACCCCGGTCAGCTCGACCCACTGCTCGCGGCTCCACCCGACCACCCGGGCGGTCTCGGCGCCGTCGGCCACGCGCAGCAGGGTCGGCACGGTCTCGATGCCCAGCCGGTAGGACAGCTCCAGGCCGGTGTCGTCACCGTCGAACCACCCGGCGTCGTCCTGGCACCAGACGGCGGCGCCGAGCTGCCGCAGCACCGGCTCGACGAGGACGCAGGTGGGGCAGTCGCGCTTCACCACGGCCACGAGACCGTCGGGGAGCCGCACGCCGCGACCGTACCGAGGCGCCGGTCCCCCGGCCAGGCCGCGCGGGTCAGTCCGCCCGGGGGCCGAACCTCGTCAGGCGGACGGTCTCCGGCAGGGCGGCGAGGCCGGCCAGCAGATCGGCCGGCAGCGGGTCGCTGACGTCGGTGACCGCGTAACCCAGCTCCCCGCGGGTGGCCAGCACCTGGGCGTCCACGTTCAGGCCGTGCTCGCCGACGAGCGCGTCGACCCGCGCCAGGACGCCCGGGACGTTCCGGTGCAGCAGCGCGAAGCGGTCGGCGGAGGTGCTGTGCAGGACGACCGTGGGGAGGTTGACGCTCAGCGTCGTCGTCCCCGTGGCGGTGTAGTCGACGAGCTTGCCGGCCACGAACCGCCCGATGTCGTGCTGGGCCTCCTGCGTCGAGCCGCCGACGTGCGGGGTGAGGATCACGTTGGGCAGGCCGCGCAGCACGGAGGTGAACGCGTCGCCCTGCTCGCGCGGCTCCTCGGGGAAGACGTCGACCGCCGCTCCGGCGATGTGCCCGCTCAGGATGTTCTCGCGCAGCGCCTCGTGGTCGACGACGAACCCGCGGGAGAGGTTGAGGAACAGGCTGCGCGGCCGCATGCGGGCGAACTGCTCGGCGCCGAACATGCCCGCGTTGCCGCCCCGCCCGTCCACGTGCAGCGTGACGGTCTCCGACCGCTCGAGCAGCTCGTCGAGGGTCTCGCAGCGCTGCGCGTTGCCGAGGGCCAGCTTGTCCTCGAGGTCGTAGAAGAGCACCCGCATGCCGAGCGCCTCGGCGAGCACCGAGAGCTGGCTGCCGATGTTGCCGTAACCGACGATGCCCAGCGTCCGCCCGCGGATCTCGTGGCTGCCGGCGGCCGACTTGTCCCAGGTGCCGGCGTGCAGCGCGCGGTCGCGGTCGACCAGCCGCCGGGCCAGGATGATGATCTCGGCGATCGCCATCTCCACCACGCTGCGGGTGTTCGAGAACGGCGCGTTGAACACCGCCACGCCCGCCGCCGCGGCCGCGGTCAGGTCGATCTGGTTGGTGCCGATGCAGAAGGCGCCCAGCGCCGAGAGGCCCGGACGGCTGCGCAGCACCTCGGCGGTCACCTGCGTCTTGGACCGGATACCGAGCACGTCGACCCCGTCGAGCGCGGCGATCAGGTCGGCCTCGTCCAGCGCACCCCGCAGCGACTCGACCTCGTAACCGGCGGCACCGAGGATCTCGGTCGCGACCGGGTCGATGTTCTCCAGCAGCAGCGCTCTGGGCACGTCCGGGACCTCCTCGACCGTGGAACCGCCGGCCCGGTGCGCCGACGCGTCGCCGCGCGTGCGCGACCTGCCCAGTATCCCGGCGGCACCGACCCGGCCTTCGACCGGTGTCCCGCTGCGCTCGGGGCCGGGCGCTGGTTCACTTCCCGGACGGCCGCGCCACGGCGACCGTGGCGACGGGAGGCGACCGGCGTGTGGGCGCAGCGGCTGAGCGGACCGTTCACCTTCGAGCGGGTGGAGGTCACCGCGCCGCGCGCCGAGGACCTGGCGGACGGGCAGGTCCTGCTGGCCACCAGGGCGGGCGGCATCTGCGGCAGCGACCTGCCGTTCTTCAAGGGCGCGCCGTTCCTGCACGCCGCGGACCCGGCGAACCGGACGACGCGGGCGCCCGGTTTCCCGCTGCACGAGGTGGTCGGCGAGGTCGTCGCCAGCCGGCACCCCGCGCACTCCCCCGGTGACCTGGTCGTCGGCTGGGCGGCCGCCTTCGACGGGATCGCCGAGCTGGTCGTCACCGACGGCGACGGGCTGGCCGGCTACGACACCGCGCTGGCGCCGACCACGGCCGTGATGCTGCAGCCGCTCGCCTGTGTCCTCTACGCCGCCGAGCAGCTCGGTGACGTGCGGGGGAAGGTGGTCGCCGTCGTCGGCCAGGGGCCCATCGGGCTGCTGTTCAGCCACGTGCTCAAGCAGCGCGGCGCCGGTGTCGTCGTCGGGGTCGACCGGGTCGACCGCAGCGCCGCGGCCGACGTCTTCGGCGTCGACGAGACGGTGACCGCCGGCGCGAGCCTGTGGGCGGCGTCCCTCGGCGACGCCGACCGGCCCGCTGTCGTCGTCGAGGCCGTCGGCCACCAGGTGACGACGCTGCAGGACTGCCTGGTCGCCGTCGCACCGGGCGGCGAACTGCTCTACTTCGGCATCCCCGACGACCCGGTCTACCCGCTGGACATGATCACCTTCCTGCGGAAGAACCTGACCCTGCGCGCCGGGGTCACGCTCGAGCGCGCGCGGGTGCTGCGGGACGCGGGCACCTACCTCGCCGCACACCCGGAGCTGCGCGACGTCTACGTCAGCGACGTCCACCCGGTCGACGACGTCCAGGCCGCCTTCGCGGCGGCGATCCAGCCGCGTCCCGGCCAGTACAAGGTCGTGCTCTCCACGGCCTGACCGGGCTCCGCCCGACGCGCTGCGGCGGGTCAGCCGTCCGCGCGCGGTCCGCCCGGCTCCGCACCCGTCCGCGACCGCGCGGCCAGCCAGCGCTGCCACTCGGAGCGGTCGCCCGCCCCCGGTGCGGCCGACAGCGCCACGACGGCGGCGATCGCCAGGACGGCCGCCACCAGCACGACGGTGGCCAGCACCTCCCACTGGAACAGGACGTCGACGGTCATGCTGCCGGGGGCCGGGGCGGAGCTGGACGGTGCCATGCGCCACGGTGTGCCCCGCGCCGGCCGGCCGTGAACGCCCGCGCGGCGCCACTCACCCCACCGGGGGACGTCACGCAGGGCGACGGCCACCGGAGGCGACGGCCGGACCGGGTGCGCACCCCACCCCGCCGGGTGACGAGCCCCGTGCTGGACGGGCGCGCCGCCGCTCCGCCGACCTAGCGTCAGCGCGATGGTCGCCGGAACAGCACAGGAGGAGGCAGCGGCATGAGCACTGCGACGCAGGACCAGAGCGCTGTCGAGGTCATCGGCAGCGCACCGCCGGCCGAGCGCACGCCGCCGAACGTCTCCGGGGACCTGCCCACCATCTTCCGGGCCGCGCCGATGTTCGGCCGGGCGCTGGCGGGTTACGACCGGTTCCAGGTCGACACCTACGTCCAGTGGGCGGAGGACGAACTCGCCACGGCGGACCGGGAGCGGGAGCACCTGCTCGCCCGCTGCCTGCAGACCCAGGCCGCGCTCGACGACGCGCGCCAGCTGCTCGACCACTCCGCCGGTGGCGGCGAGTTCCTGCGGCTGTCGGACCGCATCGGGTCGATGCTCGCCGCGGCGGCCGACCAGGCCGAGGGCATCACGGCCGAGGCGGAGGCCCTCCGCGCCACGGCCCGCAGGCAGGCCGACGAGCTCACGGCCCGCGCCGAGGCCGAGCTGGCGGATGCCCGGGCGCGGGCCGGCGAGACGATCGCCGACGCCGCCACGCGGGCCCAGGCGATGGTCGCGGCGGCGCAGCGGGTGGTCGACGACGCCGAGCAGGCCCGCCGGGACGCCGCGGCCGAGGCGGAGGCCCGCGCGTCGGCCGCGCGCGCCGTGGAGCAGCGCGCCGCCGACCAGGCCGCTCGTCTCGGGGAGCAGGCCGCGGCCGATGTGGCCCACCTCCGCGTGCAGGGCAGGGACGAGGTCGTCCGGATGCTGGCGACCGCCCGGGCGGAACGCCGGCGCGCGGACGACGAGGCGGCGGCGCTCCGGGACCGCCTGGATGCGCAGGCCGCGGAGCGCCGGGCCGCGCTGCTGGCCGACGTGACCGAGCTCGAGCGCCGGCGGTCCGACCTCGAGACGGAGCTCCGGCGCACGGCCGGCTCGATCGCCCTCCCGACGGAGCGCCCGGAGGCCACGGCGCCCGGCCGGTTCCTCGGCCGGCTGCGCCGCGCCCGGCCACCGCGGGGTCGCTGAGCGCACCGGGCGCCGCTCCGGGACGGCGCCCGGCCCGGATCGGCCCCGCACCGCCCCCGGCGCGCACCTGCTGACCGGGCCGGCTGGTCGTGCCGGTCGGCACGGCCTCGACCGCCCCGCGACCGGAGCATCGGGAGCCGGTGCTCAGAAGACGCTGTAGCCGCCGTCGATCACCACGGTGCTGCCGGTCTGGTAGGCCGATGCGTCGCCGGCCAGGTAGACGGCGACGCCGGCGAAGTCGTCCGGCTCGCCCCAGCGGCCGGCGGGGACGCGGGAGATCACCCGGTCGGTGACGGTCGACGACGTCTGCGCGGCGGCGGTCATGTCCGTGGCGATCCACCCCGGGAGGACGGCGTTGACCCGGATGCCGTGGCGGGCCAGCTCGACGGCCGAGGACCGGACCAGCCCGGTGAGGCCGGCCTTGGCCATGCCGTAGGCGTGGTTGCGCCCGGCGCCCTCGATCGCCGCGAGGCTCGCCACGGCGATGATCGATCCGCCCGGGCGCCCCTGCCTGCCGCGCTCCAGCATCACCCGGGCGGCCTCCCGGACGGTCCAGAAGGCGCCGTCGAGGTTGGTCGCCATCGTCGCCCGGTAGTCCTCGGTGGACGCCTGGACCAGCGGGGCGAGCGGCAACCCGACACCGGCGTTGACCACGACGACGTCGAGCCCGCCGAGGAGGTCCGCCGCCGCGCGCATCCCGCGGGCGACGGCGGCCTCGTCGGACACGTCCACCTGCTGCGCGTGCGCGTCGGCGCCGGTGCCGCGGAGCGCGTCGGCGGCCGCACGGACGCGTTGCCCGTTGCGCCCCCACAGGGTCACGGCCGCGCCGGCGCCGGCCAGCGCCCTGGCCATGCCCAGCCCGATGCCGGAGCCGCCGCCGGTGACCAGCGCGGCCCGCCCGGTCAGGTCGAACAGCCCGCTCACCGCGTGCTCCCGGCGGCCGGTGCGGAGGCGGCTCCGGCCCGCCGGCTCAGCGCGGCGGAGGGCGCGAGGGGATCGATCGCGAGGTCGGGATGACGGTGCACCAGCTCTCCCGGTGGTGGTCGGTCCGCCGCGGCGGACCAGGTGGCGATGACGGAGCAGTCCCGGACGCGTCCGGTGGCCGGCCCCCCGGCGGCCCCCCGGATCCGCGGCGCCGCAGACCCTGGACGCCCCGCCCGGAGGGCCCTAACCTAGCGCTCACTAAAACACACGCTAGGACGGATGACCATGGACTTCGTGCTCCCCGACCGATTGCAGCGCTTCCTGGACGAGCTCGACGCGTTCATCGACAAGGAGATCCTCCCGCTGGAGGAGGAGAACCAGCAGTACTTCGACCACCGGCGGGAGTGGGCCCGCACCGACTGGGAGGCCGGGGGCACCCCCCGACGGGAGTGGGAGGAGCTGCTCGCCGAGATGAAACGCCGGGCCGACGCGGCCGGCTTCTTCCGGTACGCCCTGCCTGCGGAGCTCGGCGGACGGGGCGCGACGAACCTGGAGATGGCCGTCGTCCGCGAGCACCTGGCCCACCGCGGCCTGGGCCTGCACAACGACCTGCAGAACGAGTCCTCGGTCGTCGCGAACCTCCCGTTCGTGATGATCGTCCACGAGTTCGGCACGCAGGAGCAGAAGGACGACCTGATCGAGGGCATGATCACCGGCACCCGGGGGGTGGCCTTCGCCCTCACCGAGCCGGACCACGGCAGCGACGCCACGTGGATGGAGACCCGCGCCGTGCGGGACGGCGACTCGTGGGTGATCAACGGTCGCAAGCGCTGGAACTCCGGGGTGCACAGCGCGACGCACGACGTCGTCTTCGCCCGCACCAGCGGGAAGGACGGCGACGCCCGCGGCATCACCGCCTTCGTGGTGCCGATGGGCACGCCCGGCCTGGAGGTCACCAGCTACGACTGGACCTTCAACATGCCGACCGATCACGCGAACGTCTCGCTGCGCGACGTCCGCGTGCCGGCGAGCACCATTCTCGGGGCCGAGGACGAGGGGCTCACCATCGCCCAGCACTTCCTGCACGAGAACCGGATCCGCCAGGCCGCCTCCAGCCTGGGCGCCGCCCAGTTCTGCATCGACCGGTCCGTCGCCCGCGCCCGGGAGCGCATCACGTTCGGCGAGCCGCTGTCCCGCCGCCAGGCGGTCCAGTGGCCGCTCGTCGAGCTGCACACCGAGGCGGAGATGGTCCGGGGGCTGGTGCGCAAGGCGGCCTGGACCCTCGACGAGGCCGGCGATCCGACGGACGTGAGCGAGTACGTCTCCATGGCGAACTACCGGGCCAACCGCCTGGTCTGCGACGCGGCCGACCGGGCCATGCAGATCCACGGCGGCGAGGGCTACTCGCGCAACCAGCCCTTCGAGCACATCTACCGGCACCACCGGCGCTACCGGATCACCGAGGGCGCGGAGGAGATCCAGATCCGCAAGGTCGCCGGCACGCTCTTCGGCTTCGCCGGGCGGCGCCGGCACCAGGCCTGAGACCGCATCGGCCGGCGGCTGCCCTCGGGCGGCCACCGGCCGATGCGGGCACCAGGTCAGCGGGCGAGACGGCGGCGGACGGCGGCCACCTGCTCCTCGGAACCGATGAGGGCGCGGATGACGTCCTGCTCGGCCTGCAGCCCCTCCTCGAGGGGCACCCGGCCGGCGAGGTCGACCAGCCGCTTCACGCCGCGGGGGGCGTTGCGGCCGTGCCCCGCGATCTCCTCGGCCAGCGCCCGGGCGGCGCCCAGCGGGTCGTCGGCCTGCCGCGTGGCCAGACCGATCCGCACCGCCTCCGCGCCGTCCACCTTGCGCCCCGTGAGGGCCAGTTCCTTCGCGACGTCCCGGCCGACCAGCTCGGGCAGCAGCTGGGTCCCCATCATGTCGGGGACCAGCCCCCATTGGATCTCCATCACCGACAGCTGGGTGTCGGGGGCGACGATCCGGATGTCGGCGCCGAGGGCGACCTGCAGCCCTCCCCCGAAGGCCACGCCGTGCACCGCCGCGACGACCGGGGCCGGGACCAGCGACCAGACGTGCACCGCCTGCTGAGCCAGCGCTCGTGCGGCGCCAAGCTGCGGGCGGTCGGCCACCACGTCCCCGCGCGCGCCGTCCCGCATCGCCGCGAACTGCGCGAAGTCCAGGCCGGCGCAGAACGCGCGGCCCGCGCCGGCGAGCACCACGGCGCCGACGTCGTCCCGCTCGATGAGCGCGGTCCCGGCGTCGACCAGCGCCTCGAACATCGCCGGATCGAGTGCGTTCAGCTTGTCGGGGCGGTCGAGGGTCACCGACGCGACCCCGTCGACGACCGTGGTGGTCACCCGCTGCTGCTCACCCATGGCGATTTCCTCCCAGGACCCTGGTTCCGCTGGCCCACCCACCCTAGGCTGGTAGTGATCGATCGTTAAGGGAGTGCGCCATGGCCCTCGTCCGGCTGACGACACCCGTTCCCGGGGTCACCACCGTCACCCTCGACCGCCCCGACCGGCTCAACACGATGAGCGCCGAGCTGGTGGCCGAGCTCGGCGCCGCCCTGACCTCGATCGCCGCGGACCGCGAGTGCCGCGTCGTCGTGCTGACCGGCGCCGGGCGGGCGTTCTGCGCCGGCCTGGACCTGCACGGCTACGACGGGGACGACCAGCGGGTCGAGCGCGACGGCACCGTGCTGGCGGCGCTGGACCGGCAGCGGGAGATCGCCCGGCTCGCCGAGCAGCTGCACCGGCTCCCGCAGCCGGTGATCGCCGCGGTCAACGGCCCGGCGGCCGGTGGCGGTCTGGCGCTCGTCTGCGCCTCCGACATCCGCATCGCCGCCCGATCGGCCGTCTTCGCCGTCGGCTTCATCCGCGCCGGGTACTCCGCGTGCGACATCGGGGTGTCGTGGCTGCTCCCCCGCATCGTCGGGGCGGGCCGCGCGCACGAGCTGATGCTCACCGGGCGCCGGTTCACCGCCGAGGAGGCGCGGACGATGGGCCTGGTGGTCGACGTCGTGGCCGACGACCAGCTGGTCGACCGCGCGCTGGCCACGGCGCAGGAGATCCTGCGCAACCCGCCGGCGTCCGTGGAGCTCACCAAGCAGGGCATGTGGATCGCCCTGGAGACGGCGTCGTTCGCCGCGGCGATCGAGTTCGAGAACCGGCAGCAGGTCATCACCGCGCTCACCGCGGACGCGCGCGAGGCGACGGCCGCGTTCGTCGAGAAGCGGTCCCCGGTCTACACGCGGCGCTGAGCACCCGCCGGCCGGCCCGGCGGCGGTTCCCCCCGCCGCCGGGCGGCTCAGCCGGCGATCTCGGCCATGGTGCGCAGGGTCCGGGCCGATCCGCTGACGAGCATCGTGGTCACCAGGGACTCCTCCCAGGCGGCGAGGTCGTCGGCGATCTTCTCCCGGGGGCCGACCAGGGCCACCTTCTCCACCATCGCCAACGGCACGGCGGCGACCGCCTCGTCCTTGCGTCCGTCGAGGTAGAGGTCCTGGATGCGGGCGCACTCGGCCTCGAAGCCCATGCGGGCGAGCACCTCGTAGTGGAAGTTGACGCCGCGCGCGCCCATCCCCCCGATGTAGAGCGCGAGCATCGGGCGCACCCGGTCGGCGGCGGCCTCGACGTCGTCGTCGATCTCGACGCCGACCATGCACGGGACGCGGAAGTCGTCCGGGGTGCGACGGGCGCCCGGCCGGGCGAACCCCTCCGCCAGCGACGCGCGGTAGTGGGCGTCGTCGTGCGGCGAGTAGAACAGCGGGATCCACCCGTCGGCTATCTCCGCCGCCAGCGCGACGTTCTTCGACCCCTCCGCGGCGAGCAGCACCGGGATGTCGCTGCGGACCGGGTGGACGGTCGAGCGCAGCGGCTTGCCGAGGCCCGTGCCCCCGGCATGGGGAACGGTGTAGTGCTCCCCCTCGAACCGGACCACGTCCCGCCGCATCACCCGGCGCAGGATCTCGACGTACTCGCGGGTCCGCGCGAGGGGCTTGGGGTACGGCTGGCCGTACCACCCCTCGACCACCTGCGGCCCCGAGACGCCGAGGCCCAGCACGAAGCGTCCGCCGCTGAGGTGGTCCAGCGTCATCGCCGCCATCGCCGTCGCGGCCGGGGTGCGCGCCGACAACTGCACCACCGCCGTCCCCAGCTCCAGCCGCGCCGTGCGGCTGCCGAGCCAGGCCAGCGGCGTCAGGGCGTCCGAGCCGTAGGCCTCGGCCGTCCAGACGGACTCGAAGCCCAGCTCCTCGGCGAGCGCGACCTGCTCCGCCTGCCCCTCCGGCTGCCGCGCACCCCAGTAACCCAGGGCCAGTCCGAGCTTCACGCGTGTCCTCCCGGCCGACCGGGCCGGCCCGCGGCGCTCACTTCCGGCCCACCAGGTCGCGGCCGATGATCTGGCGCATGATCTCGTTCGTGCCGCCGAAGATGCGCTGCACCCGGGCGTCCTGGAAGGCCCGCGCCACCGGGTACTCGAGCATGTAGCCGTAACCGCCGTGCAGCTGCAGGCACCGGTCGATCACCCGGTTCTGCACCTCGCTCCCCCAGAGCTTGGCCCGGGCGGCGTCCACCGCGCCGAGCTCGCCGTCGTTGTACGCCAGCACCGCCCGGTCGACGTAGACCTGGGTGACGTCGACCTCGGTCGAGACGTCGGCCAGTTCGAAGCGGGTGTTCTGGAAGTCTGCGACGGGCTGCCCGAAGGCCGTCCGCTGCTGGGTGTAGTCCAGCGTCGCGGCCAGCGTGGCCCCGGCGACGGCCACCGCGTGGGCGGCGATGGAGAGGCGCTCCAGCGGCAGGTGGGACATGAGCTGGCGGAACCCGCCGCCTTCGGCGCCCAGCAGGTTCTCGTCGGGCACGAAGACGTCCTCGAAGAACAGCTCGGCGGTGTCCTGCGCCTGAAGCCCGACCTTCTTGAGCTTGCGGCCCCGGGTGAATCCGGCCATGCCCCGCTCCACCACCAGGAGGCTGAAGCCACCGGGCCCGCCGGCGGGATCGGTGCGCGCCACGGTGATGACCAGGTCGGACTGGATGCCGTTCGTGATGAACGTCTTCGCACCGTTCACCACCCAGCCGCCCTCGACCTTGCGGGCGGAGGTGCGGATGCCCTGCAGATCGCTGCCGGTGCCCGGCTCGGTCATGGCGATCGCGCCGATGATCTCGCCGGCGCACATCCGGGGCAGCCAGCGCCGCTGCTGCTCCTCGGTGCCCAGGGAGACGATGTAGGGGATCGCGATGTCGTCCTGCAGGGAGAACCCGGAGGCCACCGACGCGGCGAAGACCTTGGCCAGCTCCTCGAGGACGACGAAGCGGTAGCGGTAGTCGCCCGCCATCCCGGCGCCCCCGTGCTCGGCCGGCGCCGACAGCCCGATGACGCCCTGCTCACCGGCCTTGAGCCAGACCTCGCGGTCGATGAGCCGCTCGTCGTCCCACCGCTCGAGGTGGGGCGCCACCTCGCGGGCCACGAACTCGGCGACCACGCCGCGGAAGTCCTCGTGGTCGGTCGTGTACAGGGTGCGCTTCACCGTGCCTCCCGATCGCTGGTCAGCGGCTCGCGGTACTCCGGGGCGGGCAGCCCCGCGAAGACGTCGGGCAGGTCCCGCGACACCACGCCGGGGAACCGCGCCGGCCGTTTCTCCAGGAAGGCGGCGATGCCCTCCCGGGCGTCGTCGCTGGTGCCCCGGACGTTCAGGGCGTGCGTCTCCACCTCGTGCGCGACGACGGGGTGCTGCGCGCCGAGCATCCGCCACAGCATCTGCCGGGCGAGGGCCACCGAGACCGCCGCGGTGTTGTCGGCGATCTCCGCGGCGAGCGCGTAGGCGACCTCCAGAAGCTCCGCCCGCGGGTGCAGGCTGCGGACGAGCCCCGCGGCGCGGGCCTCCGCCGCCGGGAACACGCGGCCGGTCAGCACCCACTCGAGCGCCGTCTGCAGCGGGACCACGCGCGGGAGGAACCACGAGGAGCACGACTCCGGGACCAGCCCGCGTCGGTTGAAGACGAAGCCCATCCGGGCGTCCTCGGCGGCGATGCGCACGTCGGCGGCGAGCGTCATCGTGATGCCGACGCCCACCGCCGGCCCGTTGATCGCCGCGATGATCGGCTTGTGCAGCTCGTACATGCGCAGCACCACCCGGCCACCGCCGTCGCGGCGCATCCGCGGCCCCTCGCCGTCCTCGTCGGTCCGCCAGCCGTCGAACGCGGCCGTGCTCGCCGAGAGGTCCATGCCGGCGCAGAAGGCACGCCCTGCCCCGGTGAGGACGACGGCGCGCACGGCGTCGTCGGCGTCGCAGCGGTCCAGGGCCTCGAGCAGCTCGACCTCCATCCGGTCGGTGAAGGCGTTGAGCGAGTCCGGGCGCTGGAGCGTGATCGTCGCGATCCCGTCGACCACCTCCAGCGAGATGTCCTGCAGATCCGGTTCGCCGTGGGCGACGGTCGCAGCGGGCACGGGGGCCTCCTGTTCTGCCGGCGCGGACGACCGGGCCGGCGGGGTCGGGACGGGGGGTCCGGCGGGCGTCAGCCCGCCCGGGCACCCGGTGGGCGCGCCGTCGTGTCCGGCGCGGTGACGGGAGCGGGTGTCTCCGGCGCCCGGCCGCTCAGCGGCCCCCGGCGTCCGGGGATGCGGTCGACCACCGGCCGGAGCACCGCCCGGGACAGCCCGGCGATCCCGTAGGGCATGACGAACATGAAGAGGATCAGCGACAGGCCGTAGACCAGCCCGGCCGCGGCCTGGTTGACGTCGGCCGTCCACTCCGGCACGTAGGTGATGAAGAAGGCGCCGAGCACCGCGCCGCCGATCGTGCCCAGGCCGCCGACGACGATGAGCGAGATGAACGCGATCGCCATGACCAGGCCGAAGGAGTCCGGACCGACGAACTGGACGGCGTAGACGTAGAGCACGCCGCCCACCCCGGCGTAGGCGGCGCTGATGGCGAAGACGGTCGTCTTGGTCCGGGAGCTGCGGACTCCCAGCGTGCGCGCCACCGTCTCGTGGTCGCGCACGGCCACCAGCGAGCGGCCGATGCGGCCGGTGGCCAGCCGCCGGGTGAGCACCCAGGCCACCACGACCGCGACCAGGCACAGCAGGTACACCCACTGGTCGCGCGCCAGCCCGGTCCACTCCGGCGGCTGGGCGGTGAAGACGTTGATCCCCTCCTGGCCCTGGGTGATGCCGTCCAGCCGCTTGATCGCCGCCGGCGTGACGATCGCGAGCGCCAAGGTCACCAGCGCCAGCTGCAGCCCCTGCAGCCGCAGCGCCGGCAGCCCGAAGAGGTACCCCATGACGAACGTCGCGACGACCGCCACCGGCAGGACCGCGAGGTAGTACCAGCCCTCCTGGATCAGCACCGCTCCGATGTAGGCGCCGGTCGCGAAGAAGGCGCTGTGCCCGAGGGAGATCTGCCCGTTGAAGCCGGTCAGCAGGTTCAGACCCATGCCGACGACCGCGTAGATCATGACCATGCTCAGGTCGAAGTTGACGTAGGGCGGCGAGTACAGCGGCACGAGGACGGCGACCGCCACCACGGCCGAGAAGACGGCGGTGCGCAGCCACGTCGGTGCGTCCAGCGGCGCCTGCGCCTGGCGGAGCAGGGCGAGCCGGCCGGAGAGCGAGCGGCCGGGCGCCGGTGGCCGGGCGCTCGTGCGGGTGCCGGCGCTGGTGCTCGTGCTCGTGCTCATACCCGTGCCACCGTCCTGGTGCCGAAGAGCCCTTCGGGCTTGAGGAGCAGGACGCCCATGATGATCACCAGGGCCACCGCCTGCTTGAAGTCGTTGCCGATGACGTCGACGTAGGTGCCCGCCAGGTTCTCGACCACGCCGACGATGAGACCGCCGACGAGCGCCCCGACCGGGCTGTCGAAGCCGCCCAGCGTCGCCGCGGCGAATGCGTAGAGCAGCATCGCGGCCATCATGTTCGGCTGGAGGAACAGCTGAGGGGCGGCCAGCGAGCCGACCAGGGCCCCGATCGCGGCGGCGAGCCCCCACCCGAGCAGCAGCATCCGCCCCACGGGCACGCCCGACAGGCGGGCCGACTCCGGGTTGTTCGCCGCCGCGCGCATGACCAGCCCCAGCCGGGTGCGCTGGAACAACCAGTAGAGGAGCCCGGCCACGACGGCCACCGTCAGCACGATGCCCAGGGCCTGCCGGGACGCCGCGGCGGGGCCGAGGTCGACCGCGCCCGAGCCGAAGACCGGCGGCACCTCCTTGGTCAGGTAGCCCCACACCCAGCCGGCCCCGCTGGTCAGGCAGAGCATCAGCCCCAGCGTGACGATGATGAGGGAGAGATGCGCCGACGGGCTCGTGCCGAACGGGCGGATGAGCACCCGCTCCACGCCCGCGCCGAAGGCGAAGGCGACCACCATCGCGATCAGGATCGCCACGGCGAGAGGGGTCCCCCACGCGTAGAGCTGCCAGGTGAGGAAGGCCGCGAACATGGCCATCTCGCCCTGCGCGAAGTTGACGATCCCCGAGGCCCGGTACACCAGTACGACGCTCAGCGCGAGCGCCCCGTACAGCGCTCCGGTGGCGATGCCGTCCACCACCTGCTGCAACAGCAGTTCCATGTGTGCTCCTTCGGCCGCACCCGGGGGCAGGGCCGTGTGAGGGTCAGTAGCCGAGGTAGGCCCGGCGGATGTCGTCGTTGTCGCGCAGGTCCGCGGCCCGTCCGGAGGAGACGACCCGGCCGGCCTCGAGCAGCACGGCGGAGCTGCCGATGTCCAGGGCCAGCTGGGCGTTCTGCTCGACCACGAGCATCGCCGTGCCCGTCTCGGCGTTGATCTGCCGCAGCGACTCGAACAGCGAGCGGGTCGTGTTCGGGGCCAGGCCCAGCGACGGCTCGTCGAGCAGGAGCAGCCGGGGCGAGGGCATGAGCGCCCGGGCGATGGCGAGCATCTGCTGCTCGCCGCCGCTGAGACTGCCGGCCTGCTGGTCGCGGCGGTCACCCAGGCGCGGGAAGACCGAGTACCAGTGGTCCAGGTGCCGGCGCTCGTCCCGGTCGGTGCGCAGGTAGGCCCCGACGCGCAGGTTGTCCTGCACCGTCATCGAGCCGAACGTGCCCCGGCCCTGCGGGACGTGCGCGACACCCAGCGCGGCGATGCGCTCGCTGGGCAGCCCGACGAGTTCCTGCCCGTCGAAGCACACCCGGCCGCTGCCGCGGATCATGCCCGACAGCGCCCGGAGCAGCGTGGTCTTCCCCGCCCCGTTGGCGCCGAGCACCACCGCCACCTCCCCGTGGTCCACCGAGAGGCCCACCCCGTGCAGCACCTCGACCGGCCCGTAGCCGGCGTCCAGGTCCTCGACCTCGAGCAGGCTCATGCCGGTGCCCCCAGGTAGGCCTCGACCACGTCGGGGTCCGCGCGCACCTGGTCCGGCGTCCCGTCGGCGATCTTGCGGCCCAGGTTCAGCACCACGACCTGGTCGGAGACCCGCATGACCATCGCCATGTGGTGCTCGACGAGGAGCACCGAGAGGCGGTGTGCGTCGCAGAGCCCCCGGATGGTGTCGGCCAGCTCGAGGACCTCCTCGTGGATGAGCCCGTTGGCCGGCTCGTCGAGCATGAGCAGCCGGGGCCTGGCCATCAGCGCGCGGGCGAGCTCGACCCGCTTGAGGGTCCCGTAGGGCAGGCCGGCGGCCAGGGACGACGAGACGTGCGACAGCCCCAGGTCGTCGAGCAGGGCCCGCGCCCGGTCGATCTCCGCCCGCTCCTCCCGCCGCACCCCCGGCAGCCCCAGCGCGCTCGGCCAGAACCCCGCCCGGGTGCGGTGGTAGCCGCCGGCGAGCACGTTCTCCAGCACCGTCATCGATCCGAACAGGCCCAGGTTCTGGAACGTCCGGGCGATGCCGACCTCGGCGATCTGCTCGGTCCGCAGCGCCAGCAGGTTGCGCCCCTCGAGCTCGATCGCGCCCGAGTCCGGCTCGTACAGACGGCTGATGCAGTTGAACAGCGTCGTCTTCCCGGCACCGTTGGGGCCGATCAGCCCGCAGATGGTGCCCCGGCGGAGGTCGAACGACGGGCCGTCCAGGGCGACGACGCCGCCGAAGCGGAGCTGGACGTCGCGCACGGAGAGGAACGCATCCCCGACCGGGGCGGGGTCCGCGGTGGTCGCCGTCACCGGGTCACCGGGACCGCTCGATGACGTCGCCCTGCAGCTCCCAGGTGGTGCCGTCGAAGGTCATCATCTGCACCTGGGTGGTGGTGTAGGGGTAGTCGGGCGAGGTCTCCATGGTCACGCCGGGGAGGAACAGGTCGGGCGCGACACCCGAGAGGTTCTGGGCGGCGTCGAGCATGTCCTGCCGGGTGCAGCCCTCCATCTGCTCGAGCACCTCCACCATGGCCTGCGCGACGGTGTAGCCGTTCGCCGCCGTGGAGTCGGCGGCCTCGAAGTCCCCGCCGTGCTTCTCCGCGAACGCCTGCCAGGCCTGCATCCCCTCGTCCTCGGCCCAGCCGGGGTCGGAGACGTCCTTGAGCCAGGTGAAGGAGACCGCGTCCACGGCGCCCTCACCGGCCGGCTGCATGACGGCCTGCGCGTGGTTGGTCCCGGAGGTCACCAGGGTCAACGGCTGCCAGCCGATCTCGTGCGCCTTCTTCAGCGACTGCGTCATGAAGGTGCCGGTGGCGTAGTTGAGCCACACGTCGGCGCCGGAGTTGGCGAGGTTGACGACCTGGGAGTCGGCCGATCCACCGGACTGCTCGTAGGCCTGCTCGCTGACGATCTCGACCCCGGTGCCCTCGAACTCCCGCTGGAAGTTCGCCAGCATGCCCTTTCCGAAGCCGTCGTTCTGGTAGAGCAGGCCGACCTTCGCCTGGGGGTTCTGCTCCAGCACGTAGTCGGCCATGACCTGGGCCTCGAACTCGTACTGCGGGAGGAACCCCATGGACCAGTACTCGTCCTGGGCCATGAACTCGTCCGTGCCCGTCATGGCGAAGAGGTTGGGCACGCCGTTGCCGGCGACGTAGTCGCCGATGGCGAGGTTGGGCGAGGTGCCCAGGACGTTCATCATCGCGAACACCTGGTCCTGCTCGACCAGGGTGCGCGTGTTGCTGACCGTGCGCGCCGGGTCGTAGGCGTCGTCCATCGCCCGGTACTCCACGGTGCGGGTCACCCCGTCGCCCATCTCCACGCCACCGGCGGCGTTGAGGTCCTCGAAGTACGCCTGGGCGGCCCGGCCGATGGAGCCGTACACCGCGCCCGCGCCGGACATGGGCAGGCTCGAGCCGATCCGGATCGTGGAGTCGGTGATCCCGGGGTCGCACTCGCCCCCGTCGGCGGAGGCGGCCGTGCTGTCGGCGCGCCCTCCGCAGGCGGTCAGCACGAGAGCGGCGCAGGTCATGGCGACGACGGGACGACGGCGGCTCAAGGCAACCTCCACTGTTGGGCGGAAACCGCCTCAGACGCGGCTCCACGGGTTGGACGCTCACTGAGCGAGCGCTACATAGGACAATGCAAACTGTGATCCATGTCAACCCCTTGCGCCGGTCCGACGTGATCCCGTTCACTGGCTGCGGCCGCTGGAGTCGCGTGCCCTGAGCGAGCGTTCAAGGAAGGTGCCCGTGGAGGTGGCGGCGATGCGGCCGGAGGTGGCCGGCGGCGGCGAACCGTCGGAGGTGGACCGGCTGGCGGTCGCGCTCGGGCGCCGGCTGGCGGAGGTCCTCGGGCGTCCGGTCACCGTGCGCGATCTGCGCCGGTTGTCCGGCGGTGCGAGCCGCGAGACGTGGACGCTCACCGCGGCAGGCGACGAGGGGTCCGGCCCGCGGCTCGTCCTCCGGCGGGACCCGCCGTCGGAACCGCGCCCCGACGAGATGCGGCGCGAGGCGCTCGCGATCGGTGCCGCCCGTCGGCACGGCGTCCCGGTCCCCGAGCTGCTCGACTGGTCGGCCGACGCGGAGGTCCTGGGCGCCCCCTACCTGCTCATGTCCTTCGTCGAGGGCGAGACGATCGCCCGCCGGATCCTCCGCGACGACCGGTACGCGCCCGCCCGGGAAGTGCTCGCCGCCGACCTGGGTCGCGCCGCCGCACGCATCCACGGCATCGCCGCCGACCAGGTCCCGGACATCCCCCGGGTCGACCTCGTCGAGGACCTCCGGGCGCGGTACGAGGCCGTCGGTGTCGCCCGGCCGGTGCTGGAGCTGGCGTTCGCCTGGCTCGCGGCATCGCGGCCCGGACCTGCCGCTGACCCGTGCCTGGTGCACGGCGACTTCCGGCTCGGCAACGTGATCGTGGGCCCCACCGGGCTGCGGGCCGTCCTCGACTGGGAGCTCGTGCACCGGGGGGACCCGATGGAGGACCTCGGCTACCTGAGCATCCGCGCCTGGCGGTTCGGCGGCCCGCGGCCGGTCGCCGGCGTGGGCGGGTTCCGCCAGCTGTTCGACGCCTACGAGGAGGCCGGCGGCGCACGCCCGGATCCCGAGGTCGTCCACTGGTGGCAGGTCGCGGGCACCCTCAACTGGGGCGTGGGATCGATGGTGCAGGCGCAGCGGCACTTCTCCGGGGCGACCCGCTCCGTGGAGCTCGCGGCCATCGGCCGGCGGGTCGCCGAGCAGGAGTTCGACCTGCTCCGCATGCTCGGCCGCCGCACCGCCGACGGGAGGCCGGCCTGATGCTGCACACGTTCCCCGACGCCCGCGAGGTCGTCGTCGCCGTCCGGGAGTTCCTGGAGCGCGAGGTGATGCCCGGGACCACCGGCACGCTCTCCTTCCAGGCCCGCGTCGCCGCCAACCTGCTGGCCGCACTGGAACGCGAACTCGAGCTCGGCCCCGCCGCGCAGGCCCGGTACGAGCAGCTGCTCGCCGACCTCGGCGTGCGCGACGAGACGGAGCTGGCCGAGCGCATCCGGGTCGGCGACGTCGACGTCGCCGACCCGGACCTGGCCGCCGCGCTCCACGCGATGACCACCGACCGGCTGCTGGTCTGGAACCCGCAGCACCTCTCCGACGACATCGACGACGACCCGCGGACGGCCACCCGGTGACCGTCCGCACCAGCAGGGAGGACACGACAGGCATGGACACCGCCCACCACCCGCAGCAGCGGCTCACCTGGGTGCACCAGGTCGCCAAGCACGCCGCCACCCACCCGGAGCGCGCGGCGCTGCGCTTCCGCGGCGCGACGACGACCTGGCGGGAGCTCGAGGACCGGACCCGGCGGCTCGCGCGGGCGCTCGAGGACCGCGGGGTCGGCGCCGGTGACCGGGTGCTGATGCTGCTCACCAACCGCCCGGAGTTCGTCGAGACCTTGATCGCGGTCAACCGGCTCGGCGCGATCGCCGTCCCGGTGAACTTCCGCCTGGTCGCCACCGAGGTGGCCTTCCTCGCCGAGAACTCCGGCTCCTGCGCGGTCGTCGTCGAGGAGCCGTTGGCGCCCCTGGTCGCCGGTGTCCGGGCCGACCGGGCGGGCGGGCTGCCCTGCCTCGTCGTCGGGGAGGACGTCGCCGGTGCCGGCCCCGGTGCCGAGCGCTACGAGGAGGTGCTCACCGGCTCCGAGCCGCACCCCGCGGCCGGCCCCGACCGGCTCGAGGACGTCGCCTTCATCATGTACACCTCCGGCACGACCGGGCTGCCCAAGGGGGCGATGCTCACCTACGAGAACCTGCTGGGGCAGACGCTCACGCTGGTGCAGGCGTTCCGCCTGGTCCGGGACGACGAGATCAGCCTCGTCACCTCGCCGATGTTCCACATCGCCGCCGTCGGCGCGCTCGTGCCGAACCTCGTCCTCGGCTTCACGACCGTGATCACCCCCACCGGGGCATTCGATCCCGAGGCGTTCCTGGACCTGCTCGAGGCCGAGGGCGCCACCAGCGCCTTCCTGGTCCCGACGCAGTGGCAGGCGGTCTGCGCCAGCCCCACCATCCCCGGCCGGGACATCCGGCTGCGGAGCATGGCCTGGGGTGCGGCGCCGGCCACCCCGGCGGTGCTGCGCGCCATGGCCGAGGCGTTCCCCGGCGTGCCGAACGTGTGCACCTTCGGGCAGACGGAGATGTCGCCGATCACCACCGTGCTCCCCGGCGAGGACGCCATCACCAAGATCGGCTCCATCGGCAAGCCGGTGCCGCTGGTGTCCGTGCGCGTCGTGGACCCGGCGATGGAGGACGTCCCCCAGGGCGAGATCGGCGAGATCGTCTACCGCGGACCGCAGACCATGGTGGGCTACTGGAACAACCCGACGGCGACCGAGGAGGCCTTCCGCGGCGGCTGGTTCCACTCCGGCGACCTCGTGCGCGTCGACGAGGACGGCTTCTACTACGTCGTCGACCGCCTCAAGGACATGATCATCTCCGGCGGGGAGAACATCTACAGCGCCGAGGTGGAGGCCGTGATCGCCGACCACCCGAAGGTGCGTGAGGTCGCCCTCGTGGGCGGGCCGCACCCCCGGTGGGGCGAGACGCCCGTCGCCGTGGTGGTCCCGCACGACCCCGCCGACCCGCCGGCCGAGCGCGAGCTGATCGACTTCTGCGGCACGCGCCTCGCGTCGTACAAGAAGCCCACCAAGGTGGTGGTGCTCGACGAGCTGCCGCGCAACGCCTCGGGGAAGATCCTCAAGTCCCCGCTGCGCGAGCAGGTGCGGCGCGACGCCCTGGTGATGCAGTGACCGCCGGCACCGCGACCAGCGGTCTCGAGCGCAGCGTCACCGACGGCGTGCTGCGCCTGGTCCTGGACCGGCCGCAGTCGCTCAACGCCGTCACCACCGAGCTGCTCGAGGACCTCGCCGCGACGGTGACCGCCGCCGGCCGGGACCCCGGCATCCGCGCGGTGTCCCTCACCGGTGCCGGGCGGGCCTTCTCCTCCGGCGCCGACCTGGGCGGCTCGGAGGAGGAGGTCTCCGTGCAGGCGGCCAACCGGGCCGTCCGGGCGATCCGCGACGTCCCGGTACCCGTGCTGGCCCTGGTGCACGGCCCCGCGGCGGGCGTCGGCTGCTCGCTGGCGCTGGCCTGCGACCTGGTGGTGATGAGCCGGTCGGCGTACCTCATGCTCGCCTTCACCCGGATCGGCCTGATGCCCGACGGCGGCGCCACCGCGCTGGTCGCCGCCTCCGCCGGACGGGGGCGCGCCATGCGGATGGCCCTGCTGGCCGAGAAGATGCCCGCCGAGGAGGCCCTGGCGTGCGGGCTGGCCGCCCTGGTGGTCGACGACGACCGCTTGCAGGCCGACGGGGCCGAGCTGGCCGCCCGCCTGGCAGCCGGCCCCCCCGCCGCGCTCGCCCGGACCAAGGCGGCGATCAACGCGGCGAGCCTGGGCGAGCTCGAGCCGGCCCTGGAGCGGGAGGCGTCCGGGCAGGCCGAGCTGGCCGCGACGGCCGATTTCGCCGAGGGGGTCGCGGCCTTCCTGGGCCGGCGCCCGCCGGTGTTCACCGGCCGCTGAGCGCGGACACGGCCACCGGACGCCCCGCGGGGATCCGGTGGCCGTGTCGCCGGACGGCGCCCGGGTGGCCCGCCCGCCCTACTCGAAGTAGCGCCGCGGCGTGTCGACCAGCATCTGGCGGAGCTGCTCCTCGGTCATCCCGCGCTCGCGCAGCATCGGCAGCACGTCCCTGCTGATGTGCGTGTAGTTCCAGTTCGGCGCGATCTGCTGCTTCGCGGCCTGCCCCTCGGCGCCCGGGAAGTAGTCGATGTAGCAGCTGGCGTCGTGGGCGAGCACCATCCGGTCGGCGTAGCCCCGCTCGGCCAGCGCGACGATGGTGTCCACCCGCGAGGAGGTCGGGTTGTAGATGTCGAGGCCGAACCGGTCCATGCCGAGCAGGCAGCCGGCCTCGGCCAGTTCGCTCAGGTAGTCGAGGTCGTTGCTGTCCCCGGCGTGCCCGATGACGACCTTGGTGAGGTCCACGCCCTCCTCGCCGAAGACCTGCACCGCCAGCCGGCCGGCGCCGGTGTGCGACGAGGTGTGCACGGTGATCGGCGCGCCCGTCTCCCGGTGGGTCGCGGCGACGGCGCGCACGGTCCGCTCGACGCCCGACGTGAGCCCCTTCGCCTCGATGACGCACTTGAGGAACGCGGCCTTCACCCCGGTGCCGGCGATGCCATCGCGGATGTCGCCGGTGAAGTCGTCGACCATCGGGTCACGCGGCAGGTCGAGCAGCAGCCCCGGGCCGCGGTGCTCGTACTGGTGCGGGATCTCGTCGTAGGTGTAGAGCCCGGTCGCCACGACGATGTTGATGTCGGTCTGCTCGGCGACCCGCTGCACCCGCGGGATGTAGCGCCCCAGTCCCCACACCGTCGGGTCGACGATCGTGTCGATGCCCAGCGCCTTGAGCTCGTTCAGCTGGTCGACCGCGTCGGCGACCCGCTCGTCCTCGTCCCACCAGTCGCCGGTGCCGTAGTTCTGCACGTGCTCGGTCGAGAGCACGAACACGTGCTCGTGCATGAGGGTCGCACCGAGCTCGGCGGTGTCGATCGGGCCACGGACGGTCTCGACGGTGGGCACTGCGGGGCCTCCCAGGTGTTGTGCGGTGTTCCGGACGGCCACCCTTCAGGGGCCCGCGCCGAGCGGGCGAGGCGTGGGGGGAAGGGTGGTCCTTCTTCAGCGGGGTGAGTGGGCGGTCTGCCAGTCCGTCTGCTCGCGCAGCGGCGGCTTGAGCACCTTGCCGCCGGGGTTGCGCGGCAGCGGATCGGCGCGCACGGAGACGAACTGCGGCACCTTGAAGTCGGCGAGCCGCTCACGGGCGAAGGCCAGCAGGCCGGCCGGGTCGAGCTCCTGCCCCGGACGCGGGACGACGACGGCGCCGACCTTCTCCCCCATCATCGGGTCGGGCACGCCGACGACGGCGACCTCGCCCACGGCGGGGTGGGCGGCCAGGGCGTTCTCCACCTCGACGCAGTACACGTTCTCCCCGCCGCGGTTGATCATGTCCTTCTTGCGGTCGACGACGTACACGAGCCCCTCGTCGTCGATGCGGGCCAGGTCGCCGCTGTGCAGCCACCCGTCGACGAAGGTCTCCGCCGTCTGCTCGGGCTTGCGCCAGTAGCCGGCGACCACGTTCGGGCCGCGGATCAGCAGCTCGCCCACACCGGTGGCCGGGTCCGGATCGGCCACGTCGAGGTCGACGACGGGGGCGGCGAACCCGACGGAGTCGGCGTGCTCGGCGGCGTACTCGTCGGGCAGGTAGGTCGAGACCGAGGACGTCTCGGTCAGGCCGAAGCCGTTGCCCACCCGGGCCGTCGGGAACGCCGCCTTGATGCGGTGCACCAGGTCCGGGGCGATCGGCGCGCCGCCGTAGCTGACCGCCCGCACCGACGAGGTGTCCACGTCGGCGAAACCGGGCTGCTGGAGCGCCAGCCAGTAGATCGCCGGGACGGTGGTGAGCACGGAGATGCGCTCCTCCTCGATCGCCCGCAGGAAGGCGCCGACCTCGAACGCCGGCATGATCACCGACGTCCCGGCCAGCGCGGTGACGACCAGCAGCTGGGAGTTGCACCCGGTCACGTGGAAGAGCGGCACCGAGATCAGCGTCGAGAGCCGCTCGTCCCGCGGCAGCCCGAGGCAGCGCAGGCAGGTCTCGACGTTGGACAGGAAGTTCTCGTGGGTGGTCATCGCACCCTTGGGGAAGCCGGTCGTGCCGCTGGTGTAGAAGATCCCGGCCAGGTCGGTGTGCCCCTGGTCGGTGACGGCGAGCGGCTCGCCGTCGGGCAGTGCCGCGCCGGGCCCGACGACGAGCGCGGCACCGGAGTCCTCGACGACGTAGCGCACCTCCGGCTCGGCGAACCGGGTGTTGACCGGGACGACGACGGCGCCGGCGAGCAGCGTCCCCCAGAAGGCGAGCACCCAGTCGGTGCCGTTGCCCAGCCGGTTCGCCACCCGGTCGCCCGGCGCCACCCCGGCCGCCCGGAGCCCGCCGGCGACGCGGGACGCCCGCTCCCACAGCTCCCGGTAGGTGACGCGCTCGCCGCCGAGCTCGACCAGCGCCTCGGCGTCGGGGTGGGCATCGACGGCGGCGCGCAGCAGCTGCACCAGGTTCTGCGGCAGGCCGGTGTAGCGGCGGATGCCGTCCGGCCCGGTCCCGCTGCCGCCCCGGTCGAAGGGATAGGGCATCCGAACCTCCCGCTGACCTCGCCGTCCGCGTCGTCCCGGCAGTCTGTCGGCGGGCGACCCGGCTGTCCACCGGTCCGCCGGGTCAGTCGACGAGCGGACGGATGTTCTCGGCCCAGACGTCCCAGCCGAGCCGGCCGATCAGCGCGGTGACGACCACGAGGAAGACGACGCGGATGAAGCCGCTGCCGCGGGTGGTCGCAGTGCGCGAGCCCAGGTAGCCACCGAGCATGTTGGCGGCGCCCATCAGGATGCCGAGGCCCCAGAACACCGCGCCGTAGGGCACGAAGAAGACCAGGGCGCCCAGGTTGGTGGCGACGTTGACGATCTTGGCCTTGGCGCTGGCGTGCAGGAAGTCGTAGCCCAGGAGCGACACCAGCGCGAACACCAGGAAGGAGCCGGTCCCGGGGCCGAGGATGCCGTCGTAGAACCCGATGGCCGCACCGACCGCCGCGGCGACGCCGTGGTGCCGCCGCCCGCTGTGCCGCAGCTCGGTCACCTCGCCGAGCGACGGCCGCAGCAGCGTGAAGGCGGCGATGCCGACGAGCGCGACGACGATGACCGGTTTGAAGACCGCGGCCGGGAGCGCCGCGGCCACCGAGGCCCCCGCGATGCTGCCCACCAGGGCCACCCCGGCCATCGGCAGGGCGGTCCGCAGGTCGGGGTGGACCCGGCGGTAGTAGGTGACGGCGCTGGTCGTGGTGCCGAACACCGACGCCAGCTTGTTGGTGGCCAGCGCCTGCACGGGGCTCATCCCCGGGACGAGCAGCAGCGCGGGCAGCTGCACGAGACCGCCGCCCCCGACCACGGCGTCGATCCACCCGGCCGTCAGCGCGGCGAGCAGCAGGAGCAGGAAGACGCCGCCGGTGAGCCCCTCGGGCAGCAGCCCGCCCGGGAGGAGAGCGTCCATCCGGCCCCGCACCTCCTCGTCCCCGGCCCGCCCCGGGCTCGCCCCGAGCACGGTAGGGGCCCGCCGGCGGCACCCGTCAGCGGGGTCCGCGGTCGGCCTCCTTGCCCCGGCGGCGGCTGCTCGCGAGGGTGGGGCCGTGCGCAGACGGACGTTCCTCGCCGCGGCCGGGGCCACCCTGCTCGGGGCCTGCTCCAGCCCGGCCGCCGACCGCTCGGCCGCTCCCACCGGGCGCAGCCCCCGCACGTCGCGACCGGGCACGCCGACGCCGGCGGACACGCCGGCTCCGTCCAGCGCTCCGCCGACCCCGGCGACCGCGGAGGAGGTGCTGGCCCGGTCGACCGTGCCGGTGCTCTGCTTCCACCAGCTGCGCGAGTTCCGCGCCGAGGACAGCGCGTACGCCCGCACGATGATCACCCCGCCGGCGGCCTTCCGAGCCCAGCTGCAGGCGCTGCGCGACGGTGGCCGCACCCCGATCGGCGTCCCGGAGCTCCTGGACCACCTGCAGTTCGGCGCACCGCTGCCCGACCGGCCCGTCGTGCTCACCTTCGACGACGGCTCGGCGACCCACCACTCGGTGGGCCTCCCCGTGCTCCAGGAGTTCGGCTACCCGGCGGCCTTCTTCCCGATGACCGTGGTCCTCGGCAAGGCGGACTGGCTCAGCGCCGAGCAGCTGCGCGAGCTGGACCGGGCCGGCATGACCATCGGTGCGCACACCTGGGACCACCAGCGGGTCGACCGGCTGACCGGCGACGAGTGGGCGACGCAGCTGGACCAGCCGCGGGCCGAGCTGGGCGAGATCCTCGGGCACCCGGTGGAGGTGCTGGCCTACCCGCACGGGATGTGGTCGCCGGAGGCGCTGCCCCACGTGGCAGCGGCCGGCTACCGGGCGGCGTTCCAGCTCGCCGATCCCCAGGACCCGGCGTACCCGCTGCTGACCATCCGGCGGATCATGCCGCCGCCGACCTGGGACGGCCCCACGCTGCTCGCCCAGCTGGACGCCTCGTTCTGACCGGGGATCAGCCGCGGCCGGCGGCCGCGCGGAGCAGCACGGCAACCTCCGGTTTGGCCGCGTGGGCCCCCGCCGTCAGGAACGACTGCTGCACGACCTCGTCCAGCCGGGCGCGCGACATCATGTCGTTGCCCATCACCAGCTGCTCACCGGGCCCGGGCCGGAAGACGACCGTCGCGACGCCGTCGGCCTCGAGCGCCCGCACCTCGCGCTGCAGCAGTCGGTCCGAGTAGCGGCGGGCCGCCGGGAACACGCCGGGCCGCCACCCGGTGGGACCGCTCATCGGCGCGACGACGACGACGAGGTCCAGCCCCTGCCCGCGCAGGACGGCGGCGTTGGTCGGTGAGTGCGCACCGCCGTCGACGTAGTCGTGCCGCCCGACCGTGACCGGGGCGAAGTAGCCCGGCACCGCGCACGAGGCCCCGACGGCCAGGTGCAGCGGCGCCTCCGGCGCACCTGGGCGGCCGAACACGATGCGGCGACCGTCCCGCCGGCGCACTGCGCACACCCACAGGTCGCGGTCGGGCCAGCCCGGGCCGGCCAGCTCCCGGAGCGCCGCCAGCTGCTCGACGACGTCGCGCCGCCCCGGCGCCAGGAGCGCCATGCCCGCGGCCATCGGGCGGAACTGCAGCGGCCGGGTGAGCGCCCGCTGCACCATGTGCCGCCCGGGCAGCCGCAGCGGGCGGCGTACCAGTTCCCAGGGCCGGAACGGCGCGAGCTCGGGCACCGACACCTCGGCCACCTGCCGGAGCACGGCGTCGTCGCCGGACAGCGGTGCCTTCACCGTCCACGCGGCGAGATCCTCGGCGGCGACGCCCAGCCGCAGGAGGGCGCCGGTGATCGAGCCGGCCGACGTCCCGACGATCATGTCGGCCGTCCGCGCGTCGAAGCCCACGTCGTGCTGCAGCACGGCCAGCACGCCCGAGTGGTAGGCCTGCCCGACGACGCCGCCCCCGCCCAGCACCAGACCCACGCGCGCCACGGCCCCGAGCCTGCCACCCGCCGGGACTGCGGGCAGGTCGTCCTCCGCCCGGCCTGTGCCGGCTCACCCGTACGAGGTGGCCGGCACCCGCGGGCCGCGTCGTAGCTCAAGGTCGGCCGGGAACACCCGATGGGACTGCGTCGGCCGGAAGGGGCGCGAGGTGGCACACGACAGCACGAGCACCAGCTCGGGGGGACGGCGCAGCCGGGGTGCCCTCGTGGTGTCCGGCCTGCTGGTCGGGGTGATGGGTGTGCTCGGGCTGGTGTCCACGCACGCGGCCGGCGCGCTCGCGATCGACCAGCACCGGGAGGACCGCGTCCAGCAGGTGGCGGTCCTCGGTCAGCTGACGGCCCAGACCGTGCGGGACGGCTTCGTCCAGCTGGCCTCGGTCATGACGGTCCAGGAGCAGTCCGGCGTCCCGCCGTTCAGCGCCACGCCCACGGACGGGCCGGCTGCGGAACAGGACGCCGCGCGGATCCAGAAGATCGTCGTCACCTCGGGCGGCGCCATGGACCTCGGTGCCGCCGTCTTCAACACCCGCGGTCAGATCGTGGCGTCCTACGCGCCCACCGGCGACGCCGCCTCCCCCACCGACCCGGGGTTCGAGCCGTTGGTCGCGGCGGTCCGCGATCCGGCAGCCGGCGAGGTCCCGCTGTCCGGGATCGTGACCATCGGCGCCGAGCCCGCCCTCGCGCTGGGTGCCCCGGTCCGGCTGTCCGACGGGAGCGCCGGCCTGTTCGTCTGCTTCTGGTCGGCTCGCGAGACCAGCACCGAGTACTTCACCGCCGGGGAGGGCGAGGGCTGGATCGTCGACGCCGCCGGGCTCGTCGTCGGCGCCCCGGAGCCGGAGCTGATCGGGGCCCCGCTGCCCTACCCCGAGGTGCTGGCGGCCGCGCGCACCGGCGGCGGGAACGGCATCGTGGACACCGACGAGAGCGGCACCGACCACGTCAGCGCCTGGCAGCGCGTCGACGGCACCAGCTGGCTGGTGTTCAGCGTGCAGACCCGGGAGGCCTTCCAGGGGCACCTGGAGCGGGCCAGCCTGCGCAGCCAGCTGCTCGTGCTGGCCCTGCTGCTGACCACCGGGACCGCGCTGGTCGTGCTGAGCCGTCGCCGGGAACAGGCGATGGCGGTGATCGCCTCGACCGACGAGCTCACCAGGATCCACAACCGACGGGGCTGGTTCGAGCTGGCGGAGCTGGAGCTGGCCCGGGCCGCCCGGGCCGGCGAGACGCGGCTGGCCGTCTTCCTCGACCTCGACGGCCTCAAGCAGGTGAACGACGTCCTGGGTCACGAGGAGGGCGACCGGGCCATCGCCTCGGCCGCGGCGGTGCTGCGGGCGGCGTGCCGGTCCGGCGACGTCCTCGGCCGGCTCGGGGGGGACGAGTTCGTCGTCCTCCTCGGCGACGGCGCGGACGCGGCCACCGCCCGTTCGCGGGTGCAGGACGCGCTCGACTCCTTCAACGCCGGCTCCAGCGCCGCCTTCGAGCTCCGGTTCTCCATCGGCGCCGAGCTCTGGGACCCGCGGGAGCCGTGCTCGGTGGAGGACCTGGTCCGCCGCGCCGACGAGCGGATGTACGCCGACAAGCAGTCGCGCACCGACCGCTACGACAACCTCATCCGCGTACCGGCGAATACCGCGGCGGGCTGACCGACCACCTGCCTGCGACGAGCGGGCGCGAGGTCCTGCCGCCAACACGCTGCAAGATATGCAAACTTGCAGTCAGTGCATTATTCGTGCATGCTCCCATGATGTGACCGACGGCCTGCGCGAGCGGAAGAAGCTCGCCACCCGGCTGGCGCTGCACCGGGCCGCGCTCGAGCTCGTCGCCGAACGCGGGCTGGACGCCGTGTCGGTCGAGGAGATCGCCGACCGCGCCGAGGTCTCCCCCCGCACCTTCTTCAACTACTTCGCCACGAAGGTCGACGCGGTGGTGGGCCTCGACCCCGCGGACCTCACGAAGGTCGCCTCAGAGTTCGCCGATCGCCCGGCCGCCGAGACCCCGGTCGAGGCGCTGCGCGCGGTCCACCGGCAGCGGGCGCGGGAGATGGCCGACGAGTCCGCGCTGTGGCCGCTGCGCATGACGGTGATCGATGCCCATCCCCCGCTCGTCCAGCGGCTGGTCGCCGCGTTCGGCGAGTCCGAGCGGGCGCTGGCCGCGGCGATCGCCGAGCGCACCGGCACCCGGGTGGACGCCGACGTCTACCCGACCTTGCTGGCCTCGGTGCAGGCCTGCGCCATGCGGGTGTCGCTGCAACGGTGGCTGGCCACGGATTTCACCGCCTCGCTGCCCGACCTCGTCGACGAGGCCTGGGACGTCCTCACCGCCGGGCTGCCCGCCCCGCCTCCTGCGACCCGCTGACCCGCCGCGGACACCGCCGTCCGCACCCCCGACCCGAGCCGCCGCTGCGCCTGCAGCGCCGTCCCTTCCCGAGGAGCTCCGTTGCCCGCCCCCACCACGGCACCGACCGACGCCGGTGCCCCGCCGATCGTCCTGACCCGGCGGCGGATCAACACCATCTTCGGCGCCCTGCTCGCCGGCATGCTCATGGCCGCCCTGGACCAGACGATCGTCTCGACGGCGATGCCGACGGTCGTCGGCGAGCTGGGCGGGGTCTCCCACATGGCGTGGATGACCACCGCCTACCTGCTGGCCACCACCCTGGTCATGCCGGTCTACGGGAAGTTCGGCGACCTCTGGGGCCGCCGGACCCTGTTCCTCGTCGCCATCGCCCTGTTCACCGTCGCGAGCGTCGGCGCCGCGCTGTCGCCGGACTTCACCTGGCTGGTCGTCTGGCGCGGGGTGCAGGGCCTCGGCGGCGGCGGGCTGATGATCCTGGCCCAGGCGATCATCGCCGACATCGTCCCGGCGCGGGAGCGGGCCAAGTACATGGGCCCGATCGGCGCGCTCTTCGGCCTCTCCGCCGTCGCCGGCCCGCTGGTCGGCGGCTTCTTCACCGACCACCCGGCGTTCGGCTGGGAGTGGGCGTTCTGGATCAACGTGCCGGTCGGCCTGGCGGTGCTCGCCATCGGCTGGTTCGCCCTGACCCTGCCGCGCAAGCGGAGCACCACCCCGGTGGACTACGCGGGCATCCTGGCGCTGTCGGCCGCGACGACGTCCCTGGTGCTGTTCACCGACTTCGGGGGCCGCGACGGCTGGGGTTCGTGGCAGGCGCTCTCGCTGCTCGCCGCGCTGGTGGCCGCCACCGCCGTCTTCGTGGCGATCGAGCGCCGCGCCGCCGAGCCCATCATCCCGATGACGCTCTTCCGCAACCCCACGTTCGTGGTCGCCACCGCGCTGGGGCTGGCCGTCGGCCTGGGCATGTTCTCCGCCATCGCGTTCATGCCCACGTTCCTGCAGATGGCCTCCGGGCTGTCCGCGGCGAACTCCGGCCTGCTGATGCTGCCGATGACGGCCGGCATCATCGTCACCATCCAGAGCTCGGCGGTGTACATCGCCAGGAGCGGCCGGTACAAGGTCTTCACCGTCGCCGGCGTCGGCGTGATCACGGCGGCGATGGTGTGGATGACCAGCCTCACCGGCGACACCTCGCTCTGGACGATCGGGGCGATGTTCTTCCTGCTCGGCGCGGGTCTCGGCCTGGTCATGCAGAACGTCGTGCTGGCGGCCCAGAACGCGGTGCCCGCCACCCAGATCGGCACCGCCACCTCGACGAACAACTACTTCCGCGAGGTCGGCGCCACCCTGGGCGTCGCGGTCTTCGGCACGCTGTTCACCAGCCGGCTGGCCGAGAACCTGACCGGGGCGCTCACCACGAACGCCGAGCAGGCGGCCCGCGCCGGCATCACCTCGCCGGACACCCTGGTGCCGGCCGCGGTGGACGCCGCCGGTGAGCCGCTGAGGTCCGCGATCGTCGACGCCTACGCCAGCAGCCTGGCCCCGGTGTTCTGGTACCTGGTCCCGATCCTCGGCGTCGCGTTCCTGCTGGCGCTGGCGCTGAAGGAGATCCCGCTTTCGGACTACGCCGGCATGGTCGCCCGCGGTGAGGCGGTCAACTCCGAGGAGGAGCTGGCCGCGCTCTCCGCGCCCGAGGCGGTCGAGGAGGTCGTCGTCCTGGACCAGGACCGCGACGACGACCCGGCCCGCGAGGCCCCGGTCCGCACCTAGCCCGTACGTGTGCGCCGACGCCCCGTTCTGGCGCCCGGAACGGGGCGTCGGCGCACACGCTCGTGCCTCGGCCCGGCAGCCGCGAGGGTTCCTCCGCACCCAGCGCGGAGTCCCGTGGCGAGGGACCATCGGGCCGTCCCGCATGCTGAGCAGGTGTTCGACTCCACGCACCGACGACGCAACCCGCTCACCGGCGAGTGGGTCCTCGTCTCCCCGCACCGCACGGCCCGGCCCTGGCAGGGGCAGGTCGAGGACGCGGCGGTGCCCCGGCTGCCCGCCTACGACCCCGGCTGCTACCTCTGCCCGGGCAACGAGCGGGCCGGCGGGCAGCGCACCCCGCGGTACGACGGCACCTTCGTATTCGACAACGACTTCGCGGCGCTGACCCCGGACGTGCCGGCCGCGGCCACGGACCGATCCGGCCTGCTGGTCGCCGAGAGCGAGCGCGGCGTCTGCCGGGTGATCTGCTACTCGCCCCGCCACGACCTCGCGCTCGGGCAGCTGCCGGAGCACCGCATCCGCGCGGTGGTGGACACCTGGGCCGACCAGTACACCGAGCTCGGCGGGCTGGACTGGGTCAGCTGGGTGCAGGTGTTCGAGAACCGCGGCGCGGCCATGGGCGCCAGCAACCCCCACCCGCACGGCCAGATCTGGGCGCAGGAACGGCTGCCCACCGAGGCGGTGCGCGAGCTCGCCACCCAGCAGGCCGCCGCCGAGGCGGGGAGCTGCCTGCTCTGCGAGTACCTGGCCGTCGAGGAGGCCGACGGCGAACGCGTCGTCTTCCGCGACGAGCACGTCACCGTGCTGGTCCCCTTCTGGGCGGTCTGGCCGTTCGAGACCCTCGTGCTGCCGCGCGCACACTGCGGCGCGGTGCCCGACCTCGACGGCGCCCGGCGGGACGCGTTGGCCGGCGCGCTGGGCCGGCTCGCCCGCTGCTACGACGGGCTCTTCGGGGTGCCCTTCCCGTACACGATGGGCCTGCACCAGCGCCCCACCGACGGGCGCGAGCACCCGGGCTGGCACCTGCACGGGCACTTCTACCCGCCGCTGCTGCGCTCGGCGACGGTGCGCAAGTTCATGGTCGGTTACGAGATGCTCGCGCAGCCGCAGCGCGACCTCACCCCCGAGAGCGCGGCCGCCCGGCTGCGGGAGGTGACCGCGTGAGCGGCGTCGCGGCTCGCGAGACCTTCGCCCGGACCGTAGGTGGCGAGCCCGATCTCGTCGTCCGCTCCCCCGGGCGGGTCAACCTGATCGGCGAGCACACCGACTACAACGACGGCTTCGTGCTCCCGGCCGCCCTGGACCGGGGCACGGTCGTCGCGGCCCGCCGGCGGTCCGACGGCCGGCTGCGGACGACCGCCGTGCGCATGGGCGGGAACGACGACCGGGCGGTGGCCGACCTGCGGCCGCAGGAGGGCGCCGGCTGGTCCCGCTACGTGGCCGGGGCCGCGGCCGTGCTCCAGGACGAGGGACACCAGCTGACGGGCGCGGACCTGGTGATCGACAGCGATCTGCCGATCGGGGCCGGCCTCTCCTCGTCCGCGTCGCTGGAGCTCGGCGTGATGGTCGCGCTGCTGGCGCTGACCGGGGACGCGCTCCCGCCGGAGACGCTGGCCCGCCTCGGCCAGCGGGTGGAGAACGAGGTCATCGGCGTGCGCACCGGCATCATGGACCAGCTCGCGATCGCCGGCGGCGTCGCCGGGCACGCGGTGCTCGTCGACTGCCGCAGCCTCGCCACCGAGGCGGTCCCCGTGCCGGCCGGGACGGCGATCCTCGTCCTCGACAGCGCCGTTCCGCGGACCCTGGCCGGGTCCGCGTACAACGACCGGCGGGCCGAGTGCGAGGCCGCGGTCGCCACGCTGCGCGTGGTCGAACCCGGTCTGCGGGCCCTGCGCGACGTCTCCCCCGACCTGCTGGCCGAGCACGCGCACCTCCTCGACGACGTGCAGCTGCGCCGGGCGCGGCACGTCGTCGGGGAGAACGCCCGGGTGCTCGCCGCCGCCGACGCGCTCCGGCGCGGGGACGCGCGCGCCTTCGGGGGGCTGATGGACCGGTCGCACGCCTCGCTGCGCGACGACTACGAGGTGAGCGTCCCGGAGCTGGACGCACTGGTCGGCATCGCCCGCGGCACGGCAGGCGTGCTCGGGGCGCGGCTGACCGGGGCCGGCTTCGGGGGGTGCGCGGTGGCGCTGGTGGAGCGCGACTCCGCGGCAGCGGCGGCCGCGGCGATCACCGCGGCCTACCGATCGGCGACGGGCCGGCCGGGAGAGGCGACGATCTGCACGCCGTCGGACGGCACCGGCGTGGTGTGACCGCCCGGGCGCTCCGAGGGGGTCCGGGCGGTCGGCCCCGCGTCCGGGAGCCGACCGCCCGAACTGATCAGCCCGAGCCGGAAACCGGGCCGATCCGCCGGTCCGCCGCCGCCCACGCGGCCACCGCACCGGACGAGGGGAGGTACGTGCGCGTCTCCTGGGTGGCCCGGAGCAGCGCTCGCAACTCGGCGAGCCCTCCCTCGAGCACCCCGGCAGCACGGGCCTGGACCAGGGCGTTGCCCAGGGCCGCGGCCTCGACCGGGCCGGCGACCACCGGCAGGCCGCACGCGTCCGCGGTGAGCTGGCACAGCAACTCGTTGCGGGCGCCCCCGCCGACCAGGTGCACCACCTCGACGTCCCGGCCGGAGAGCTCCGCCGCCCGGCGGACGGTGCGCCGGTAGGCCAGCGCCAGGCTGTCGAGGATGCAGCGCACCGTCTCGGCCTGGCTCTGCGGTGGGGTCTGGCCGGTCTCCCGGCAGACCGCGGCGATGCGCGCCGGCATGTCCCCCGGCGGCAGGAACCGGGAGTCGTCGGGATCGACGACCGCGGTGAAGGCCGGCACCCGGGCCGCCGCGGCGAGCAGGTCGGCCAGGTCCGCGGGCAGGCCGGCGGCCGCCCAGGTGCGCACCGACTCCTGCAGCAGCCACAGCCCCATCACGTTGCGCAGGTAGCGCACCGTGCCGTCGACCCCGAGCTCGTTGGTGAACCCGGCCCGGCGGCTGTCCTCGGTGAGGACCGGAGCGTCCAGCTCGAGGCCGACCAGCGACCACGTGCCGCACGAGACGTAGGCGAACCGGTCGGACTCCGCAGGCACCCCGACCACCGCCGACGCCGTGTCGTGCGACCCGACCGCGGTCACCGGGACCGGCCCGGCCAGACCCGTCTCGGCGAGCACCTCGGCGGTCAGCTCGCCCAGCCGCTCCCCCGGCTGCCGCAGCGGTGGCAGCAGCCCCCGGTCCAGACCGAGCCGGTCGACGACGTCCCACGCCCACTCCCGGGTCGTCGCGTCGAGCAACCCGGTGGTGGAGGCGTTGGTGACCTCCGCGCCCACCGCGCCGGTGAGCCAGTACGCCAGCAGGTCGGGGACCAGCAACGCCGTCCGGGCGGCGGCGAACTGCGCGCTCCCCCGGGCCGCGGCAAGCTGGAACACCGTGTTGAACGGCAGGTGCTGCAGGCCGTTGACCCGGTACAGCTCGTCGGGCGGGACGACCGCGTGCACGTCCGGCACCGCGGTGGCGTGCCGGCCGTCGCGGTAGTGCAGCGGGTTGCCCAGCAGCGCGCCGTCGGCGTCCAGCAGCCCGACGTCGACCGCCCAGCTGTCGATGCCGACCCCGTCCAGCCGGCCGGCGTCCCGGCCGGCCGCCCGCAACCCGTCGAGCACGCCGGCGTAGAGCCCGAGCACGTCCCAGTGCAGGGTGCCCGCCGTGCGCACCGGCCGGTTCGGGAAGCGGTGCACCTCGTGCAGGTCGAGCCGATCCGGGCGCACCGTCGCGGCCATCACCCGGCCGCTGGAGGCGCCGAGGTCGACGGACGCGAAGGCGGGCATCAGCGGAGGAAGGCGCCGGCGACGCCGGAGTCGACCGGGATGTGCAGCCCGGTGGTGCGGGTGAGCTCGCCACCGGTGAGCGCGAAGACGGCGTCGGCCACGTGGTCGGGCAGCACCTCGCGCTTGAGCAGCGTGCGCTGGGCGTAGAACTCGCCGAGCTCCTCCTCCTTGACCCCGTAGACGGCCGCGCGCTGCGCACCCCACCCACCGGCGAAGATGCCCGAGCCCCGGACGACCCCGTCGGGGTTGATGCCGTTGACCCGGATCTGGTGCGGCCCGAGCTCCGCCGCCAGCA
The DNA here is from genome assembly GCF_054051175.1 of Blastococcus sp. SYSU DS0753. Classification (NCBI taxonomy): domain Bacteria; kingdom Bacillati; phylum Actinomycetota; class Actinomycetes; order Geodermatophilales; family Geodermatophilaceae; genus Blastococcus; species Blastococcus sp. SYSU DS0753. The sequence continues at coordinate 103,343 of NZ_JBJHAT010000001.1, read as the reverse complement.
GCCGCACCTGGTGGGCCTGGTCGGCCTTGGTGGCGCCGTAGGCGAGGTTGTTCGGGCCGGCGAACAGCGAGTTCTTGCTGGAGATGTAGACGACGTCGCCGCCCATCCCCTGCTCGATCATGATGCGCGCCGCCTCGCGGGAGACGAGGAAGCTGCCCTTGGCCATGACGTCGTGCTGGAGGTCCCAGTCGGCCTCGGTGGTCTCCAGCAGCGGCTTCGAGATCGACAGCCCGGCGTTGTTGACCACCAGGTCGACGCCGCCGAACGCGAGGCAGGCCTCGCGGAAGGCGGCGGCCACGGCCTCGGCGTCGCTGACGTCGGCGGCCACGCCGAGCGCGACGTCGGACGAGCCGATCTCCTCCGCGGCGACCTGCGCCCTGGCGAGGTCCAGGTCGGCGACGACGACGCAGGCGCCCTCGCGGGCCAGCCGCTGGGCGATCGCCTTGCCGATGCCGCTGGCCGCGCCGGTGACCAGCGCCACCCGGGACGCCAGCGGCTTGGGCTTCGGCATGCGCTGGAGCTTGGCCTCCTCCAGCGACCAGTACTCGATGCGGAACTTCTCGCTCTCGTCGATCGGCGCGTAGCTGGAGACCGCCTCGGCGCCGCGCATCACGTTGATGGCGTTGACGTAGAACTCACCGGCCACCCGCGCGGTCTGCTTGTTGGCGCCGAAGCTGAACATGCCCACGCCCGGCACCAGCACGATCGCCGGGTCGGCGCCGCGCATGGCCGGGCTGTCCGGGGTGGCGTGCCGGGAGTAGTAGGCCGCGTACTCGGCGCGGTACTCCTCGTGCAGCTCCTTCAGCCGCGCGACGACGTCCTCCACCGGGGCGTCGGCCGGCAGGTCGACGACCATCGGGCGCACCTTGGTGCGCAGGAAGTGGTCCGGGCAGGAGGTGCCCAGCACGGCGAGGGGGGCGAGCTTCTCGCGGGAGAGGAACTCCAGGACGACCTCGGAGTCGGTGAAGTGGCCGACCTGCGGCTTGTCGGTGGAGGCCAGTCCGCGGATCACCGGCGCGAGCGCGGCGGCCTTGGCGCGGCGCTGCTCCTGCGGCAGCGGCTCGAAGCCGGGGACGACGGCGCCGAACGGCTCGGCCTTCCCCTTCTCGGCGAGGAACGTCTCCGCGGTGCGGATGATCTCGAGGCTGTTGGCCTCGCACTCCTCGCTGGTGGCGCCCCACGCGGTGATGCCGTGCCCACCGAGGATGCAGCCGATCGCCTGCGGGTTCTTCTCCTTGATCGCGGCGATGTCCAGGCCGAGCTGGAAACCGGGCCGGCGCCACGGCACCCAGACCACGCGGTCGCCGAAGCACTCGCGGGTGAGCGCCTCGCCGTCGGCCGCCGTCGCCAGGGCGATGCCGGAGTCCGGGTGGAGGTGGTCGACGTGCGCGGCGTCGACGAGGCCGTGCATCGCGGTGTCGATCGACGGTGCGGCGCCACCGCGGCCGTGCAGGCAGAAGTCGAAGGCGTGGACCATCTCGTCCTCGCGGTCGACACCCGGGTAGACGTCGACGAGCGAGCGGAGCCGGTCCAGCCGGAGGACGGCGAGGCCGGCCTCCTTCAGGGTGCCCAGGTCGCCGCCGGAGCCCTTGACCCAGAGCAGCTCGACCGGCTGCCCGGTGACCGGGTCGGTCTCGCTGCCCTTGGCGGAGGTGTTGCCGCCGGCGTAGTTGGTGTTGCGCGAATCGGCGCCCAGCCGGTTGCTGCGCTCGATGAGGTCACTGACCACGGGGTTGCTCACGTTCGGGAGTCCTCTCTTGATGGCGTTTCGTGCCCAGCCGTGGCCCCCTGCAGGGCCCCGCCGCGAGCGGAGCGAGTGGCGGGGGGCAGGGGGTCCTTTCTCAGGCGCCCCAGCCGGCCTGCTGGCCGCCGACGCGCTCGCGCTCGATGCGCTGCTGGTAGCCGCTGCGCGCATAGGCCGCGTAGGGGTCGGGGTCCAGGCCCTGGGACTCCCGCAGCTCGCCCAGCAGCGGGCGGACGTCGGTGCTGAACGCGTCCATGAGCACCGAGTGCGCGTCGAGCACCTCACCGGCCTGCTGCGCGGCCGCCAGGGCCTCGCGGTCGACCAGCAGCGCCTTCGCCGTCGCCTCCTGGACGTTCATCACCGAACGGATCTGCCCGGGGATCTTCTTCTCCAGGTTGTGGCACTGGTCGAGCATGAAGTTGACGCCGGACTCCGGGCGGAGCGCGTCGTTGCCGACGATCTCGTTCATGATCCGGAACAGCTGGAACGGGTCGGCCGAGCCGACGATGAGGTCGTCGTCGGCGTAGTTGCGGGAGTTGAAGTCGAAGGCGCCCAACCGCCCGGCCCGCAGCAGCTGCATGACGATGAACTCGATGTTGGTGCCCGGGGCGTGGTGCCCGGTGTCGAGGACGACCGTGGCCTGCTCCCCCAGCGCCAGGCAGTGCACCAGCGAGGTGCCCCAGTCGGGGATGTCCATCGCGTAGAAGTGCGGCTCGAAGAACTTGTACTCGAGCAGGATGCGGTGCTCCGGGTCGAGCATCGCGTAGATCTGCTGGAGGGAGTCGGCCAGCCGGTCCTGCCGGGAGCGGAGGTCGTCCTGGCCCGGGTAGTTGGTGCCGTCGGGCAGCCAGATCTTGAGGTCGGTGGAGCCGGTCTGGCGCATGACCTCGATGCACTGCGCGTGGTGCTCGACCGCGCGGCGGCGCACCGCCGGGTCGGCGTGGGTGAGCGAGCCGAGCTTGTACTCGTCGTCCTGGAACAGGTTCGAGTTGATCGCGCCGATCGTGACGCCGAGGTCGCGGGCGTGCGCGGCCAGCTTGCCGTAGTCGTCGACGAGGTCCCACGGGATGTGCAGCGATACCCGCGGCGCGGCACCGGTGTGGCGGTGCACCTGGGCGGCGTCCTCGAGCTTCTCGTAGGGGTCGCGGGCGACGCCCGGCTGGCCGAACACCTTGAACCGGGTGCCGGAGTTGCCGAACGCCCAGGACGGGAGCTCGATGGTCTGGTCGGCCAGCGCCGCGAGGGCGCCGGTGCGGAGGTCGGTCACGGGCGTGCTCCGTTCGAGTGCGGGGGTGGTGCCTGCTCGAGCGCCGCGATCTGGGCGTCGAGGTCGAAGACGAGATCGAGCTGCTGCTTGGCGCGGCCGTCGCCGCCGGGGAGGTCGAAGAAGGGCGCCATCTCGGCCTCCCACCGGGCGCTCACGTCGGTGGCGTCCATGGCCGCTTGCGCGGCGGCGAGGTCGTCGGCGACCACGGTGCCGACGAGCAGGCCGTCGTCGCGCAGGAAGAGCTGGTAGTCGCGCCACCCGGCGTCCCGCAGCGCGTGCAGCATCTCCGGCCAGACGGCGGCGTGCCGCTCGCGGTACTCGGCCAGCCGGTCGGGCCGGACCTGCAGGGTGAAGCAGATGCGGGGCACGAGGAAGTTCCTCTCAGGTGTTCGGGCGCGGGCCGGGCCTGCCACCGCCGACCGGACGACGGCCGGCGGCGGCAGGCGAGGTGCGATCGGCTCAGAAGTCGAACTCGCCGATGTTCTCGGCGTCGAAGACCGTGGGTTCGCCGAGGACGACGACCCCGCCCTCCTCGACGGTGTACTCGCCCAGCTCGCCGGCCTCGAAGGTCTCGCCCTCCTGGCCGGTGATCTGCCCGGCGGCGAGGGCCGCCCCGGCGTAGGCGGCCAGGTAGCCCAGCTCCTCGGGGTTCCAGAGCGCGAACGCCTGGACGGTGCCGTCCTCCACGTACTCGCGCATCTGGTTCGGCGTGCCGAGACCGGTCAGCGCGACCTCGCCCTTGTACTCGGAGCCGGACAGGTACCGCGCCGCCGCTGCGATGCCGACAGTGGTCGGCGAGATGATGGCGTCGAGGTCGGGGTGGGTCGCCAGCAGACCCTGGGTCTCCTGGAAGGACTTCTGGTCCTCGTCGTCGCCGTAGACGGTGGCCACGATCTCGATGCCGGGGTACTCCTCGGCGGCGTACTCCTTCATCATCTCGATCCACGCGTTCTGGTTCGTGGCGTTGGCCGTCGCCGACAGGAAGGCCACCTGGCCCTCGCCGCCGATCTGCTCGGCCACCAGGTCGATCTGGGTCTGCGCGATGCCCTCGGCCGTCGCCTGGTTGATGAACAGGTCACGGCACTCGGGGTCGGTGTCGGAGTCGAAGGTGACGACGGCGGCGCCGGCCGAGCGTGCCTGGTCGAGCGCGCCGCAGATCGCGTTCGGGTCGTTGGCCGAGGTCAGGATGACGTCGGCGCCCTGCTGGGTGAGCGTGTTGATGTAGCTCACCTGCGAGGAGGCGCTCGCCTCCGACGGACCGGTGACCGTGAGCTCGCCGTCGAACTCTGAGACGGCTGCCTCCGCGCCGTCGGCGGCGGTGTCGAAGTACGGGTTGTTGACCTGCTTGGGCAGGAAGGCGACGGCGAGGTCGGCGGGGATCTCGGCGTCCGGGTTCGCCTCGGCGGCCGCGCCGCCTCCGCCGCCGGTGGTCTCCTCGTCGCCGCGGGTGGTGCCGCCACAGGCGGCCGTCGCGAGGACGAGGGCGGCGACGGCGACACCCGTCACGCCGCCGCGCAGCGGCCGGCGGCCGGTCAGGAAGCTGGTCATTGGTTCCCTCTCTGGAGTGCGCCGGCGTGAGAGCGGCCGGGGTCGGTGGGTCGGACGGGCACCCGTCGGTGGGTGCACGGCGGTGGTGTCACGGGATCCGGCTCCGGGCAGCGGCACGCCGCCGGACCCATCCGGTGACCTGGGGGGCGACCACGGCGGCGATGAGCAGCACGCCGGTCACGATGTTGAGGACGTCGGCCGGCACGCTGGCCAGGCGCAGGGCGTTGCGCACGGCACCGAGGAGGAGCGCGCCGGCGAGGACGCCGACCATCCCTCCCCGGCCGCCGAAGATCGACACCCCGCCCAGCAGGATGGCGGCGACGACCTGCAGCTCGAGCCCGGTGGCGTTGTCGGCACGGGCGCTGCCGTAGCGGAGGGTCCAGTAGACCCCGCCCAGCGCGGCGATCACCCCGGTGACGACGAACAGCCAGAACTTGGTGCGGGCGACGTCGATGCCGCTGAAGCGGGCGGCGTCCTCGCTGTTGCCGATCGCGTACAGCGACCGCCCGATCGGGGTGGCGTGCAGCACGACGCCGAAGACGAGGACCAGGACCGCGAGGGGGACGGCCGCCACGGGGATCCCCGAGTCGCCGATCGTGCTGATCGCCCACGTGGTCCACGCCCGGGGGAAGTCGGCCACCGCCTGGTCACCGAGCACGACGAAGGCCAGCCCCCGGTAGAGGGCGAGGCTGCCGATGGTGACCGCCAGCGACGGCAGGCCCAGCCGGGTCACCAGCGCGCCGTTGACCGCCCCGAGCACGGCGCCCAGGAGCAGGCACAGCGGGACGATGAGCTCCAGCGGGAGGCCGGCGATCCACAGCTGGCCCATCACGGCCCCGGTGAGGCCGACCGTGCTGGCGACCGACAGGTCGATCTCGCCGGTGATGATCACCATCGTCAGCGGGAGCGCGATGAGCACGATGACGATCACGTCGAGCAGCAGGAAGCCGGTGTTGCGCGCGGTGGCGAAGCCCTCGACCGAGAGGGAGGCCAGCAGCACGAAGACGACGAGCACCAGGGTGATGACCCCGTCGCCGGTGCCCAGCAGCCGCATCCGGTCCGACAGCGTCCGCGGCGGCGCCTGGTCCTCGGCGGGCGGGGCGACGGTCTCAATGGCCACGGGAACTCCTCCTCCGCAGGCGCCCGGCCAGGCGCAGCGCGAGCACCCGGTCCAGCGCGATGGCGGCGATGATCAGGGCGCCGACGGCGGCGTTGCGCCAGAACGGGTCGATGCCGAGCTGCGGCAGGGCGGTGCCGATGGTGGTGAGGAGCAGGGCACCGAGCGCCGCGCCGGCCACCGAGCCGCTCCCGCCGAAGATGGCCACGCCGCCGACGACGGCGGCGGCGACGACGGTCAGCTCGTACCCGGTGCCGGCGGTCGCGTCCAAGGTCTGGAACCGGGCCGCGTACAGCACCCCGGCCAGCCCCGCGAGCGCCCCGTTGACCACGAACGCGCTGAGCACCCGCCGGCCGACCGGGATGCCGGACAACCGCGCGGCGTCCGGGTCCGAGCCGATGCCGTACATCTCCCGGCCGCTGCGGTAGCTCCGCAGGTAGTAGCTCACGACGAGCACCACCAGGACGGCGACGAGGAAGAGCACCGGGATGCCGAGCAGCCGGGCGGTCCCCAGGGACTTGAACCCGCCGGGCAGATCGGCGGCGTTGATCTGCAGCCGGCCGCTGGTGCTGGCCCACAGGGCGTCGATGCCGCGGAAGACGTAGAGGGTGCCCAGGGTGACCACGAGCGAGGGCACCTTCGCGACGGCGACGATCACCCCGTTGACGACGCCCGCGACGGCGCCGACCGCCATGCCGACGAGCACCGCCAGCAGTACCGGCGTGTCCGGCTGCGTCGCCAGCAGCGTCCCGGTCGCGTAGGCCGACAGGCCGAGCGTCGAGCCGACGGAGAGGTCGACGTTCCGGGTGATGATCACCATCGTCTGGCCGGCCGCCAGCACCGTCAGGATGGACGCCGACAGCAGCAGGTCGCGGATGTTCTGCTGGGAGAGGAACCGCGGCTGGACGACCACCGTCACGACGACGAGCAGCAGCAGCGCGGCGAGGATGCCGAACTCGCGGACGGCGAACAGCCGGTGCACCAGCGAGCTGCCGCCGGTGCCGCGGCCGGACGTCTCCTCCGGGGCGGCGGGAGGCCGGGTCACCGCCGTGCTCACGACGCCACCGCCGTGCGGGTCGCCTGACCGGTGGCCGCGAGCATCACGTTGCCCTCGTCGGCCCGGGAGCGCGGGATGTCGTCGACCAGCCGCCCCTCGTGCATGACGAGGACGCGGTCAGCCATGCCCAGCACCTCGGGGAGCTCGCTGGAGACCATGACGACCGCCATCCCCTCCGCGGCGAGCTGCGACATCAGCCGGTGCACCTCCGCCTTGGTGCCGACGTCGATGCCCCGGGTCGGCTCGTCGACGATCAGCACCTTCGGCCCGGTGGAGAGCCACTTGGCCAGCACGACCTTCTGCTGGTTGCCGCCGGACAGGGTGGAGACGGGATCGCTGAGCCTGCCTGCCTTCACCTGCATCCGCCGGGTCCACTCCGCCGCGGCGTCCCGCTCGCGCCGGGCGGACAGCCAGCCCCGCCGGGACAGGGCCCACCGGCGGGTGAGCGTGGTGTTGCGCTCGACGGAGAGCTCCATGACCAGGCCCTGCTGACGGCGGTCCTCGGGCACCAGCGCGACGCCGGCGGCCATGGCCGCTGCGGGGCTGCCGCGGCGGAGCTCCTGGCCGGCGATGCGCACGGTGCCGGCGTCGTAGGGGTCGACGCCGAACACCGCGCGCACGACCTCGCTGCGGCCCGCCCCGACCAGGCCGGCCAGCGCGACGATCTCACCGGCGCGCACGTCGAAGGAGACGTCGCTGAAGACCCCGGCGCGGGTGAGCCCGCGGACCTCGAGCAGCACCTCGCCGGGCTCGACGTCCTGCTTGGGGAAGAGGGTGGCGACCTCGCGGCCCACCATCGCGTGCACGACCCGGTCGACGGTCAGCTCCGAGGTGCGGTCGGTGGAGACCCACTCGCCGTCGCGCATGACGGTGATCCGGTCGCAGAGTTCGAACACCTCGTCGAACCGGTGGGAGATGAACAGCACCGCGGCGCCGGCCTCCCGCAGGGCGCGGGCGACGGCGAACAGCCGCTCGACCTCGACGCCGGACAGCGCGGCGGTCGGCTCGTCCATGACCAGCACCCGCGCGTCGAACGACAGCGCCTTGGCGATCTCCACCATCTGCTGGTCGGCGATCGACAGGCCACGCGCGGGTCGGTCGGGGTCCAGGTCCACGCCGAGGCGGTCGAACAGCTCGCGGCACCGCGCGGCCATCGCCTTGCGGTCGATGCGCCGGCCGGCCGTCAGGGGCTGCCGGCCCATGAAGATGTTCTCCGCGACCGACAGGTCGGGGAAGAGCGTGGGCTCCTGGTAGATCACCGCGATGCCCGCGGCCCGTGCGGTCGCCGGGCTGTCCAGGCGCGCCGGTTCGCCGTCCAGGAGCACCCGTCCGCCGTCGGGAGCGTGCACCCCGGCGAGGATCTTCACCAGCGTCGACTTGCCCGCGCCGTTCTCACCGACCAGGGCGTGCGCCTCACCGGCGCGCAGCTCCAGCCGGGCGCCGCGGAGCGCGGCGACCGCCCCGAAGGACTTGCGCACGTCCTCCAGCGCGAGGACGACGTCGCCGGGCGCCGCCGGCTCCCTCGTGTGGTCCACAGTGACCGCCTCCGTGTCCGATGTCATCGCTGTGAATCGTTTCAGGCGCGATGTGACGGCCACCATAGAAAGGTCCCGAATGTGTGTCAACCGCCACGCTCACGGCCGTGACGCGAGCGTGACGAGGGCGCGCGCTGTGCGGTTGACACGTTTCAGAGGGTGGCCCCATCATGGCCTGCACCGGGTCTCGCCGCGAGGTCCGTCGACGCGCGCCCGAGGAGGAGCACTGACCGCCAGCATCCGGGACGTCGCCGGCCGGGCGGGCGTCTCGGTGGGCACGGTCAGCAACGTCCTGAACCGGCCGGAGGTGGTCGGCGCGGCCACCCGCGAGCGCGTGCTCGCCGCGATCGCGGAGCTCGGCTTCGTCCGGAACGAGTCCGCCCGGCAGCTGCGCGCCGGCTCCAGCCGGACCGTGGGGCTCGTGGTCCTGGACATCGCGAACCCGTTCTTCACCGATGTCGCCCGTGGCGTGGAGGAGGTGGTGGACGCCGCCGGGCTGTCGCTGATCCTCTGCAACACCGACGACCGCCCGGAGCGGGAGACCGCGCACCTGGCCGCCCTCGCCGAGCAGCGGGTGCACGGCGTGCTCATCACGCCCACCGCCGAGCTCAGCCCGGACCTCGCCGCCCTTCGCAGGAGAGGCGTACCCGTCGTGCTGCTCGACCGCCGGGCTCCGGACGGTGACCAGTGCGCGGTCGCCACCGACGACGTCCTCGGTGGTCGGCTCGCCGCCGAGCACCTGCTCGAGCGCGGCCACCGGCGCATCGCCTTCATCGGGGCGGCCTCGGGACTTCCGCAGGTGCACGAGCGGCACGCCGGCGTGGCGAGCGCCGTCCGCGAGGCGTCGGGCGCCGAGCTCACCGTCCTGTCCCCGGAGGAGCTCACGGTGGCCGGCGGACGCGAGGCGGCGGGGCGGATCATCGGCATCCCCGCCACCCGGCGCCCGACCGCCGCGATCTGCGCCAACGACCTGCTCGCGCTGGGGGTGCTGCAGGAGATGGTCCGGCACCGCGTGCGGGTCCCCGACGAACTGGCGATCGTCGGCTACGACGACATCGACTTCGCGGCCGCCGCCGCCGTCCCGCTCACCTCGGTGAGCAAGCCGCGGCACGCCATGGGCCGCCGCGCCGCGCAGCTGCTCCTGGACGAGGCGCGCGAGGGCCACGTCCACGAGCAGCCCGTCTTCGAGCCGGTGCTCGTCGTCCGCGAGTCGAGCATGGTCCGGCGGGATCCGGCGCCCGACCCGGAGGGGATCCGATGAAGGTCGCGCTCTTCGCCACCTGCCTGGTCGACACGATGGTGCCGCGGGTCGCCGAGGCGACGGCGGTGCTGCTGCAGCGGCTCGGCCACGAGGTGGTCGTGCCCCCGGGCCAGAGCTGCTGCGGGCAGATGCACGTCAACACCGGCTACCGGCGCGAGGCGGTGCCCGTCATCGCCAACCACGTGCGCGCGTTCGCCGGGGCGGAGGCGATCGTGGCGCCGTCCGGCTCCTGCGTCGCCTCCATCCACCACCAGCAGGCCGCCGTCGCCCGCCGCGCCGGGCAGCACGCGCTCGCCGACGACGCCGCGGCGCTGGCCGAGCGGACCTACGAGCTGTCGCAGTTCCTGGTCGACGTCCTGGGCGTCACCGATGTCGGGGCGTACTACCCGCACCGGGTCACCTACCACCCGACCTGCCACTCGCTGCGGATGCTGAGGGTCGGCGACCGGCCGCTGCGCCTGCTGCGCGCCGTCCGCGGCCTGGAGCTGGTCGAGCTGCCCGCGGCCGACCAGTGCTGCGGGTTCGGCGGCACGTTCGCGGTCAAGAACGCCGAGACCTCGACCGCGATGCTCACCGACAAGATGGCCAACGTGCTCGCCACGCACGCCGAGGTGTGCACCGCGGGCGACGCCTCCTGCCTCCTGCACATCGGCGGCGGGCTCTCCCGCCTCCGGGCCGGCACGCGCACGGTGCACCTGGCCGAGATCCTCGCGTCGACGGAGGACGCCGTGACCCCCGAGCAGTCGACCCGACCGGCGGTGCGCTCGTGACCGCCGTCTTCCTGGGCATCCCGACCGCTCCCCGGGGCGTCGGGCACCTGCGCGGCGACCGGTCGTTCCCCGACGCCGCGCGCGACTCGCTGCGCGACGGGCAGCTGCGCGCCAACCTCGGCCATGCCACGGCGACGATCCGGGGCAAGCGGGCCGCCGTGGTCGGCGAGGTGCCCGACTGGGCGGAGCTGCGCGAGGCCGGCCGGGCGATCAAGGCGGCCACGATGGCCCGGCTCGACGAGCACCTGGTCGCCCTGGAGGAGCAGGTCACCGCCCGCGGCGGCACGGTGCACTGGGCCCGCGACGCCACCGAGGCCAACCGGATCGTCCTCGACCTGGTGCAGGCCACCGGCACCGACGAGGTGGTGAAGGTCAAGTCGATGGCCACCCAGGAGATCGGGCTCAACGAGGCGCTGGAGGCCGCGGGTATCGCGGCGCACGAGACCGACCTCGCCGAGCTGATCGTGCAACTGGGCGAGGACCGGCCGTCGCACATCCTGGTCCCGGCGATCCACAAGAACCGGGCCGAGATCCGCGAGATCTTCCTGCGCACCATGCCCGGGGTGGACCCCGAGCTCACCGACGACCCCCGTCGGCTGGCCATGGCGGCGCGGGCGCACCTGCGCGAGCGCTTCCTCCGGGCCCGGGTGGCGATCAGCGGGGCGAACTTTGCCGTCGCCGAGACCGGCACCCTCGCCGTCGTCGAGTCCGAGGGCAACGGGCGCATGTGCCTGACGCTCCCGCAGACTCTCATCACCGTGATGGGCATCGAGAAGGTGGTGCCCACCTGGACCGACCTCGAGGTCTTCCTGCAGCTGCTCCCCCGCTCCTCCACGGGCGAACGGATGAACCCCTACACCTCGCTGTGGGCCGGGGTCACGCCCGATGACGGACCGCAGGAGTTCCACCTCGTGCTGGTCGACAACGGTCGGACGGCGGTGCTCGCCGACGAGGTGGGGCGCGAGGCGCTGCACTGCATCCGCTGCTCGGCGTGCCTGAACGTCTGCCCGGTGTACGAGCGCGCCGGTGGCCACGCCTACGGGTCGGTGTACCCCGGGCCGATCGGCGCCGTGCTCTCCCCCCAGCTCACCGGCGTCGAGGACAACGCGTCGCTGCCGTACGCCTCGTCGCTGTGCGGCGCCTGCTACGACGTCTGCCCGGTGGCGATCGACATCCCCTCGATCCTGGTGCACCTGCGCGCCGAGCACGTCGAGGCCCAGACGCGCACGACCCCTGAGGCAGCGGCCTTTCGCCTCCTCTCCCGCGTGATGGCCTCCCCGCGGCTCTGGCGGCTCGCCCAGCGGGCCGCCGGTCTGGGCCGGTTCCTGGCCCGTGGGCGGCCGACCCTCCCGGCCACGCTGCCGCCGCCGCTGTCGGCCTGGACCCGGTCCCGCGACCTCCCCACTCCGCCCGGGAAGACCTTCACTTCTCAGTGGGCCGAGGAGCACCGGCGGTGAGCGCGCGCGAGGAGGTGCTCGGGCGGATCCGCACGGCGCTGGGCCCGGACCGGCGCGCCGAGGAGCCCGTCCGGCGCGACTACCGGCGGCGCGACGACCGCCCCGCCGCCGTGCTGCACGAGGTGCTCACCGACCGGCTGGAGGACTACAAGGCCACGGTGGTGCGCTGCGCGCCGGCCGAGGTGGCCTCCACCGTGGCCCGGTCGCTCGGCGACCTGGACCTGCCCCCCGACGCCGTCGTCGTCGCGCCGGGCCTGCCCGCGGACTGGCGGCCCGACGGCGCGGTGCCGGACGACGGCCGGCCCGCGGTCGGGCTGGCGTCCTTCGGCGCGTCGGTCACCGGGGTGGCCGTGGCCGTGGCCGAGACCGGCACGCTGGTGCTGGACGGCTCCCCGAGCTGCGGCCGGCGGGCCCTGTCGCTGCTGCCCGACGTCCTGGTGTGCGTGGTGACGGCGGACCAGGTCGTCGGCGGGGTCCCCGAGGCGCTCGCCCGGCTGGACCCGACGGCCCCGCTCACGATGATCAGCGGCCCGTCGGCGACCAGCGACATCGAGCTGCAGCGCGTCGAGGGCGTGCACGGCCCGCGCACCCTGGTCGTCGTCCTCGCCGGCTGACCGGCTGATCAGCCGGACGGCCACCCTCTCCGGCGGAACGGTGCCTAGCCTCGGTGCGTGCCCTTCACGCTTCCCGACGCCCACCTGCTCGCCCTGGAGGCGCACGAGGGCCAGGTGGACGAGGACGGCCGCGACCACTACCTGGCGCAGCTGCGGCCGCTCGCCGAGGCGCTGCGGCCGTTCGGACCCGAGGCCGAGATGGCCGGCGTGCTCAAGGACGTCGTGGCGGGCACCCGCGACCACCCCGACCCGGCCCGCCGGTACGACCTGGACCGGTTGCGGGCCCTCGGGGTGCCGGGCGTGGTGGTCGAGGCGATCGACGCGGGGACCCCGCGCCCGGGCGAGCCCTACCTGTCCGGGTTCGTCCGCCGGGTGGCCGCCCACCCGCTGGCCCGCCTGGTGAAGCTGGTGGAGAACAAGGCCGACCTCGCCGCCACTGAGCGGCTGGCGGGCACCGACCCCGACCGGGCACGCACCCTCCGCGAGGGCCGCTACCGCCCGGTCCGCCGGATGCTCCTGTCCGCCGAGGCGGCCGACCGGGTGCACGGCCACCGCATCCTGGTCTGACGGGCCGGCGCCGCACCCGCTGTGTCGCCCGTGGTGGTGTCGCCCCGTGCCGACACCACCACGGGTCGACGACCGGCGCGGCCCGCCGGCGGGTCAGCCTCCCGGCGCGAGCGCGGACGACAGCTCCGCGCACAGCTCGGCGAGGGCCTGCGGCGCGCTGCGGCAGAGCCTCGGGAAGGCCAGGTACCCGTGCGGCATCCCGACGTAGGTCGTTGCCCGCACCGGCACCCGCGCGGCCCGCAGCGTCTCCGCGTAGCGCAGCCCGTCGTCGCGGATCGGATCGTGCTCGGCGACCTGCACCAGCGCCGGCGGCAGGCCGCCGTGGTCGGCGGCGAGCAGCGGCGAGACGTACGGGTGCGCACGGTCCCGGTCGCCCAGGTAGTGCGCGCGGTAGGCCTCCATGTCGCGCCGGGTGAGGACGGGGGCATCGGCGTTCTCGGCGATGGAGGCGCTGCCGAACGTCAGGTCGGTCGCCGGGTAGAGCAGCGCCTGGACGGCGATCGCCGGCCCGGACCGGTCGCGGGACATGAGCGCGACGACCGCGGCCAGGTTCCCCCCGGCGCTGTCGCCCATGACCGCCAGCCGGCCCGGATCGGCCCCCAGCTCGCCGGCGCGGGCGGCGACGTCGACCAGCGCCGCGTAGCAGTCCTCGGGCGCGGCGGGCCACGGGTGCGCCGGCGCGAGGCGGTAGTCGATCGACACCACGACGGCGCCCACGGTCGCGGCCACGTTGCTGCACAGCCAGTCGGCCTGGTCGAGCGAGCCGAGCACCCAGCCGCCGCCGTGGAAGTTGACCACGAGCGGCAGCGGCCCGCCGGCGGCGCCGCGGGGGCGGTAGACCCGCATCGCCAGCGGTCCCGCCGCGCCGGCGGTGACGCCGTCCTGCAGGGTCACCCCCGGCGCCACCCCGCCCAGGAGCAGGTCGGTCACGGGGTTGTGCCCGGGCGAGCGCTCCTGGACGCGAGCGAGCCGCTCGGCGTCCAGGGTGGCGACCGACCCCAGCCGCAGCGCCCGCCCGAGCAGCCGCACCCGCAGGTCGAGGCGAGCCACGTCAGCGCCCGAGGATGCCGAGGTCGACCGGCAGCTGGACGCCGGTCACGTGCCGCGCCTCGTCCGAGGCCAGCCAGGCCACCGCATGCGCGATGTCCTCGGGCTGGGAGATCGGGTCGGGCAGCGCGCCCATCAGCATGGGGGCCAGCGTTGTGGCGTACTGCTGCGCGAGTTCGAACATCTCCGCAGGCTGCATGCCGGTGGCCACGCCGTGCGGGTGCACGGTGTTGACCCGGATGTTGTGCTGCCCGAGCTCGTTCGCCATGGTCCGCGCCAGGCCGACGATGCCGTGCTTGCTGGCCGCGTAGTCGGCGAGGAACGGCAGCCCCCGCAGCCCGGCCACCGAGCTGATCACGATGATCGAGCCGCCGGTGCCCTGCTCCAGCAGCACCGGCACGGTCGCCTTCATCGTGAAGAACGTGCCGGTGAGGTTGGTGTCGATCGTCTCCTGCCACTTCTCCACCGGGATCTCCCAGGACATCGAGCCCGAGCAGATGCCGGCGTTGGCGACGACGACGTCGAGCCGGCCGAACTCCGCCACTCCGTCGCGGACCACGGACATCTGCCCGTCGAGGTCGCGGACGTCGACCTTGCGGGCCAGGATGCGCCGCCCCTGCGCCTCGACCAGGCGGGCGGTCTCGGCGAGGTCCTCCTCGGTGGGGCCGGCGTAGGACGTGGTCTTCGCCGTCTCGCAGTTGTCGATCGCGATGACGTCGGCGCCCTCGGCCGCGAGCCGGACCGCATGGGCGCGGCCCTGGCCGCGGGCGGCGCCGGTGACGTAGGCGACCTTGCCGGCGAGGCGGCCGGACGTGCTGGTGGTCACGCATTCCTCCTGTGGTGAGGGAACCGGCGCGCGGTCGCGCGCCGGGAAGGTGGGACCGGGCTCAGGCGGGCCGGCGGGCCATGTGCCGGGCGGCGCGCAGCCCGAAGACGGTGGCGGGGCCGATGGTCGAGCCGGGGCCGGGATAGGTCCGCCCCATGACGGAGGCGGAGTTGTTGCCCGCGGAGTACAGGCCCTCGATGATCGAGCCGTCCTCGCGCAGCGCCCGGCCGTCGGGGTCGGTGACCACGCCGCCCTTGGTGCCGAGGTCACCGATGACCACGCGGAACGCGGTGAACGGGCCCTTCTCCAGCGGACCGAGGCACGGGTTGGGCCGCACGGTGGGATCGCCGTAGTAGCGGTCGTAGGCGGAGTTGCCCCGCCCGAAGTCGCCGTCGATGCCGGCGCGGGCGAACCCGTTGAACCGCTGGACGGTCGCCTGCAGCCGGCCCGGCTCCATGCCCAGCCGCTCGGCCAGCTGCGGGATGCTCCCGGCCTTGACCATGATCCCGGCTTCGCGCATCGCCTTGTTCAGCCGCGGGTCCAGGGCGAACGTCCGCAGGTACCGGCGGGCGTGCCGGGCATCGGCGACGAGCCAGTACGGGCCGTCCTTGTCGTGCTGGAGCATGTGGTGGCCGAGGTCGACGTAGGACTCCGACTCGTTCGCGAAGCGGTCACCGCGGGCGTCGGTCATCAGCGAGTAGGGCATCGACCGCTCCCCCACGATGAACGCCGGCGTGTGCCCGGCGGGGGCGGCGACGGACGCGCCCCACCAGGCCTCGTCCATGAGCTCCAGGGCCGCCCCCGCGCGCTGCGCGATCTCGATCGGGCCACCGACGTTGCCGGGGTTGCCCGACGGCGAGCCGTCGATGCCGTGGTGCTTCTGCCGCCAGTCGCGGTTGTGCTCGAACCCACCGCCGGCCAGCATCACGCCGCGCACGGCGCGGATGCGCACCTCGCGACCGTTGCGGCGGACCCGCACGCCCACCACGCGCTCGCCGTCGAGGACCAGGTCCTCCAGCGGCGCCTGCAGCCAGAGCGGCACCTTCCCTTCGACCACGACGGCCTTGCAGAAGGCGGTGGCCAGGGCCACCCCGATCCCGACCACCCGTCGCCCGCGGGCGACACCACCGAACGCGCGGAACACGAACCGCGCGCCGCGCACGAACCCGCCCGGGGTGGACCAGGCCCGGCCCAGCAGCCATACGTCGTCGGTCTTCACCGGGAGCGGCACCGCGTTGCGCAGGGTCGACCACCAGTCGCCGATCTGCTTGGAGTCCAGCGGCTCGGCCTCGAGCGAGCGGCCGATCTTGCCGCCGGGGAGCTCGGGGTAGTAGTCGGGGTAGTCCTTCGCCCGGGCGAAGGCGAGGCCGTGCCGTTCCGCCGTCGTCACGAAGTCGGCGACACCGTCGACGAACGCCTCCTTGCGCTCCCGCGTCGCGGCGCGCCCCTCGTCGCCGACCGTCGCCTCCAGGTAGGCGAGCGCCTCCTCCCGGGAGTCACCGGCGCCGGCGCGGCGCATGAGCGGGTTGTCCGGCAGCCACATGCCACCCCCGGACATCGCCGTGCTCCCGCCCCACTTCTCCGTGCCCTCCAGCAGGAGCACGCTGAGCCCCTCGTCCAGGGCGCCCAGCGCGGTGGCGAAGCCGGCGCCACCGGTACCGACCACGACGACGTCGTAGGTCTCGTCGAACTGCTCCACGCTCCCGGCCACGGTGCCCTCCTCGCCCACCGACCGGACAGTGTTGTCCGGATCGCTAGGGTGTGAGCATGGCCACGTCGGGCGGGAGAGTCAACCGGGGTCCGGCAGCGGCTCCGGACAACCGGCGGGCGATCCTGCAGGCGGCCCGCCGGGTCATGGCCGCGGGTGGCTACCGGGTGCCGCTGAGCGCGATCGCCCGCGAGGCGGGCGTGGGGCAGGGCGTGCTCTACCGGCACTTCCCGACGCGGCTGGATCTGGCGTTCGCCGTGTTCGAGGACAACTTCGCCGAACTCGAGGCGATCGCCGCCGATCGGGACGCCGGGTCTCTCGGCCGGCTGTGGAGTCGCCTGGTCGACCAGGCCATCGAGACCACGGCCTTCGTCGAGATGGTCGTCGACGCCCGCCGGAACCTGCCCGAGTACGACGGGGCGGAGCGGCTGCTCGGCCTGGTGGAGGCCACCCTGCGCCCCGCCCGCGACGCCGGGGTCGCCCCCCCGGAGGTCACCGCCGACGACGTGCTGCTCGCCCTCCGGATGACCTTCGGCGTGGTCATGACCGCCGCGACACCGGACGCCGTCCGGCCCGCCGTCGACCGGGCCCTGGCACTGCTGGACCCGCCGTGGGCCCGGCCGCGTGCCGGGGTCAGCCGGTGAAGGCCTCGATCTCGGCGAGCCGGGAGGGGGTCACCGTCTTCAGCCGGGCGACGGCGCGCGCCAGCGGGACCAGCTCGATCTCCGTCCCCCGCAGCGCAACCATCTGACCGGTACGGCCCTCGTGCGCAGCGATGGTGGCATGCAGGCCGAAGCGGGTCGCCAGCACGCGGTCGAACGACGTCGGGGTCCCACCGCGCTGGACGTGCCCCAGCACCGTGGCCCGCACCTCCTTGCCGGTGCGCCGCTCCAGCTCCTCCCCCAGCTGCTGGGTGACGCCGGTGAACCGGCGGTGGCCGAACTCGTCGACGCCGCCGCGACGGAAGGCCATCTGCCCGGGCAGCGGCTCGGCCCCCTCGGCGACGACGCCGATCACGTGGGACGCCCCGCGGGCGAACCGGTCGCAGACCAGCCGCACCACCTCGTCCACGTCGAACGGCTGCTCGGGCACCAGGGTCAGATGGGCGCCGGCGGCCAGGCCGGCGTGCAGCGCGATCCACCCGGCGTGCCGGCCCATCACCTCGACCAGCAGCACGCGCTGGTGCGACTCGGCGGTCGTGTGCAGCCGGTCGATGAGCTCGGTGGCGATGCTGACCGCGGTGTCGAAGCCGAACGTCAGATCGGTGCCGTCGATGTCGTTGTCGATCGTCTTCGGGATGCCCACCACCGGCACGCCGGCCTCCGACAACACGTGGGCCGCGGTGAGGGTGCCCTCCCCGCCGATGGGGACGAGGACGTCGACCCCGTGCTCGTCGAGCGTGCCGATCATCTCTTCGATGCCGGCGTGCAGCTTCTCCGGAGCGACGCGGGCCGAGCCGAGCGTCGTGCCACCGCGGGTGAGCAGGCCGTCGACCGCGGCCACGTCCAGCGGCGTCCAGCGGTTCTCCAGCAGCCCGCGCCAGCCGTCGCGGAAGCCGATCACCTCGCTGCCGTAGTGGGCACCGGCGGTGCGCACCACCGAACGGATGACGGCGTTGAGGCCGGGGCAGTCCCCGCCTCCGGTCAGGATTCCGATGCGCACCGGCTGGCTCCTCGCGCTCGTGGGCCGGGTTGACCCGACCATACGTCATGACGTCTCGACGACCGCCCGCCGACGCGCGGGGTGCCTGCGAGCCGTCGGCGCGGCGCGCCTGCCGGTCACCGCCCGGGGCGGAAGGGGTTCCGGCCGGGCCGGAACAGCGTCTCCTGGGTGAAGCTCGCGCCGAGCACACCGCCGGCCGTGGTGATCGATCCGGTGTACCAGCCCCGCCCCCCGGACACGGTGCGCGGCACCATGTCCATGAGCACCCAGTCGTCCAGCGGCGCGTGGCGGTGGAACCAGACGGCGTGGTCCAGGCTCGGGCCGGGGGCGGCCTCGTCGTCGGGCAGCGCCGACAGCCCGGTCCCGATGTCGGAGAGATAGGTCAGCACGCAGGCGTGCACCAGGCGGTCGGCCGGCAGCGGCACGGTGGCCCGCGCCCAGAACCGGGTCGGCCAGTGCGCGTCCGGGTAGGGCTGCGGGGGCCGGCGGCTCTCCATGGAGAACACCCGGGGCAGCTCGAAGACCGGCAGCCCGTCCGGCGCCTCGACGGCGGGGGTCGGCTGCACCTGCTGGTCCGGGCCGGGACCGGGCACCGCGAACGAGGCCGACATGCTGAACACGACCTCGCCGCCCTGGAGGGCGACCACCCGCCGGGCCGAGAACGAGCCGCCGTCGCGGTCGCGGTCCACGCGGAAGATCGTCGGGCGGGCGGCGTCACCGCTGCGCAGGAAGTAGCCGTGCAGCGAGTGCGGGAGGCGGTCCGTGGCGACCGTGCGCCCGGCGGCGTACAGCGCCTGCGCGGCCACCTGCCCGCCGTACAGCGGGAAGGGGTCGCTGAACAGCAGGGTGCTGCGGTACAGGTCGCGGTCGATCTCCTCCAGAGCCAGGACGTCGAGGACCGTCGGCCCCGCCGCTCGGCGTGCGTCGTCGGCAGCCACGGTCTCCACGCAGGGCACCCTAACCGGGTGCTCGGATCGGGTTAGGGTCCCCTCTGTACCGTCGCCAGTCGTGATGAGCGAGCCACGGAACGGCGACGGACGACCGCCCCGCAGACGGATCCCCCGGATCGGCGAGGTGGTCCGGACCTCGTGGCTCACCCCGCACATGGTCCGCGTCGTGCTCGGCGGCGAGGGCCTGGCCGGCTTTCCCGACGGCGAGTTCACCGACCGCTACGTCAAGCTGCTCTTCCCGCCCGCGGACGCGTCCTACGCGGTCCCCTACGACGTCGAGCAGGTGCGTGCCGAGCTGCCCGCCGACCAGTGGCCGGTCACCCGCACCTACACGGTGCGCGCGTGGGACGCCGCCGCCGGCGAGCTGACCATCGACTTCGTCCACCACGGCGACGAGGGGCTGGCCGGCCCCTGGGCCGCCGCGGCCCGGCCCGGCGACCGGATCCAGTTCATGGGACCGGGCGGCGCCTACGCGCCCCGGCCGGACGCCGACTGGCACCTCCTCGCCGGCGACGAGGCCGCGCTCCCCGCCATCGCCGCGTCCCTCGACCGGCTGCCGGCCGGCGCACGGGCGCTGGTGTTCGTGGAGGTGGCCGGACCCGAGGAGGAACAGACCGACCTGGCTCTCTCCCCCACCGTCGACCTGCGCTGGCTGCACCGGGGCGACGCGCTGCCCGGTGTGGCCCTGGTCCAGGCGGTCGAGGCCACCCAGCTCCCGCCGGGGAACGGGCACGTGTTCGTGCACGGCGAGGCGTACGCCGTCCGCGACCTGCGGCGCCACCTGCGGGCCGAGCGCGGGCTCGACCCGGAGTGGACGTCGATCTCCGGCTACTGGCGGCGCGGAGACACCGAGGACGCCTGGCAGTCGGGCAAGCGCCAGTGGAACGCCGCGATCGAGGCCGAGGACGCCGTCGGTCGCTGACCGTCAGCCCCCGAGCGGCGGGGCGAGCTCCGCCGCGCCCGGCGCCTCCGGGCCGCCGACGACAGGGTGCACCACCCCGGCGCTCCCGCCGCCGCGGCGCTCCACCTCCGCGGCGGCCAGCAGCAGGCCGCCCGGCAGGTACTCGATGCCCGTGGCCGCGCCGAGCTCCTCCACGACGGTGAACTCGTGCCCGAGGGCGGTGAGCGGCTCGCCGTACGCGTCGACGAACGCCGGCTCCGCGCTGACCGCGGCCGTGTTGCGCTGGCTGGCGCGCGGGGCGGCGATCGCCTCCGCCAGGTCCATGTTGCGGTCGATGCGGTTCACCAGCGTCTGCAGGACGGTCGTGATGATCGTGCTGCCGCCCGGCGAGCCGAGGGCCAGGACCGGCTCGCCGTCGTGCAGGACGATCGTCGGCGCCATGCTGCTGCGCGGGCGCTTCCCCGGGGCGGGCAGGTTCGGCTCGGGCCGGGTGGGGTCGGCGGCGGCGAACGTGAAGTCGGTCAGCTCGTTGTTCAGCAGGAACCCGCGGCCGGGCACCGTGATCCCGCTGCCCCCGGTCTGCTCGATGGTCAGCGTGTAGCTGGCGATGTTGCCGGCGGCGTCGCCGACCGTGAGGTGGGTCGTGGACGGACCCTCCGCACCCTCCTCCACCGTCGGCCCCTCGCCGGCCGGGCAGGGGGCGTACTCGCCGTCCGGGTCGCCCGCGGGGGTCGGCTTCGCCAGCACCGCATCCGGCGCGATGGCGCAGGCTCGCTCCGTGGCGAACCGGTCCGAGAGGAGCTCGGCCAGCGGCACCTGGTTGTACGCCGGGTCGCCGACGTAGGCGTTCCGGTCGGCGAACGCCAGCGCGCTCGCCTCCAGGTAGGCGTGCAGCACCGGCACCTCGGGCAGCGAGGCGAGCGGGAAGGGCTCCAGGATGTTCAGCGCCTCACCGACGGTCGAGCCGCCGCTGGACGGAGGGGCCATGCCGTAGACCTCGAGTCCCCGGTAGCCGACCCGGGTCGGCTCCCGGAGCGGCGCCTCGTACAGCGCTAGGTCCACGGCCTCCAGCAGACCCGGCCGGACCTCCGCGGCCCCCTCCGCCTCGGGCGGGTCCTGCACCGTCGCCACGATCTCCTCGGCCAGCTCCCCCGTGTAGAGCGGGTCCACCCCCTTGCCGGCCAGCAGCCGGTAGGTGTCGGCCAGGTCGGGGTTGCGGAACACCGATCCCACCTCGGGCAGGGCGCCGCCGGGGAGGAAGAGCTCGGCGGTCGGCGCGAACATGCGGAACCTCTCCTCGTTGTCCGCCGTCTGCTGCCGGAACGTCTCGTCGACGACGAAGCCCTCGTCGGCCAGCCGGGTCGCACCGCCGAGCGCGTCGGCCAGCGACCAGGTGCCGAACTCCTCCAGCGCCGTCACCCAGGTGGCCGGGGTGCCCGGCGTGCCCACCGACAGACCGCTCGAGACTGCCTCGGCGAACGGGATCGGGTCGCCCGCCTCGTCGAGGAAGGCGTCCGCGCCCATGGCCAGCGGTGCGGTCTCCCGGCCGTCGATCGTGGTGACCTCTCCGGTTGCGGCGTCGTAGTAGACGAAGAAGCCGCCCCCGCCGATGCCCGCCGAGTACGGCTCCGTGACGCCCAGCGCGGCGGCCGTGGCCACCGCCGCATCCGCAGCGTTGCCACCGGCGGCCAGGACGTCCAGCCCCACCCGGGTCGCGTCGGGGTCGACCGTGGCGACCGCGCCCCCGGTGCCCACGGCCAGCGCGCGCTTCTCCGGGGGCGCCCCGCCCGGAGCGTCGTGCGGGGCGGCGCTCGCGGGGCCGCCCGCCACGAGGGCGCCGCCGGCGAGCGCGGTCAGGGCCAGGAGGGTGGTACGCGGACGCGGCATGGGAGCTCCTCGGGCGTCATCGCTGCGCAGGAACCCATGGGACACCCGCGGAGCCCGGCGCGCCAGGCGGTCCGGCGTCCCCGTCCCGGGACGGGGTCGTGGCGGCGGCTGTCACACAACCGTCGTGCCTGGTCGGGGCGCCGACGGGTAGCCGAGGACCATGGACTCCCCCACTCAGCTCAGCACCGCCTCTCGCCACGAACTCCTGCGCCTGGCCCGGGAGCACGGGATCCCCGGCCGCAGCCGGATGGCCAAGGAGCAGTTGGTCGCCGAGCTGCGGCAGCGGGAGCAGCCGGAGCCGCTGCACGAGACCGAGCGGCCCGGCGCGGGCCGGCAGCAGATCAGCTCCCGGGTCGACGCGTTCCGCCGGCTCGCCGAGGCGCGGGCGGCCGGCGAGATGGTGCTGATCCCCCGCATGCTGACCGGCAACGACCGCCGGGTGCACGTGCGGGAGACCGTGCGCGAGGACCACGAGACCCGCATCGCGAACGGCGACCTGGAGGCGCGGGCGAAGTTCGACAAGCTCGCCGGCTCGGTCTTCCACTTCTTCCGCGGCACGAACCTGCTCTTCTACCGGGACCTGGTCGGCGAGGACGCCCGGCTGCCCACGGTGCTCGCGCTCGGTGACGTCCACCCGGGCAACTTCGGCGTGATGCCCAGCTCGGACAACGTGCCGATCTTCGGCGTCAACGACTTCGACGACGCCTACTACGCGCCGTTCACCTGGGACCTCAAGCGGGGCGCCGTCGGCTTCCTGCTGGGCGCGGCCGAGAAGTCCGGCTCCGGCCGGAAGAAGCAGCGGGCCATCGCGGAACGGTTCGTGCGCGGCTACGCGGCCGGCATCGCCTCCTACGCCGCCGACGGCCGGGAGCAGACCGAGCAGCTCCGGCTCGACAACGCGCCGCCCCTGATCCGGCGGCTGATCGCCGGCACGCTGGAGACCAGCCGCGCCGACTGGCTGGCCGGTCTGCTGGACGAGACCAGGAGCGGCTTCCGGACCGACGAGGAACTGGTGCCGGTCAGCAGCCGCCGGCAGGAGTTCCAGGAGCTCGTCGACCGCTACGTGGCCGAGAACGAGGTGGCGGTGCCCGAGCGGGCCGGTGCGGTGCGGGTCAAGGACGTCGCCGAGCGACGCGGCGCCGGCACCGCCTCGCTGGGCCTGACCCGGTACTACGTGCTCGTCGCCGGGGTGCGCGACGACGGGACCGACGACCTCCTCCTGGAATTCAAGCGCGCCCGCCGCTCGGCCCTGTCCGGGCTGGTGCCGCCGTCGGGCTACGAGGTGGACGGCGAGGGCGACCGCATCCGGCACGCCCAGCGGGTGCACCTGGTCAGCGGGGACGTCTTCTACGGCAGCGTCGACATCGACGGCCGGAGCTTCATGGTGCGCGAGCGGGCACCGTTCCGCGACGACATCAGCCTCGGCTCGCTCTCGACCGGCGAGTGGAAGCAGTACGCGGAGATCTGCGGCCGGGTGCTGGCGCACACCCACGCGATGTCCGACGAGACCGGCAACGTCGACTACGACGTGGAGCCCGCCATCCTGGACGCGATCGGCAACCGGGACCTGTTCGTCGACGACATCCTGCGGTTCGCCGAGGAGGCGGCCGCCCGGGTGCGCCGGGACCACGAGCACTTCGTCGCCGACCACGCGTTGGGCGCCTTCCGGAGCGTAGACGTCGTCTACCGCTGACCGCGCTCCGGTGCGCGCTCGACGGAGGCCCCCGCGTGGTCCTGCGCGACGTCGCCGGGAAAGCCCTCCGCGTCGGCCGGCCGGGGCCGGGCGCCCTTCCGGAACGAGGCCTCCACGCGCTGGAAGCCCTTGTACCGCTCGCTGCGCGCGTAACCGGTGTAGGCCCGGACGTCGGCCGCGGTGAGCTCCACGTCGTCGGTGAACGGGGTCAGCAGGGAGCGGGGGTAGAGCCGCCGGTGCCGGACGACGTTGATCTCCGCGGCCAGCACGACGACGAGCGCCTGCAGGTAGATCCAGACGACCAGGCCGAGGATCACGCCGAAGACGCCGTAGACGTCGGTGGAGCGCGTCACGTACGTGCCGAAGTAGTAGGTGCCGAGCACGTGCAGCAGCTCCCAGAGGACCGCGGCGACGACGGCACCGACGGCGACGTTCCGCCAGTCCAGCTGGCGGGCGGTGAGCACCTGGTAGACCACCAGGAAGATCCCGACGTTGATCGCCAGGCCCGCCAGCGTGCCCGCGGCCGCCACCACCGGCCCGGGCACCGGCAGCGCGCCGGAGAAGGTCGACACGAAGGCGGTCAGCGCGGTCGACGCCACCGCGGCCAGGCCGAGCGCCACGACGAGCAGCAGGCTGCGCAGCCGGGACAGCAGGGGGTTCGGCTGGGCGAAGCGCGGCACGGCGTAGATGCGGTTGAGGGCCGCCTGGGCCGCCTGCATGACGCCGAGCCCGCCGTACAGGCTGCCGAGGATGCCGATGACCAGCGCCACGCCGCTCCCCCGGAAGGTGCCGATGTTCTCCACCAGCGCGGGGCCCAGCAGCGGGAAGTCCGACAGCGCGGACTCGAGGATCCGCTGCTGGAGCGCGGGGTCGTCCTGCAGGAGGAAGCCCAGCACGGAGGTGAGCATCAGCAGCAGCGGGAACAGCGAGACGACGCCGTAGTAGGTGATCAGCGCGGCGAGGTGCGGGCCGCGGTCGTCGGCGAACTTGTAGGCCACCGCGAGCGGGAAGCCCACCACGCGATGCCGGGCCTGGAACGCGTCGAACCGCGCGACGACCGACATCGGTGCACCCCTCCCTCGTCGGCGGCTACCCACGACCCGCCTGCGCACTCGCGACCGCGGCGGATCCCCCGTAGGAAGAGGGCATGTCCGAGTCCTTCCCCACGCTCGCCGAGCTCGCCGCGGAGGAGGAGCGCCTGCAGCTCACCTCCTTCACCAACGAGGACGCGTGGGTGCTCGGCTGCGCACTGGTGGCCGCCGCGAGGCGCGATGCCGCCCCCGTCGCCGTCGAGATCACCCGCAACGGCCACCGGCTCTTCTCGGTCGCACTGCCCGGGGCGACGCCCGACAACGCCCACTGGATCGAGCGGAAGTCCCGGGTGGTGCACCGGTTCGGGCACAGCTCGCTCTACGTCCGGCAGGCCAGCATCGAGCGCGGCACCACCTTCGAGGCGGAGTTCGGGCTCGACCCACAGCACTACGCCGCGCACGGCGGCGCCTTCCCCCTGCTGGTGCGGGACGTCGGCCCGGTGGGTGTCGTCGCCGTCTCCGGGCTCCCCCAGCTGGACGACCACCGGATGGTCACCGCCGTCCTCGCCGAGCACCCGGGGCGCTGATCCCGGTACCGGTCGTCGCCCGGCCGGCGTGACGGACACCACCGACCGAAGTGGTCGGTACACCTACCGATCCGGTCGGTCGCGCGTAACCTGCATTCCGTGGCGCGACCGTTCCGGCAGCAGGTGGACGAGGGCATCCTCGACCACGCCGCCGCCCTCTTCGCGCGGCGCGGCTTCGCCAAGACGTCGGTCCAGGACGTCGCGGACGCCGTCGGGTTGTCCAAGGCCGGGCTGCTGCACCACTTCCCCAGCAAGGAAGCGCTCCACGCGGCCGTGCTGGCCCAGGCCGGCGCGCTCGGCCAGCGGGTGCTCGACCAGGTGGTCGACCTGCCGCCGGGCCCGGCACGCGACCGGCTGGCGCTGGACGTGCTCGTCGACATCGCGCTGGCCCACCCCGGGTTGGTCGCGCTGCTCCTCGCCCCGCTGACCCAGGGGGGCACCGAGGACGCCGGGCCCGAGGTCGAGACCGCCGTCGCGGCGGCTCTGGAGGCCTTCGGCGTCACCCCCGGCGCGCTCGGGTCCGAACGGGCCATCCGGGTCGTCGGCGCGCTCACCGCGCTGGCCGTGCTCACCCTGACGGCCCGGCAGCACGACGGCACCACCGCGTGGCGGCCCCTCGTCGTCGCCACCTGCTTCGACGCGCTCGGCCACCACGGGGCCGGCGCCGCTCCTCCCGCTACCGACCAGGTGGAGGCCTGATCCCCATGGCTGTCTTGTTGTCCCGGCTCGGCGCGTTCGCGCACCGCCGCCGTCTCCCGGTGATCCTGGTCTGGCTGGTGGTCCTCGTCGCCGGCGGCGCGGGCGCCGCGACCCTCGCCGGCGAGACGACGAGCTCCTTCTCCATCCCCGGGCAGGAGTCGACCAACGCCCTCGAGCGGATCGGCGAGGAGTTCGGCGCCGGCGGTGAGGGCGCGACCGCCCGCGTGGTCGTGCAGGCGCCGGAGGGCGAGACCCTCACGACGCCCGAGAACGCGCCGGTCGTCGGGGAGCTCGTCGCCGAGCTCGCCGAGCTGCCCGGCGTGGTCGACGCCACGAACCCGCTGGACCCGGCGGCGCCGGCGGTCAACCAGCAGCAGAACACCGCCTACAGCACCGTCACCTACGACGCGGCGCCGGGCGAGGTCACCCCCGGGCAGCAGGAGGCGCTGCTCGAGGCGGTCGACGGCGCGCGGGAGGGCGGCTTCACCGTCGAGGTCTCCGGGGAGGCCACCCAGGAGGCGCCGCACGTCGGCGGCCCCGCCGAGGCCATCGGCGTCGTCGTCGCGCTGGTCGTCCTCGCCGTCACCTACGGCTCGCTCGTCCTCGCCGGCCTCAACCTGCTGACCGCCCTCGTGGGCGTCGGCATCGGGGTCCTGGGCATCACCATCGCCACCGGCTTCACCGACCTCTCCTCGACCACCCCGACCCTCGCCGCCATGCTGGGGCTGGCCGTCGGCATCGACTACGCGCTCTTCATCGTCAGCCGCCACCGGCAGGAGCTGCGGGCCGGCGCCGACGTGGGCACCGCGATCGCGACCGCCGTCGGCACCGCCGGCTCCGCGGTGGTGACCGCGGGGCTCACCGTCGTCATCGCGCTGACCGGCCTGGCCGTCGTCGGCATCCCGTTCCTCACGCAGATGGGCGTGGCGGCGGCGCTGACCATCGTCGTCGCCGTCCTGATCGCGCTGACCCTGGTACCGGCCGCGCTGAGCTACCTGGGGTACCGCGCCCTGCCGCGCGCGCAGCGGTCGGCCGCGCAGGAGGGCGCGGGGGGCGTCGCGACCTCGCACCGGCGGGGGCTGCTCGCCGGGTGGGCGGACACCGTGACCCGCCACCGCATCCCCTCGCTACTCCTCGCGGTCGTCCTGCTGGGCGCGATCGCCGTGCCGTTCTTCTCGATGCAGACCACGCTGGTGCAGACACCCCCGGCCGACAGCACCCAGGCGCGCGCCCAGCAGCTGCTCGCCGACGGTTTCGGCGAGGGCTTCAACGGGCCGATCACCGTGCTGTTCGAGGGCGCCGGGGCCGCGGAGTCCGCCGCGCAGGTCAGCGGCACGATCTCCACGCTCGACGACGTCGCGCTGGTGACGCCGCCGGTGCCGAACGCCGACGGCAGCGCCGCCCTGCTGACCGTCATCCCCGAGTCCGGCCCCACCGACCCGGCGACCGAGCAGCTCGTGGCCGACCTGCGCGCCGAGTTCGCCGACCTCGACGGCGTGCAGGCGTCGGTCACCGGGCAGACGGCGGTCAGCGTGGACGTCGCCCAGAGCCTCGACGAGGCTCTGCCGGTCTACCTCGCCCTCGTGGTGGGCCTGGCGCTGGTGCTCCTCGTGCTGGTGTTCCGCTCGCTGCTGGTGCCCCTGGTCGGCGTGCTCGGCTTCGTGCTGACCATCGGCGCCTCGCTCGGCGCCACCGTGGCGGTGTTCCAGTGGGGCTGGCTCGCCGCCGCGGTCAACCTCGACACCACCGGGCCGCTGATCAGCCTCACGCCGATCCTGGTGATCGGCATCCTGTTCGGGCTGGCGATGGACTACCAGATCTTCCTGGTGTCCCGGATGCACGAGGCGCACGCCCACGGCGTGGCACCCCTGCAGGCGATCCGCACCGGGTTCCGCCAGGCCGCGCCGGTCGTCGTCGCCGCCGCACTGATCATGTTCTCGGTCTTCGCCGGGTTCGTGCCGGCGGGCGAGGCGACCATCAAGTCGATCGCCTTCGCCCTGGCCGCGGGCATCCTGTTCGACGCCTTCGTCGTCCGCATGGTGCTCGTCCCCGCGGCGCTGGCACTGCTGGGCGAGCGGGCCTGGTGGCTGCCGCGGTGGCTGCGCTGGCTGCCGGTGCTCGACGTCGAGGGCTCAGCGCTGGAGAAGTCGGCGCCTCCGCAGGACCGGGAGTCGGTCGGCGCAGCCCCGCGCTGAGCCCATCGCTCCGGTCCTCGAACGGCCCGCCTGCACCGCAGGCGGGCCGTTCCCCGTCCGGGCCCTCCGTCGCGGCGGCGACCGCCGGCGCCGCCTCCTCGCCACGCCACTGGTCGACCCCCGGGCATGGATCGGTGACCGTGGGTGTTGGGTGTGGATGACGGTGCGCCTCCGTGAGGCACACGACCCAGACTTTTCACACACGAAGGACCACGTTTGCCTGACACCCACGCCCAGCCCGCCACCGTGCGCCGCCGGGAACGCTCCGCCGGCCGCCAGGCCGCGGCGCGCGAGACCGACCGAGCGGCCGCCCGCGAGGAGAAGCGCGCCCAGCAGAGCTGGGTCGAGGGAGCCGCGCCCGAGCTGCCGGCCCGCGCGACCCGCCCCGAGAACGTCGTCTTCCACCTCGGCCCGACCAACTCGGGCAAGACCTACGAGTCCCTGCAGGCGCTGGCCGCCACCGGCTCCGGCGTCTACGCCGCCCCGCTGCGCCAGCTCGCCCACGAGGCCTACGCCAAGCTCTCGGCCGAGCTGCCCGAGGGCACCGTGGGCCTGTCGACGGGCGAGGAGGAGATCGACCCGTTCGCGCCCATCGTCTGCTGCACGGTGGAGAAGGCGCCCGACCGCGGCGAGATGCTGGTGCTCGACGAGGCCCACTGGGTCACCGACCCCGACCGCGGCCACCACTGGGCGCGGCTCCTGCTCACCGGCGAGTA
Source organism: Blastococcus sp. SYSU DS0753 (assembly GCF_054051175.1). Lineage (NCBI taxonomy): Bacteria > Bacillati > Actinomycetota > Actinomycetes > Geodermatophilales > Geodermatophilaceae > Blastococcus > Blastococcus sp. SYSU DS0753. Next base: position 74,504 of record NZ_JBJHAT010000001.1, on the reverse strand, counting down.
CCGCGAGATGCACCTGATCTCCGCTGCCGAGGCCTACCTGGTGCTCAAGCCGCTGGTCTCCGACGCCGAGCACGTCGAGGTCGTCAACCACAAGCGGCTCTCCCGGCTGGACGTGCTCCGCGCGCCGGTGCGACCGGCGAACGTGCGGCCGCAGACCCTCGTCGTCGCGTTCTCCCGCAAGGCCGTCTACGCCGTCGCCGCGGAGCTCGACCAGCACCGGCCCGGCAAGGTGGGCGTCCTCTACGGCGCGCTCCCGCCGGCCACCCGGCGCGAGGTCATCGAGCGGTTCACCAGCGGCGAGCTCGACGTGCTCGTCACCACCGACGTCATCGGCCACGGCATCAACGTGCCGGCCACGACCGTGCTGTTCGCCGAGACGACCAAGTTCGACGGCCAGGAGATGCGGCCGCTGCGCACCTGGGAGGCCGCCCAGATCGCCGGGCGGGCCGGGCGCTACGGCCTGACCGGCCACGGCGCCGTCGGCATCCTCATCGGGGTGAGCGGGCTCAAGCCGATCGCCTCGCTGGTCGGCGCCGGAGCCGCCGTGGCCCGCGGCGACGAGATGAGCGACCTGCCCAAGCGCGCGCCCCGGCTGCGGCCCGAGCTCGAGGACCTCGGCGCCTTCGAGGCGGTCGACCTCCCGGAGGCACTGACCCGGTGGATGGCCTGGGCGCGGGCGGCGACCCGCGACGAGGCGATGACCGCCGACGACGTCACCAGCCTCGTCCTGCGGGTACACGCCCTGCTGCCGCTCCTGCGCGGTCCGCTGGGCGCGGCCGGCGACCTGACCACCGTGTGGCGGCTGGTCAACCTCGCCATCGACTACAACCCGCCGCGCCGCACCCGCTGGCTGGTGCTCGCCAAGGCGGCGCTGCAGCACGCCGTGGGGCTGCCCGTCCCGCCCGAGACCGTGCTGCCGGACGTCCCCCGCGGCGGCACCGTCGAGGAGTACGAGCAGGCCGCCGCGGCTGCCCGGGACGCCCAGACCCTGCTCCGCCAGTTCCCCGGCGTCGCCGGCCTGGACAGCGAGGACGCCGCGTGGGTCGAGGAGGAGTGCGCCGAGATGATCACCGAGCTGCTCCCCGACGCCATCGCGCTGGGCCGGTCCGGGAAGTGCGTGGAGTGCGGCAGCGCGATCGCGCCGTGGTTCACCACCTGCCGGCCCTGCAGCGCCCCCGCGGGTCGCGGCGGCGGCGAGCGGGACCGCCGGCCGAGCCCGGGCGGCCGCCGGACCGCCAGTCGCGCGGCCGGCCGCACGCTCGGCGGGCGGCAGGGCGGTCCCCGGGGCAGGTCTCGCCGGAGCTGATCAGCCGGGCCGCCCGCCCCCCTCCCCCGCCGGCTGCTCCGCCCCGGTGCCCTCGGGGAACCACAGCACCCGCTGCGGGAAGGGGATGGAGATCCCGGCCGCGTCCAGCGCCGCCTTCAGCGAGATGGCGACGGCGCTGCGCACCCGCCAGCGGCTCGCGATGTCGGCCGGGTGCCAGTAGCGCACGGCGACGTTGATCGAGGAGTCCGCGAACTCCTCCACCCAGACCTCGGGCGGCGGGCTGGCCTGCACCTCGTCGGTGTCGCGGCACGCCCGCAGCAGCACCTGCCGGGCCCGCTCCAGGTCGGCGTCGTAGGGCAGCCCCACGGTGAGCGAGGTGCGGCTCACCGGCGTCTGGGTGTAGTTGATGATCGGGTTCTTCAGCACCTCGGCGTTGGGCAGGTACACGACCAGCCCGTCGTAGGTGCGCAGGACCGTCGTCCGCAGGTTGACGTCGTCGACCACGCCCTCGTGGTCACCGCTGCCGATCTGGTCGCCCACGCGGAAGGGGTGCCGGACCTGGAGGAGCACCCCGGCGATGAAGTTCTGCAGGATGTCCTGGGCGGCGAAGGCGATCGCGATACCGCCCACGCCCAGCGCCCCCAGCAGCGGTCCGATCTGCACGCCGATGAGGCCCAGCGCGTAGACGGCCCCCGCCGCGGCGATCAGGACGCTCGCGAACCGGCCGACCACGCGGCCGATGTGACGATCGCCCTCGCGGTCGATCGCGCGGACCAGCACCCGGCGGACGACGGCGGCCAGGGCGATGCCGAGGACCAGCGCCAGCAGGGCCGCGGTGGCCTCCTGCCACGTGATCGCGTCCGTGACGAGCTCGTCCTCGGCCGCCAGGAGTGGGATCAGGGCATGCTGTCCGGCCACCCCCGGAGGCTAGGCAGCGCCCGCGTATCCCGCTGCGCGACACGGGTCGGCGACGGCGACAGGACACAACTGGCCAAACGGACGAGACGGTTTCGTACGGATTCTGCCAGTGCCGACGCGACACCTCCTCCGTAACGTCACAGGTAGCAAGCAGGCCGTACCGGTCCGTCACCGCGCCTGCCACCGGCCACCGTTCGAGGAGCTTCCCCCGTGTCTTCCTTCTCCCGCCCCGTCCTCACCCTGGTTCCCGGCTCCGCCACCGAGCACCTCGCGCCGATCGACGACGCCCCGGCCTGGCCGGTCCTGCCGGCGGCCGACGACGCGTGGCGGCTCGACGCGCTCTGCGCCGAGACCGACCCGGAGGCGTTCTTCCCCGAGAAGGGCGGGTCGACGCGGGACGCCAAGCGCGTCTGCACCGGCTGCCCGGTGCGGGCCGAGTGCCTGGAGTTCGCGCTCGCCAACGACGAGCGGTTCGGCATCTGGGGCGGCCTCTCCGAGCGGGAGCGCCGCCGGGTGCGCCTGCAGCGCCGCGACACCATCAGCGCCTGATCGTCCCCGGCCGCCCGCCGGTGATCCTCGTACCCTCGGAGGGGTGACCTCCGCGCCGGTACGCACCGTTGCCCTGGACGACCGCTTCGCACGGGACTTCCCGGAACTGGCGGTCCCCTGGCGGGCCGAGGAGGCTCCCGACCCGCGGCTGCTGGTGCTCAACGAGCCGCTCGCCGCGGAGCTGGGTCTGGACGCCGCATCGCTGCGCAGCGCCGAGGGCGTGCGCCTGCTGGTCGGCAACCTGGTCCCCGACGGCGCCACGCCGGTGGCGCAGGGCTACGCCGGGCACCAGTTCGGCGGGTTCACCCCCCGCCTGGGCGACGGACGCGCACTCCTGCTCGGTGAGCTCACCGGCCCCGACGGAGCGCTGCGCGACCTGCACCTGAAGGGCTCCGGCCGCACGCCGTTCGCCCGCGGCGGCGACGGCCTGGCCGCGGTGGGCCCGATGCTGCGCGAGTACGTGGTCAGCGAGGCGATGCACGCCCTCGGCATCCCGACGACGCGCGCCCTGGCCGTGGTGGCGACGGGCCGCCCGGTGCGCCGCGAGACCCTGCTGCCCGGCGCCGTGCTCGCCCGCGTCGCGAGCAGCCACCTGCGGGTGGGCAGCTTCCAGTACGCCACCGTCCTGGGCGACGTCGAGCTGCTGCGCCGCCTCGCCGACCACGCCATCGACCGTCACCACCCCGACGCGGCCGGCGCCGAGCACCCGCACCTCGCCCTGTTCGACGCGGTGGTCGCCGCCCAGGCCGAGCTGGTCGCCCAGTGGATGCTGGTCGGCTTCGTGCACGGCGTGATGAACACCGACAACACGACCATCTCGGGCGAGACCATCGACTACGGCCCGTGCGCCTTCCTCGACGCCTACGACCCGGCCACCGTCTACAGCTCCATCGACCACAGCGGGCGCTACGCCTACGGCAACCAGCCCGCGGCCGCCCAGTGGAACCTGGCCCGGCTGGCCGAGGCGCTGCTGCCGCTGCTGTCCGACGACCAGGACCGGGCCGTCGCCCTCGCCGTCGAGTCGCTGGGCCGCTTCGCCCCGCTGTACCAGACCGCCTGGACCGCCGGGATGCGCGCCAAGCTGGGCCTGCCCGACGACGTCGAGGACACCGTCGTGCGGCCGTTGGCCGAGGAGCTGCTGGCCTTGCTCGCCCGGGACCACGTCGACCTCACGGCGTTCTTCCGCGGGCTGGGGTCGGCGGCGCGGGGGGACGTCGAGCGCGTCCGGCTGCTGTTTCTCGACCTGGCCGGCATCGACGACTGGCTGGGGCGCTGGCGGGCGCTCGCCCCCGACGCCGCGGCCATGGACGGCGTAAACCCGGCGTACATCCCGCGCAACCACCTCGTCGAGGAGGCCCTGGACGCGGCGACCGACGGCGACCTGGCGCCGCTGGAGCGGCTCCTGTCCGTGGTGACCGCCCCCTTCGACGAGCGGCCGGGGCTGGAGCGCTACGCGGAGCCCGCCCCGCAGGACTTCGGCGCCTACCGCACCTTCTGCGGGACCTGAGCACGGGACCGGAACCGCCGGCCCCGTCGCGACGGGTTCACCCCGGCCGCGCCGGGTAGTCGCGATCCGTGCCACGAGAGATGGACCCCCGGGACCCGGACACCCTGTACGCCGAGGGGCCGGTGGCCCCCGAGCCTCCCGACGACGACGTCCCCGACACCTCTCCCCTGCCCGACTCCGGCGGCACCGGTCCCGGGCCGGACGACCTCGACCGGCTGCTCTGACGGCCGGCCGACCGGCCGGTGCCGGTGCCGGTCAGTCAGATCCGGGCGGCGGGCGCCACCTCGTCGCCGGCCGGCTCCGTCGCCGTGGCGGGGGCGTCGTCGTCCTCGTCCTCCGGGGCGGCGGTCTGCTCACCGGCGTCCCCGTCGTCCTCCGGCGGGGTGGTGGACTCGGTGTCCCCGTCGTCCTCCGGCGGGGTGCTGGGCTCGGCGTCCCCATCGTCCTCCGGCGGGGTGCTGGGCTCGGCGTCCCCATCGTCCTCCGGCGGGGTGCTGGGCTCGGCGTCCCCGTCGTCCTCCGGCGGGGTGCTTGGCTCGGCGTCCCCGTCGTCCTCCGGCGGGGTGATCGGCTCGGTCGTGCCCCCGTCACCGTCGGGCGGGCTGCTCGGCCCGGCGATGACCTCCCCGTCCTGCGGCGGGGTGCTCGGGCCGGCGGCATCCCCGGCGGGGGGCGTCGTGGGCGTGCCCGTCGCCGGATCCGCGCTCTCCTCCGCCGGGCCGCGGGTCGACGCGCCGCTCGGCACCGGCTCCTCGGCGACCGGCACCTCCGGGGCAGGTGCCACGGGCTGGGGGCGTCCCACCGGGATGGCACCCCCACCGGTCGACGGCGCCACCTCCGGAACCGTCACACCCGGCCGGACAGCGACACCGAGACGCACCTCGTCGCCGGGGAGCAGCATGCCGGCGGCCGGCTCGAGGCGGGTCACCGTGCCCGGGGCCTGCTCCGCGGTCACGTCCTCCTCCTGCCGCACCGTCAGCCCGAGCGCGCCGAGTTCAGCGGCCACCTCGGCGGCCGGGCGGCCGAGGTACTCCGCCGGCGCCAGCACGACGCCCGCGGCTGCCGAGGGGGTCGAGACGGCGCCGGCGGACCGGCCGGCGCCCGCGTCCCCACCGGGATCCGGGATGATCCACAGGGCGCCGCCCCCGAGCAGGAGGAACGCCGCCAGCGGCGTCGCGACGGCCAGGGCCGGACGGCGGCCGGCCCTCCCGGGCGCCGCCCGGGTGCCCCGGGACGGGGGGCGCGCCGCCCGCACCGGGCGCGTGACCAGCGGCCGGCGACCCGGTGCGGTCCCCGCCGGTCGGTGGATCGCCTCCTCGATGGCCGACAGGAAGGCGCCGCCGTCCCGCGGCCGCTGCGCCGGGTCCTTGACCAGGGCGGCGTCGATCAGGGCGCGCACGCCGGGCGGCAGCTCGGCGGGAAGGGGCTCGGGGTGCTCCTGCACCTGCTTGAGCGCGACCGTGACCGGGTTGTCGCCGTCGAAGGCGGCCTGGCCGGCCAGCGACTCGTAGCCGACCAGACCGAGGGCGTAGACGTCGCTCGCCGGGCTGACGTGCTCGCCCCGGGCCTGTTCGGGCGACATGTACTGGGCGGTGCCGACCACCTGCCCGGTGCCCGTGATCGGCGCGCTCCCCGCCGACCACGAGATCCCGAAATCGGTCAGCTTCACCGTGCCGTCCCGGCCGAGCAGGATGTTGGCCGGCTTGACGTCACGGTGGACCACGCCGGCCCGATGGGCCTCGGCCAGCCCGGCCGCCGCCTGCCGCAGCAGCGAGAGCGCGGCGGCGGTGTCCAGCGATCCCACCTCGGCCAGCCGGGCCGACAGCGGAGGCCCCTCCACGAGCTCCATCACCAGGTAGGCCAGCCGCTCGCCGGTGTCCTCGGCGGTCGTCTCCCCGTAGTCGAGGACCGCGGCGATGTTGGGGTGGCTCAACGCCGCCGCGTGCCGGGCCTCGGAGCGGAAGCGCGCCACGAACTCCGGGTCGTCGGCGTACTCGCTGCGCAGCACCTTGACCGCCACGGACCGGTGGAGCTGCAGGTCGCGCGCCCGCCAGACCTCACCCATCCCGCCGACGGCGATGAGCTGCTGCAGCTGGTAGCGGCCGTCCAGGCACCGTCGGCTGGTTCCGGCCGTGGTCACTCCCGAGTCCCCTCGTGTCGGTGCCGAGAGGGCGCCTCCGCGCTCCCCCGTACTCGTACGTCCTGCAGGTGTGCCCGCCCGGAGGGGGTCTGAACCCCGGCGGAGCCGACGAGGTGGAACCCGGCCGGCCCCACGCGCCGCCGCGGTGCCGGCCGCGGATCCGCCTGCGGGCTCTCGTACCGTGCGTGCCGGCCGGCCGCAGCGGCTTGCCGCACCGATCGACAGGAGCACCCATGAACACCGGCGTCGTCCTCATCACCGGCGCGAGTTCCGGCCTGGGCGAGGAGATGGCCCGGCAGTTCGCCGCCCGCGGCCACGACCTGGCGCTCTGCGCCCGGCGCACCGATCGGCTGGACGCCCTCGCAGCGGAGATCCGCTCGGCCACCGGCCGGCGGGTGGAGACCGCGGCGCTCGACGTCACCGACGCCCAGGCCGTGCCCACGGTCTTCACCGCGTTCGCCGCGGCGTTCGGCTCGATCGACCGGGTGGTCGTGAACGCCGGCCTCGGCAAGGGCGCGCCCCTGGGCACCGGCCGGGCCGAGGCCAACCGCGAGACGGCGATGACGAACTTCGTCGGCGCGCTGGCGCAGACCGAGGCGGCGCTGGAGATCTTCCGCCGCCAGGGCCGCGGGCACCTCGTGCTGATCTCCTCGATGTCGGCGCTGCGCGGCATGCGCCGGTCGATGACCACCTACGCCGCCACCAAGGCCGGGGTCGCGTCCCTCGCCGAGGGGCTGCGGGCCGAGCGGATCCCCGGCCTGGACGTGTCGGTGATCTACCCCGGCTACATCCGGTCGGAGATGAACCAGCACGTGCAGCAGCGGACCCGGTTCATGGTGGACACCCCGACGGGCGTCCACGCCATGGTGACCGCCATCGAGGCCCGGCGGGCCACGGCCTACGTCCCCGCGTGGCCGTGGGTGCCCATCGGGCTGGCCATGCGGGTGCTGCCGCTGTCCGTGGTCCGCCGGCTCACCTAAGCACGGCCGCGGGACGGCGGGATCAGTTGTAGTTCACGTGCACGTGGTCGAAGTGGTTGGCCGTCGCGCTGCCCCGGTTCTCCATCGCCTGCCACGAGCCGCCGGGGGACGAGAGCATCCGCTGCTGCCAGATCAGGTAGTCCACGCCCAGCTCGGCCCAGTGGGCGCGGTGGTAGGCGACGATCGCGTCCCCGAGGGCGGCGTCGGACATCACCATGTAGTCCAGCGCCAGGCCCGAGGGGTGCCCGCCCGGGTCGGCGGCGCTGGCCCGGGTGCCGCCGAGGGTGATCCCCGCGGCGCCGGGCACGTTGCTGACCACCGCGTCGGCCGCGGCCTGGGTCTGCGGCTTCACGCTGCCCGCGGTGTTGGAGATGCGGGCGACCGCCGTGGCCGCCACCGAGGCGGCGGTGGTGGCGGCGGCCCGGGCCTCCTGCGTGGGCGTCGCCGCGGCGGGGGCCGCGGCCGCCCGCTCGGCGGCTGCGGCCTCCTCCGCTGCCTTCTCCTCGGCAGCCTTCGCCTCGGCCTCGGCGCGGGCGGTGGCCTCCGCCTCGGCCTTCTGCCGGTCGAGCTCGGCCTGGTCGGCCGCGGCCTGGGCCTGCTGGGCCGCGACCTGCTCGGCCTCGCGGCTGCTGCGGCTGGCCGCCAGGTCCTGCAGCGGGGCGAGGTCCTCGGCGACGTCGACCGGGCCGGAGCGGGAGGTGAGCCCGAGCTCCTGGGCGACGCTCACCGACTGCGAGGTGCCGGCCTCGGCCTGGGCGCCCGGGTCCACGCCGACGAGGGTGTTGACCAGGAGGGCACCGGCGGCGGCGACCCCGAGGTAGAACGCCGGACGGCGGAGGCCCGAGGGCGGGCGACGGCGGAGGGCGAGCGGGCCACGACGGCCCGAGGTGGTGGTGCGGGGATCCATGGGTTCGGGGTGCTCCGTTGGTGCGGCGGGGTCGGCCGGGCGAGGCGGACCGCGAGGGATGCGGGCTGCGGACCGGCGCCGGGTCGCGGGGCCACCGGGCACCGGCGGCTCGGCCGGCGGTCATCGCTGGTGGGGGCGACCGGCGGGACGCCGGGTGCGCGTGCGGTCAGGTCCGGGGACGCACCGGGGGGCGGCGGTGCCGGCGGGCGCGGGGTGGTGCGGCGGTGCAGGGGCGCGCCATGCGGCGGCTCTCCGTTTCTTCCGTCGTGCCGCCTACCGGGTTAGCTGACGGATTCGGACGGGAAGCAGCCCTACCCGCACCGGGACGTGCCCGGTGCGCGATTCACCCCAGAACTTCGGTGGGTCCCCGGCTCGCCCGCAGCTCGAAGGCGGCGGGCGACTCGGCGGCGCCCGGCAGACCCTCCCCGGATGGGGAGAGAACGATCGGCCGGGCTCCGCCACGGTAACCGTCGTTATGCAGTCGTGACAATGCGGGAGCGGTCACTTCCGCAGATCGTGACGCGTGTCGCGCCACCGTGCCGGCCCCGTCGGTGGTGTACGGCAGTCCGTTCAGCCGGCGTCGGCCCAGGACCGGACGACGGCGACGTCCAGCGGGAAGTCCACCGGGAAGGCGCCGAACAGCAGCCGCCCGGCCGTGGTGGCCGCGGCGCGCACCGCCTCGACCACGTCGTCGGCCAGGTGCTCGGGGGTGTGCACGACCACCTCGTCGTGGAGGAAGAACGCGAGGTGCGCCCGGGTCCCCAGCGGCCCGTCGCCGCCCAGCCGCCAGAGCCGGTTGCGGAGGTCGGCCAGCCAGCACAGCGCCCACTCCGCTCCGGTGCCCTGGACGACGAAGTTGCGGGTGAACCGACCCCAGGCGCGGCGGGCGCGGTCGCGGTCCTCCCGGGAACCGGCCTGCTCCGCGGCCTCGCCGAGCCCGTCCGCCCGCTGCGCCCACGCGCCGCTGGGCGACGGCGACCCCCGGCCCAGCAGCGTGTGCACCACCTCGCCGCGTTCGCCGGCCCGGGCGGACTCCTCGACCAGGCCGATGGCGCGCGGGTAGCGGCGGGCGAGCCGGGGCATCATGCGACCGCTCTCCCCGCGGGTGCCGCCGTACATGGCCCCGAGGATGCCCAGCTTGGCCTCCGCCCGGGTCGCCACCGCGCCACCGGCGACCATGCCCGCGTAGAGGTCCGAGGCCCGCGCCGCCTCGGCCATCGCGGTGTCCGCGCTCATCCCGGCGAGCACCCGGGGCTCCAGCTGGGCCACGTCGGCGACGACGAATCGCCAGCCGTCGTCCGCGACCGCCGCCGGGCGGATCAGCGTGGGCACCGAGAGTGCACCCCCGCCGTTGGACGCCCACCGACCCGTGACCACCCCACCCGGCAGGAAGGCCGAGCGGAACCGCCCTCCCTGCACCCAGGCCTCCAGCCAGCTCCAGCCGTTGGCCGTGAGCAGCCGCATCAGCTTCTTGTACTCGAGCAGCGGGGGGACGCACGGGTGCTCGAGCTGCTCGAGGGTCCACGAGCGGGTGTCGGCCACCGGGAGGCCGGCCTGCTGGAGTGCCCGCAGCAGCTCGGCCGGCGAATCGGGGTTGAGCGACGGGGTCCCCAGCGCCGCGCGGATCTCGCCCAGCAGCCGCTCGAGCACCGCGGGGCGCCCACCGGTTCCCGGGCGCGGGCCGAGCAGGTCGGTGAGCAGGCGCTCGTGCACGTCCGCCCGCCACGGCAGGCCGGTGTGCGTCATCTCGGCGGCCACCAGGGCGCCGGCGGACTCCGCCGCGAGCAGCAGCGCGAGCCGGTCGCCGTGCGGTGAGGCGGCCAGGGCCGCCTGCTGGCGCCGCTGCTCGGCCAGGGGGTCGAGCCGGTCCGCCGGGTCGGCCAGCGGGAAGAGGGCGGACTCCGCCGGCTGGCCGGGCTGCAGCACGTCCCACCCAGGGGTGTCGTCCCCGGCGAGCAGCTCCTGGGCCGCGAACGGGGACCGCCGCAGGATCGCGTGGCCGAGCCGCAGGTCGGTGCAGCGCTCGACGCGGACTCCCGCCGCCAGCAGCGCGGGGTACCAGCGGGTGGTGTCGTCCCACACCCAGCGGACGGGTGCGGCAGCGGCCTCCCGCTGTGCCACGACGGCGGGCAGCCCCCCGGCCGCGACGCGGGTGACCGACCCCGTCGACCCGTCGTCGACGAGCTCCGTCATCTCCACCGCGGACTCGCGGCGCCGGAGCAGGATCCGCTGCACGCCCGCAGTGTCGCCGACGGAGCCGACCGATCCGCCGGACGGCCCCGACGCATGTCCCCGGTGCGGGATCGCGCGAGGACGGCGGCCGGCGCGACGCGACGCGACGATGGAGCAGGGGGTGCTCGTCGCGACAGGCCGCCATCACGACGGACCCACGACGTCGAGCAAGGTCAGCGCCCGGCGTCCACCCCCGCCGCCTGCAGGTAGCGGCCGAGGGCGGCGCTGTTGTCCTGCAAACAGGCGATCCGCGCGTCGATCTCGCGTCGAGTGGCCACGAGGGTCGGGTCACCGCGCTGGTTCTGACCGCCGGCTTCGCTGCCGCCCGCCCGTCGCCCGCGGCGACCAGCCGGCTGTGGCAGCGGCTGCTCGAGCAGGACCCCGTCGGCGCCGGCTGGTTCGTCGCGGCCCTGTTCCCCGGGGATGCCGCGCTCCACGCCCTCGGCCGGGACGCCACCGCCCAGCTGGCCCGGGACGTCACCGAGCACCTACCGGCCGGCGCACGCGCGCAGGTCGAGCTGGTCGGTCGCGTCGACGTCACCGCCGACCTGCCCCGGTTGGCCGCACGCCGTCTTCCGGTCACGCTCGTCGTCCCCACGCGCGACCGGCTGGTCGACCCCGCACATTCCGCAGACCTCCAGGCCGCCCTGCCGCACGCGGTCCGACACGAGCTGACCACGGGTCACGACGTCGCCGGCGAGGCCCCGATCGCCTGGCTGCAGATCCTTCGAGCCGCGGGCACGACGCCCTGATCCCCCGCGGCGCCCTCGAACCGACCACCGCCCCCGCCGCCGACCCGCCCGTCCGGGAAGCGCCTAGCCGAGCAGCCGGCGTAGACAGCGGACGGGCGTGGCGAGGACGGCCCGGGCGACGTGCACGCCCAGCCGCAGCAGGTCGGTGTAGTCGGGCGGACGGACGGTGGCACCCGCCCCTGGCCGGCCGGGAGACGGCCGGTCGTCCGTCGCCGCCCGGGCCGCGGCGACCGGCGGGGCCGGCGCCGGCGTCTCGGTGAGGAGCAGGTCGACCGCCGACCGGCGTCGTGGGGCCCGGAGCGAGTCGAACGACGGGATGGCCGGCGCCACCGGACCGTCCTCCTCGGACGGCTCGCCATCGGTCGGCTGCCCACCGGCGGGCCCGCCCACCGCCGCGCCGGCGCCCGGCAGGTGGGCCGGCGGCTCGGGGACGACGGCGCGGATCGCCGCGACCAGGCCCGGTCCGAGACCGGCGACGTCGCTGAGCTCCCGCCGGGTGAGCGCGGCGAGCGCCTCGACGTCGGTGATCCCCGCCCGGGTCAGCGCGCTGACCGCGCGCGTCGGCAGACCCAGGTCACGGATCGTCCCGGCGGGCTGTCCCGGTGAGCTGGTCGGCATGTCGGCCAACCCTAGCGATGCCGGCCCGCGGTCGCGCCGGCGGCGGCAGCCCGGTCAGACCTCGGTCACCTCGTAGGTGTGCCCCTCCGCGCGCAGCCGCTCCACGAGGACCTCCCCCAGCGCCGTCGCCGGCGTCAGCGAACCGGCCCGGTCGGGCAGCCGCTCCCCGTCGAGGGCGAGCGCCAGCGCGGCCTCCCCGAGCATGACGGCGGTGGCGGCGTACCCCGGGTCGCCGCTGCCCGCGGCGGTGGCGCGGTAGCGGCGGCCGCTCTCGGTCGTGGCGTCGACCACCATCCGGAACCAGCCCTTCCGCCGCACGGCCTCGCTCGGGCCGGTGCCCGGCGCGGGGAGCACCCGGTCCAGCACCGCACGGGTGGGCGCCAGGCTCATGGCGGACACGGTGGCGACCAGCCCGGCGGAGACACCGGCCGCGGCGACGGCGCCGAGCGGCCCGCGCCCCACCCCCATGACCTCGCCGTAGCGCATGTCGCGCCCGTAGGCCCAGCCCTGCAGCGCGTTGCTCCGCCGCACGATGCGGGTGTTGAACGGCGCCATGACGAAGGCGGCCGTCCAGCGCCCGTCGTCGGTCCGGCGTGGCAGCGCACCGTCGAGGGGCTGCGGGGTGTCGGGCTCGGCAGCCCGGTCGGGGCTCAGGCCGAACGGGTCGCCGACGACGCGACGCAGCGACGGGTTCTCCTGCATCGCCTCCACCTGGGCGCGCATCGAGTCGATCGTGCCGCCGCTGAGCCCGCCCCGGGCCGTGGCCACCAGCTGGACGTCGCGCAACCCTCCCGCACCGTCGGCCGCGGCCCGCCGGCCCAGCAGGAGGACGCTGAGGTCGGAGGGGACGGAGTCGTAGCCGCAGGCGTGGACGAGGCGGGCGCCGGTCTCCCTGGCGACGGCGTCGCAGCGCTCGATGGCGTCACGGACGAACAGGACCTCCCCGGTCAGGTCGGCGTAGTGCGTGCCGGCCCGGGCGCAGGCCTCCACCACCGGCAGCCCGTAGCGGGCGTAGGGGCCGACCGTGGTGACCAGCACGCGGGTGCTGCCGGCGAGCGCGGTCAGCGACGCGGGATCGGTCGAGTCGGCCTCGACCAGCGCCCAGTCGCGGCCGGCGGCCGGGAGGGCGTCGCGGACCTCCTCGAGCCGCCGCCGGGAGCGCCCGGCCAGCGCGATGCGGGTTCCCTCCGGGGCGTGCTCGGCCAGGTAGGCCGCGAGCAGCCGCCCGACGAAGCCGGTGGCCCCGTAGACGACGAGGTCGTAGGTCCGTGCGTCTTCAGCCATGCGGCCATCCTGACCCGCCCGGGGAGCGCCGGCAGCCCGCGCTCCCCCCGGGCGCCACCTCACGGCGAGGTCACGGAACGGCACACGGGTCACTCCGACCTCCCCCGTGCGCAAGGAACTGCGGGGAGGTGCCGATGGAGGTCGCATGGCAGTGCGGCTCGCAACGGTGCGGACCGCGACCCGGCAGCAGGTCGCGGCCCAGACGTCGACGTCCCCGTGGTGGCGGTCGGCGGTGGTCTACCAGGTCTACCTGCGCTCGTTCGCCGACGGCAACGGCGACGGCATCGGCGACCTGGCCGGCCTCCGCTCCCGGCTGCCGTACCTGGCGTGGCTGGGGGTCGACGCGGTCTGGATCAACCCGCACTACCCCTCCGGTGGTGCCGACGGCGGCTACGACATCGTCGACTACCGCGCCGTCGACCCCGAGTACGGCGACGTCGCGGACCTGGAGGCGCTCGTCGCCGAGGCCCGCGCGCTCGGCCTGCGGGTCGTGCTCGACGTCGTCCCCAACCACACCTCCGACCGGCATCCCTGGTTCCAGGCCGCGCTGGCCGACCCGGACTGCCCCGAGGCGTCGCGGTACCACTTCGCGCCCGCGTCGGAGGAGCCGCCGAACAACTGGCGCTCGCTCTTCGGCGGCCCGGCGTGGTCGCGCACCCCGGACGGCCGCTGGTACCTGCACCTGTTCGCCCCCGAGCAGCCCGACCTCAACTGGCGCGACCCCGCCGTCGCCGCCGACTTCGAGCGGACGCTGCGCTTCTGGCTCGACCGCGGCGTCAGCGGATTCCGCGTCGACGTCGCCTACGGCCTGTTCAAGGACGCCGGCCTGCGGGACAACCCGGGCGCCTACTCCCCCACCCTGTTCGGGCACGGCCCCGAGCAGGCGATGACCTGGAACCAGCCCGAGGTGCACGACGTCTGGCGCCGCTGGCGGTCGATCTGCGACGAGTACCCGGAGACGATGCTCGTCGGCGAGGTCTGCCTGGCCGATCCGCACGAGGTGGCCCTCTACTCGCGGCCCGACGAGATGCACCAGTCCTTCAGCTTCCGCCTGCTGAAGTCCCCGTGGTCGACGGAGGCCTTCGCCGACGGCGTGCGGAGCGCGCTGGACGCGTTCGGGCAGGTGGGCGCACCCGTTTCCTGGGTGCTCGGCAACCACGACAAGGACCGGCAGGTCACCCGGTTCGGTGGTGGTGCCGTGGGCACCGCCCGTGCCCGCGCCGCCGCGCTGCTCATGCTGGCCCTGCCCGGCTCCGCCTACGTCTACGCCGGCGACGAGCTGGGCCTGCCGCAGGCCGACGTCCCCGACGAGGCCAAGCGCGACCCGATCTTCTTCCGCAGCGGCGGCGCCCGCAGCGGACGGGACGGCTGCCGCGTGCCCATGCCGTGGAACCCCTCGCCCGGCGTGGGCTTCTCCGCCGGGACGGCGGCCGAGCCCTGGCTGCCGATCCCCGACGAGTGGAGCCGGTACGCGGTGTCCCGCCAGGCGCGGGACGGCGGGTCGATGCTGACCCTCTACCGCCGCGCCCTGGCGCTGCGCGAGGCCCACCCGGCCCTCGGCTCGGGCGAGGCCACGGTCAGCACCCGGGGCGACGTCCTCACCGTCCGGTGCACGGCCGCCGACGGCAGCGTCGTCCGGTGCGTGGTCAACATGGGCACCGGGACGACGCTCGTGCGCACGCGCGGCACCGTGCTGCTGGCGTCGAACACCAGCGTGCGGCGGTCACCGGGCACCGTGGCGCTGCCCCCGCACACGGCGATCTGGCTCGCCGAGAGCTGAGCTCCTCCCAACGGGGTATGTCCGCGCCCTGGGGTTGGAGCCGTCGCGGCGACGGGCCGATGGAGGTCCGGTGACCAGCGTGGCGGAGAGATCCGGTGGGGAAGGCGGCTCCGTCGTCCCCGCACCGGCTGCCGTCGATGCCGGGGCCGTTGGGCTGTGGGAGCGGATCGCCGAGCTGGAGGACCGCTCCCGATTCGACGACGACGGCTTGGAGGAGCGGGCCGAGCAGGCTCTCGCCGACGCTCGCGAGGTCGGGACGGCCGAGCTGGAACAGCGCGCCCGGCTGGTCCAGGCCGACCTGGTGCGGCGCCGCGGCAACATCGCCGAGGCAGGCCGGCTGGCCCGGGAGATCCAGCGCTGGGCTGCCGACCGCGGCTTCCGCTGCCTCCTGGCGCGCAGCCACTTCGTGCTGGCCGCGGTGTTCCAGGAGCTGGGCGATCTCTCCCTGGCGCTGGAGAACGCCGTCCGCGCCGTCGAGCTGCTCGACGAGGACGTCCGGCCCCAGCAGCGGATCGACCACCACGCCCGGCTGGCCGACTGCCTGGGGCTCAACGGCGACCTCGCCGCGCGGGAGCGCTACGACCACGTGCTCCAGCTCGCCGACGAGATCGGCGACGTCGACCGGCAGGTGCTGGTGCTCAACAACCGCTCCTACTGCGAGATCCTCTCCGGTCACTTCGAGGAGGCCCTGGTCTGGAGCACGAAGCTGCAGGACCTCGCGGCACGGCACGGCGTCCCCCTCCGAGTCGGTCGGCTGGACACCGTCGGCCGCGCGCTGCTGGAGCTGGACCGGCTGGAGGACGCCGAGGCCGCACTGCTACCCGGTCTGCACCCGGACGTCCTCGACGCCTCGCTGGACGGTGACGCAGGCGCGGACTTCCTGCTGACCCTCGCCGAGGTCCGCCGCCGCCGGGGGCACCTCGACCGGGCCCGGGACAGCCTCGACGAATGCCTGCGCCGCTGCGAGCGGTACGGGCTGACGTCCATCCGCGTGCGCGCCCGCCGGGAGGAGGCCGAACTGCACGCCGCCGCCGGGGACTTCCGGGCCGCGTACGAGGAGCACCGGCAGTACTCCGACGAGCTCGTCGAGCTCCAGTCGGCCGAGCGCGACGCCCGGGCCCGGGCGTTGCAGGCCATGTACGAGACCACCGAGGCCCGCCGGCAGAGCCGGCGGTACCGCGAACTGTCGCTGCGCGACCCGCTCACCGGCCTCTACAACCGCCGCTACGTGGACGACGAGCTGCCGCGCGTGCTGGCCGCGCACCCCGGCGAGGTGACGGTGGCGCTGCTGGACCTCGACCACTTCAAGCAGATCAACGACACGTGTTCGCACGAGGTGGGCGACCGGGTGCTGCGCACCGTGGCGGAACTCCTCCAGGCACACGGCCGTCCGGACTCCGGCCCTGGCGGCGCGTTCGTCGCCCGGCTCGGCGGGGAGGAGTTCCTGCTCGTGCTGACCGGCACGGACCCCGCCACCGCGACGCGGCACCTCGAGGACCTCCGCCGGGCCATCGCGGAGCACCCGTGGGGAGAGCTGACCGGTGGCCTGCCGGTGACCGTCAGCATCGGCACGGCCGGCGGCGGCGCCACCGCGGCGGACGCGCTCGGCCGGGCCGATGCCGCCCTGTACACCGCCAAGCGGCGGGGTCGGGACCGCGTCGTCGCGTCCTAGGTCCCGTCCCGCCGCGCGACGGTCAGACCGGTTCGACGCCGAACACCCCGGCCAGCCGCTCGATCTTGCGCGCGCGGGCGAGCCGGGGCAGGTCGCTCCCGTCGCGGATCACCTGACCGCGGGCGTCGAAGTCGGCGAGGAAGTCCCGCGCCCACGCGACGTCGGAGGGGGCGGGGCTGATGACCTCGTTGATGACCGGCAGCTGCTCCATGTCCAGGCACAGCTTCCCGGTCAGCCCCAGGGAGACGGTGACCGCGGACTGCTCCCGGAGCACCGGGAGGCTGCTGCTGACCGTGGGGCCGTCGATCGGGCCGGGGAGCCCGCCGATGCGGCTGGCCACCACCAGGCGCGAGCGGGGGTAGGCCATGGCCAGGTCGTCGGCGCTCGTGCCGGTGTCACGGCGGTAGTCCCCGCTGCCGAAGGCCAGCCGGAACGCACCGCGGGCGCGGGCGATGTTCACGGCCTCCTCGATGCCGAGCGCGGACTCGACCAGGGCCAGGACCGGCGTCGCGCCGCCGAGGCGGTCGAAGGTCTCGGTCACGTGCTCGGCGGCCTCGGCCTTGGCCAGCATCACGCCCAGCAGCCCCGGCACCCCGGCGAGCGCGGCGACGTCGTCGGCCCAGAACACGGTGGAGTGGTCGTTGATCCGCACCCAGGCGCTGTTGCCCTCCTGGGACAGCCAGGCGATCACCCCGTCGCGGGCCTCGCCCTTGTGCGCCGGATCGACGGCGTCCTCGATGTCCAGCACCACCTGATCGGCTCGCGACGCGTGCGCTCCGTCGAACAGCTCCGTGCGGGCGCCGTTCACCAGCAACCAGGAGCGGGCGTCCTCGGGGCCGACCCTTCTGCTTCTCACCACCGGTCCATCCTCGTACGGATCCGCTCCCGGCACCGCCCGGCGCGCCCGCGCCGATCCGTTCGGATGACCTGACCGGTCCCCGCACGCAGGTGTTCCCCGGTCCCCCTCGGGTACGCCGGGCAGGCACGGACGACCCCGGACGAGAGGAGCAGACGTGACCGAGGGAGACCTGGAGCAGACCGGCACCGGCGACGCCGCCAAGCGCATCGGCCAGGCGCCGACGACCACCGATGTCACCGACCCGGAACGCTCGTCCCGCAACACCGCCGCCGGCTCCGGTTCCGAGCCCGGCGAGGGCCCCGTGCAGCCCGCGGCCGACGAGGGCGTCGACCCCTCGGCGAGCATCGAGCCGCACAACGAGGGCCTGGCCTGAGCCCGCGGCCCGTCGCCGGCTCCCCTCGGGGGCTGGCGACGGGCCGCCGTCAGGCCCCGGCCACCCGGGGGGCGACCTCGGTACCCAGCAGCTCGATGCCGCGCAGCAGGTCCTCGTGCGCCAGCCGCGGGTTCGTCATCTGCAGCGCCACCCGGTCCACGCCCCCCAGCTGCTCGGAGACCCGCCGCAGCTTGGCGGCCACGGTCTCCGGGTCGCCCATGAAGAAGGCACCGTCGGGCCCGCTGGTCGCGTCGAACTGCGCCCGGGTCGGGGGCGCGAAGCCCCGCTCCCGGGAGATCTTCGCGAACATCTCGTGCCAGCCGGGATAGATCGTGTCCGCGGCCGCCTGGGTGCTCTCCGCGACGAACCCGAACACGTGCAGTCCGACCTGCAGCGCCTCGGGCGGGTGCCCGGCGTGCTCACCGGCCCGCCGGTACAGGTCCACCAGCGGGGCGAACTGCCGCGGCTCGCCACCGATGACGGCCACCATCAGCGGCAGCCCGAGCAGCCCCGCCCGGGCGAAGGACTCGGGAGTGCCCCCGACGCCGACCCAGATCGGCAGCGGGTCCTGCAGCGGGCGCGGGTACACCCCCTGACCGGTCAGGGCCGGCCGGTGCTTCCCCGACCAGGTGACGTGCTCGGACGCCCGGATGCGGAGCAGCAGGTCCAGCTTCTCGGCGAACAGCTCGTCGTAGTCGGCGAGGCTCAGCCCGAACAGCGGGAACGCCTCGGTGAACGACCCGCGGCCCACCACGAGGTCGATCCGGCCCCGGGAGATCAGGTCGAGGGTGGCGAACTGCTGGAAGACCCGGACCGGGTCGGCGGCGCTGAGCACCGCGACCGCGCTGCCGAGGCGGATGCGCGAGGTCCGCGCCGCCGCGGCGCCGAGGATCACCGGCGGCGCGGAGTCGTAGTACTCGCTGCGGTGGTGCTCCCCGATGCCGAACGAGTACAGCCCCACCCGGTCGGCGAGCTCGATCTCCTCCAGCAGGTGGGCCATCCGCTCCTCCGGGCCGATCAGCCGTTCGGTGCGCGGATCGGTGACCGCCGCGACGAAGCTGTCGACGCCGACGTGCATGGGCCGTCCTCCTGGGGCTCGGGGCGGGGCCGGCCGGCCCCGCCCTCCAGTCAACACCGGGACCGCGCCGGCCGCGCCCGCTCCCCCAGCACGGCGTCGCACGTCAGCTCCGCCGCCGCCGGCCGGTCGACGACGATCGCGTCACCGGCCTCGGCGGGGGCGTCCGCCAGCCGGGCGAGGTAGCCGCGCCAGCGGTGCTCGTGACGCCGCATCCGCGCGTCGGGAAGCGTCCGGCCGCGGGTGCGCTGCCCCTCCTGGGCGAGCTCCGTGGGCACGTCCAGCAGCACCAGCCGCACCGACCGGCCGGCGCAGCGGGCCGCCCGCAGCACCGCCGCCCGCCACACCGGGCTGGTCCAGGGATCGGTGAGGACGACGACGGACGACCCGCCGGCGACGTGCCGCAGGACCCGCCACCGGTGCACCAGGTGCACCCACGGGCGGAGCACCCGGTAGGGCACGCCGATGCCCGTTCCGCGGACCCGGGCGGCGACGTCCTCGGAGTCCAGGGCGGTGAGCGGCCCGCCACCGCCGTGCGCGAGCAGGCGTCGCAGCAGCGTGGTCTTACCGCTCCCGGGCAGCCCGGCGAGGACGACCAGGCCGTACCCGGTCACCGGGTCCGTCCCGAACGCCCCCCTGATCGGTGCCCTCACCATGCCGTCTCCTCCGTATGCCGGGTCGACTGTGCGCCCGGAAACTGCCGCCGGCGTGTGGCCTCGCTGGGAACCGGCTGGACGTCTCCTGGTGGTTGGGCCACCGGGCCGCGCGAACTCACAGCCGTCGCGCACCCGGTGATCAGCGGAGTTCCAGTTCGCGCACCCACGGTGGTGCTCCGAGGACGGCGCCGCGGTGCCCCGCGAGGGGGTGGCCGCGGCCCGTCGGACGAGGAGCACTCCCGTGCAGGAATGGGTCTTCGACCGGGACGGCGCGCTCACCCCGCGCTCCACCGGCACCGCACCGGCAGGCGAGTCGCCTGCGCCCGCACCCCCGGACCGCACCCGGCGTTCGAGGGGCCGGCGCCGCCGCTGGGCCGCAGCCGGCGCGGCCGCCGTGGCCGTGCTCGGCGCCGGGGTGGGGTTGGCCGTGGCGGCCGGCTCCCCGGCGCCGGAGACCACCGCGGCGGCGGCTCCGACCGACGCCGACGACCAGGGCGCGACGGAGGGCAGGCGCACCGGCCGGCTCCCGGCCGACCCGCAGCCGGACGAGGACGCGACCGCGCAGGAGGAGAGCCCGACCGGCTCGACGAGCACCCGGTGGTCGGCTCTTCACGAGGAGCAGGAGCTCCAGCAGCCCGACGGCAGCACGGTCACCATCGCCGTCCAGGGCGGCACCGTCACCGCGCTGGACACCGGTTCGGTGACCGTGCAGAGCTCCGACGGGTTCACCCGCACGTACGCGGTGACTTCGGGGACCCGTATCGCCGGCACCGCCCTCGCCGTGGGGGACCCCGTCCTGGTCGAAGCCGTCGTCGACGGCGGGACCGCCACCGCCACGACCATCCGCCCGACGGCCGGCGGCCGCGGCCTCCCGGGTGGCGCCACGTCGCCCGACACCGAGACCGGCACCGAGACCCAGGAACCCACGCAGGGCGCCTGAACCGAACCGCTCACCCACGATCCGAGGAGGACCCGTTGTCCGACACCCGCTCCCTGCCCACTCCCCCGGCGTCCGCCGCGCTGCTCGAGCACGCCCTGATGGAGGTGAAGAAGGTCGTCGTCGGCCAGGACCGGATGGTCGAGCGGATCGCCGTGGCGCTGCTGGCCCGCGGGCACTGCCTGCTCGAGGGCGTGCCCGGCGTCGCGAAGAGCCTGGCCGTCGAGACGCTCGCCCGGACGGTCGGCGGCAGCTCGGTGCGGCTCCAGTTCACCCCCGACCTGGTGCCGAGCGACATCGTCGGCACCCGCGTCTACCGGCCCTCCCAGGAGCGCTTCGACGTCGAGCTCGGCCCGGTGTTCGCCAACCTGGTGCTGGCCGACGAGATCAACCGCGCCCCGGCCAAGGTGCAGTCGGCGCTGCTGGAGGTCATGGCCGAGCGGCAGGTCTCCATCGGCGGTGTCACCCACCCGCTGCCCGACCCCTTCCTGGTGCTGGCCACCCAGAACCCGGTCGAGAGCGAGGGCGTCTACCCGCTGCCCGAGGCGCAGCGCGACCGCTTCCTCATGAAGGTGGTCGTGCCGCACCCGACGATGTCGGAGGAGATGGAGATCGTCCGCCGCATGTCGGTGCGCCCGCCGCGGGCCGAGCAGGCGCTGACGCTCGAGCAACTCGTCGCGCTGCAGGACGCCGCCGAGGCGGTGTTCGTGCACCACGCCATCGCCGAGTACGCCGTGGCCCTGGTCATGGCGACCCGCGAGCCGGCGGCGTGGCGGCTGCCGGAGCTGGCGCGCCTCATCGGCGTCGGCGCCTCGCCGCGCGGCAGCCTGGGCCTGGTCCGCGCGGCGCGCGCGCTGGCCCTGCTGCGCGGGCGCGACTACGTCGTCCCCGAGGACGTCGCCGACCTCGCCGTCGACGTCCTGGCCCACCGGCTGGTGCTCTCCTACGAGGCGCTGGCCGACGGGGTGACCGCGGAGGAGGTCGTCGGCCGGGTGCTGGCCACCATGCCGCAGCCGACGGTGGCCCCTTCGCAGCACACAGTCGTCCGCCCGGACCTGCAGCGGGTCGTGGCATGAGGCCGCTGCCCCCGCCGCCGGACGCACCGGAGGCGCAGGTCCGCCGGCTGACGCTGCAGGTGTCCCGCCGCCTCGACGGGCTGCTGCAGGGCGGCCACGTCCGGCTCACCCCCGGTCCGGGCAGCGAGCCGGCCGATCCGCGCCTGCACGCACCCGGGGACGACGCCCGCCGCATCGACTGGGCGGTGACCGCGCGCACCGGGGAGACCCACGTCCGCACCACGACCGCCGACCGGGAGCTGGAGACCACCCTGGTCGTCGACCTCACCCCGTCGATGGCGCTGGGCACGCGGCGCACGGAGAAGCGGGCGCTCGCCCTGGCCGTGGCCGGCGCCCTGGCGCAGCTGACCAGCGCGCACGGCGACCGGGTGGGCGCCGTCCTGCTGACCGCGGACGGCGTCCGGCGGGTGCCGCCCCGGGCGGGCCGCACCGCCGCGCTCGCGCTGCGGCACGTCCTGTCCAGCACGCCGCGGGCCGCCGACGGCCGGGGCGCCGACCTCGCCGACGTGCTCACCGAGCTCGCCCGCCCGCCCCGCAGGCGCGGGCTGGTGGTGGTGCTGAGCGACCTCGCCGAACCCGGCGGCGCCGGCGACGAGCCCCGCTGGGCCCGGGCGCTGCAGCTGCTCGCCCAGCGCTGCGACGTGGTCGTCTGCCACGTCCAGGACCCGCTGGAGACCGAGCTGCCGGCCGTCGGCACCCTGCACGTCGTCGACGTCGAGACCGGCCGCCAGCTGGAGGTGCGCACCACCCGGGCGGTGCGCGACCGGTACCGCGCGGCGACTGCGGCCCGCACCGGGGCGCACCGGGCCGCCGTACTCGCCGCGGGCGCGGGCCACGTGCTGCTGCGCACCGACCGCGACTGGCTGCCCGAGCTCGCCCGCCACCTGTCCGCCCGGCGCACCTCGCTGCGCCGGCGCCGGGCCGCCTCGCCGGCCCGGCGCCCGTCGCCCGTCATCCACCCGGGAGCATCCGCATGACCGACCTGTCGTTCGAGGCGCCGTGGCGCCTCCTGCTGCTGCTCGCCGTCGCGGCCGTCGCCGTCGGCTACCTGGTCGCGCAGCGGCGCCGCACCGCCTACGCCCTCCGCATCGCCGACGCCGACCTGCTGGCCTCCGTCGCGCCCCGGGCCCCGCGCTGGCGGCGGCACGTGCCGGCCGCCCTGCTGGTGACCGCGCTGGCGTTCATGGTCACCGCATTCGCCAAGCCGGCGGCCGCGGTGGAGGTGCCGCGCGAGGCGGCCACCGTCGTCGTCGCCATCGACACCTCGACCTCCATGCAGGCCACCGACGTCGCGCCGTCCCGGTTCGTGGCGGCGCAGGCGGCCGCGGTGGAGTTCGTCGAGCAGCTGCCCGAGGGCATCGACGTCGGGCTGGTGAGCTTCTCCGGCACGGCCGTGGTGGAGGTCGCCCCGACCGACGACCACGAGGCCGTCGTCTCGGCCATCGAGGAGCTGCGGATGTCCCAGGGGACGGCGATCGGCGAAGCGGTCGCCGCGGCGGTCGCCGCCGTCGGCCAGGCCGCGACCGAGGACGGCGCGGAGCCGGTCCCGGCGTCGATCGTGCTGCTCTCCGACGGCACCAGCACCCGGGGCCGCTCGGTCGAGGACTCCGTCGAGGTGGCGACGACGGCCGGCATCCCGGTCTCGACCATCGCCTACGGCACGTCCGACGCCGACGTGAGCGTGCAGGGACAGCGGGTGTCGGTGCCGGTGGACACCGCTGCCCTGGCGGACCTGGCGGCCGCCACCGGCGGGCAGGCGTACACCGCCGAGAGCGGCAGCGAGCTCGAGGACGTCTACGCCGACATCGGCGAGCAGGTGGGCACGACCACCGAGCGCGAGGACGTCTCCTCGGCCTTCGCCGGGGTGGCCCTGCTGGTCGCGCTCGGCGCGGCCGGCGGGTCCCTCGCCTGGTCGCCCCGGCTGCCCTGACCCGTTCGCCCGCACCCGACGCGGCGGCCACCCCCCCGGGAGGTGGCCGCCGCGGTGCGTTCCGCGGTCAGCCCGCCGGCGGGACGACCCGGTCCAGCCAGGCCAGCAGGTCGGCGACGACCTCGTCGCGGTTGGTCTCGTTGAACACCTCGTGCCGGGCGCCCGGGTAGGCCCGCAGCGTCACGTCCTCCACCCCGGCGCCGCGCAGCCGGTCGACGAGGACCTGGACGAGCGCCAGCTGCCCGTTGAGCGGGTCCGCGTCGCCGACCGCGACGTACACCGGCAGGTCGTTCCGGATGCCGCGCAGCCGGTCGGGGTCGGCCAGCTGCCGCCCCGAGAGGAACATCTGCCGGCTGTCCGCGGTGGCGAGGCCGAACCCGCACCGCGGGTCGGCGACGTAGGCGTCGACCTGGGCCTCGTCGCGGGAGAGCCAGTCGTAGTCGGTGCGGGCCGGCGCGAACGGCGCGTTGAACGCCGAGAGGTCCGTCGGTCCGTCGAGGTCGACGGCGGGCTCGAGCAGGTCCAGGACCGTCGTCCCGGTGAGCACCAGGGCGGCGAGGTCGGCGGAGTGGTCGAGGACGTGCTGCTGGGCGGCGAAGGAGCCCATGCTGTGACCGAGAAGCACCAGCGGGGCGTCGGGCAGGTCGGCGCGCACGTGCGCGGTGAGCCGGCCGATGTCGCGCACCAGCTCGTCCCAGCCGCCGGGGCCGAGTTCGCCCCAGTGGCCGTCCTGCGCGGTGGCGCCGTGCCCGCGGTGGTCCTGGCCGACCACCACCCAGCCGGCGCCGGTCAGCGCGGCGGCCAGCGGTTCGTAGCGGAGCAGGTGCTCGCCCATCCCGTGGGTGAGCTGGACGATCCCGCGCGCGGGACCGGCGGGGTCCCACCGGTAGGCGGTGACGCGGACGTCGGAGGCGGAGTCGAACGTGGTGGTCTGATCCGGCATGCGGGGAGGCTACGGGCGACCGGCGGCGGGTGGCAGGCCGGGCACGACGCAGCGGCGCCGCCCCCGGTCGCACGGGGCGGCGCCGCTGCTCGACGCGGGCCGGTCCGGTCAGCTGCCGGGCGGCGTCCCTCGGCCCGGCCGGCCACTCCCGCCGCCCATCCCGCCGGCGAACTCCCCGGCGGTCGCGGTGCCCGCCTGCTCGGCCCCGTCGGTGGTCCCGCTCGCCGCCAGCCCGCCCAGGTCGTTCCCGGCGGCGGTGCCACCGGTCAGGACCGTGTACGTGGCACCGCTCGCGACCTCGGCCGAGGAGTAGACGAGCGACCCGACGTCCTTCTGCGCGGTGTAGGTGGCCAGCACCTCGCCGTCGGCCGAGACGAGCTGCACCACGGTGCCCGCGGGCGCTGCGACGGTGGTCGCCACCCAGCTCTGGGCGGAGGAGGTCGTGGGGGCCTGCGCCATCCCCGCGCTGCCGGCCGCGAGCAGGACTCCCCCGCTGATCTCCAGACCGCTCTGCAGGTCGAGGGAGCCGTTGCCCGCACCGGTGGGGCCGTTGACGACCACCGTGCCGCCGGTCATGGTGCCCGTGCCGTTGGAGTCCAACCCGTCCCCACCGGCGTCGACCACGGTGCTGCCGCCGGTGACGGACAGCCGGTAGTCCCCCACCGCGGCGAACGCGTCGGCCCCGCCGCCGCCCGGGCCCAGCTGCCCGGAGCCGTCGTTGCCGCCGCCGACGTTGATGCCGTCGTCGCTCGCCGTCAGGTCCAGGTCGCCGCCGCTGATCGTGACGACGGCGCTCTCCAAAGCCTCGTACGACTCCGTGACGGTCACCGTCCCGCCGGCGACGGTCAGGTCGCCGTCGGCGTGCACGCCGTCGTCGGCGGTCGCCAGCGTCAGGGTGCCGTCGGAGATGCTGACGACGCCGTCGGAGTGCACGGCGTCGTCGGCGGCGTCGACGTCGACGGTCCCGCCGCCGACCACGACGCTGACCGTGCCCTCGAGGCCCTTCGCCGAGGCGTCCTCGGCGACGGTCTGTCCGCTGCCGCCGCCCGACACCACCGCCACGTCCCCGCCGCCGATGATCACGTCGGTCTCCGCGGTGACCCCGTCACCGGCGGCGGTCACGTCGACGGACCCGCCGGCCACGTGCACGTAGCCGGCCGCGGAGTCCTCGGCGTTGTCCGCCTTGAGCCCGTCGCCGCCCGCGGTGACGGTGAGGTCGGCGTCCCGGACGACGAGGTAGTCCTTGCCGCGGACGCCGTCGTCGACCGCGTCGACGGCGATCGTCCCCGAGTCGAGGACGAGCCCGTCCTTGCCCGCGATCCCGTCGTTGGCGTTGCCGGTGACATCGAGCGAGCCGCTGCCGGTGATCGTCAGGTCCGCGGCGCTGTACAGCGCCGCGTTCGGCTCGGCGCCGTCGGCCGCGTAGCCCGAGCCGTCGCTGAGCGCGTTCGACGACCCGTCGGCGAGCACGACGACCGCGGTGCCGGCGTCGAGGAACGCCAGGGCCGACGTGTCCGCCGACGAGACCTCGGCGTCGTCCAGGACGATCCGCACGACTTCCTCGTCCGGTGCGTCGACGACGACCTGGCCGTCGAGGGAACCGCTGAGCCGGTAGGTGCCGGCGGCGGTGATGGTCACCGTTCCGCCGTCCACGCTCACCGCGTCGGAGTCCGATGCGGCGGAGTCCCCGGTGAGCGACACGTCGACGACGTCGGCCGCTTCGTACGCCGGGTCCGCGTCGTGCGCCGCGGTGTTGGCGGCCAGGGCGTCGGCGACGCCGATCCCGCTGCCGGCGGCGATCTCCGCCGCTGAGACGGTCGCGGTCGCGCCGTCCGAGGAGCCGGCGGTCGACTCGGCCGTGCAGCCGGCGAGCACGGCAGCCACGAGGGCCGAGGCGAGGGTGGCGCGGATCTTCTTCGGACGGGTCACGGGAGGGTCCGATCGTCGGTGGCGGGGGCCGCCAGGGGGTGGAAGTGCCGGCGCAGGACCGGGCACCAGGTGTTGTCGGGGAGGTCGCCGCGCAGCGCGGCGAGGCCCGTGCCGTACTTGGAGATGCGGCTCGGCCGGTGCCCGGAGCGCCACAGCCGGCGGTCCGCGGCCGAGGCGGCGGCGCTGGACTTCGTCTCGACGACGGCGACCCCGGGGAGGGTCAGGGCGCGGCCACCCGGGAGCGCCCAGGTGAGGTCGGTGTCGATGGTGAGCCGGCTGTCGCCGATCGGGAGGTGCAGCGTGCTGCGCCGGTAGGTGGTGCGCAGGACGGGCCGCAGGTCCTCGCTGCGCACCCAGCCCAGGCCCGCCTCGCACAGCACGGCGTCGACGAAGGCTGCGCCGCCGTCCAGCCCGCGGGCCGGGCCGGGCAGCGGGATCCGGTTCTTGACCGTCGTCCCGCGACCGCCCCGGGTCTTGACCTCCAGGAAGTGGTCCCCGGAGTCCAGGTAGGTGCGGTGGCGCACCTTGAAGCGCCGCCGCCGCCGGCGGGCCGCGAGGTGGTAGCCGGCGAGGTCCGGGGTGTCGTAGTACAGGGACGCGTAGCCGAAGGAGCGGACGGCGTCGATCTCCAGCACCCGGGCGCCATCGGTCTCGGCGAGCCCTGCGACGACGTCGTCCACGGCCCCCAGGGGCAGCACGTACTTGCGGTCGACGCGCGTCTGCAGCGCCGCGCGGTCCACCATCTCCGCCAGCCCGATGGCGGGCAGCGCGCCCAGGGCCGGCAGCGCCGGGGCGGCCGGGCCGGTCACCGGACCACCGCGGCCGGGCGCGGCCGGCCGGGCTCGCCGGGCGCCGGCGCGAAACGCTCGCCAGCGCCCGTGCCGGCAGCCGGACGGCGCCGCGGGTCCAGCTCGTACCGGACGTCGACCCACGTCGTGTCGTTGACCAGGTCGACCCGCTGCACCGTCACCTGGTGCACCCGGGCGGAGAGCAGCGCCTCGAGGTGGCCGGTCAACGCCCGCTCGTCGGTGAAGGCGGTGTCGAGGACCATCACCTGCTGCCGGTACCGGCGCAGGAGGCGGGGGTGCCCCGCTGCGTACATGACGGCGAGGACCAGCGCCATCAGCGACATGGACAGCACCGGGCCCGAGGTGCCCAGGCCGCCGAGCAGGCCCAGCGCCAGGGCCGAGAAGTAGTACGCCACCTCGTGCTGCTCCAGCTCGGTCGAGCGCAAGCGGATGATCGCGAGCACCCCGAACAGCCCCAGGCCCACGCCGGCGCCCACCTCGCTGGTGGCCAGGGCGGCGGAGACGGCGAGGACGCCGACGTTGATGCCGAGGTAGGCGATGACCAGGTCGCGGCGGCGGTGGCGGGGGAAGTAGACGCCGAAGGTGAGCAGGCCGATGGCCAGCAGGTCGGCGCCGAGCAGGTAGGTGTGCGACATCGGGCTTTCCGGGAGGTGGACGGCAGGTCGACATCAGGTTGCGGTCCGGAGATGCGCTGGAACTGGGCGTGAGCTGGGGAGTTGCTGCCAGCAACCGTCCCGTCCTCGCCGTGGAACCCCACGGACGACGTCCAGCCCCCGCCCAGCCCGGTGCCAGCCGGCCGGGCGACCGTGGCGGCATGGCCGACCACGTGACCGACCTGCTCTTCGACTCCGCCGCGGCACGCACCGTGGTCCTCGCGCGGCGACCCGCGGGCGGTTGCGCCGTCGAGTGCGTCGTCTCCGACGTCGTCTGGAGCGACGTCGTCCGGCTGCTCCGGTGGGCCACGGCGGACACCCGCCACGACCTCGCCCTGGAGACCGGGGCGTGGTGGCGGCTGGCCGCCGCGTGCGCGGACCTCCTCGGCCGACTGCCGGGCCTCTGCGACGAGCTCGCCGAGCCGTGGGGCATCGACGGCTCGGTGGCGGTTCCGCCGGAGCTCGACGCCCGGGCCCGCATCGCCTGGTCGGCCGACCGGGTCGTGCGG
The DNA here is from genome assembly GCF_054051175.1 of Blastococcus sp. SYSU DS0753. Lineage (NCBI taxonomy): Bacteria > Bacillati > Actinomycetota > Actinomycetes > Geodermatophilales > Geodermatophilaceae > Blastococcus > Blastococcus sp. SYSU DS0753. The sequence goes on along the minus strand of NZ_JBJHAT010000001.1, from coordinate 46,149 downwards.
CTGCTGAGGGCGCCGCACCCCGTGCCGCTGCGCACCCTCGCCGCCGAGATCGACGTGCTGGGCGCGGCCGCGGTGCAGTCGCTGGCCGGCTCCGCCGCCCCTGTCGTCAGGCCGGCAGCGTGAGCTCCCGGTCCACCGCTCTCCCCCTCGGCCTGGGGGCAGCCCTCCTGGCGGTCGCCGCCCTGACCCTGGCCCCGGAAGGCACCGGCTGGGCGTGGGGCTCACCGGCCGTGGAGCTGCGCTGGTACCTGGGCGGTCTGGACTCCGGCGCCACAGTGCTGCAGCTGCTGGGGAACCTGGTGCTGCTCGTCGTCCCGGCGGCGCTGGCGGTCCTCCGCTGGCCCGCGCTGGGCCGGCCGGGCCGGCTCGTCCTGGCCGCCACGGCCACGGCCACCGCCATCGAGCTCCTCCAGTGGGCGCTCCCGCTCGGGCGGGTCGTGTCGCCGCTGGACGCCGTGCTCAACGCCGCTGGCGCCGTCGCGGCCGGCCTCCTCGTGGCCGCCGCGACCGCGATCGGGCGGACCGGCGGCCGGCTCAGCCCGACTCGGCGATCCGCTTGATCGCCGCGAGGGTGGCGGGGATGCCCTCGTGCGCCTGCCGGGTGCGGAGGGCGATCTGCTCGTCGGCCCGCTCCCCGTAGCGCTCGGCGAAGAGGGCCAGCCCACCGGGCAGGAACTCCCACGACTCGGTGAGCTCCGTCCCGCCGGCGACGGGGGCGAGCGTGAAGCTCCAGTGCACCAGGTTGCCGCCGACGACCCAGGCGAACTCCCGGCCGCGGTCGGCCACCACCACCTGCGAGCGCGTCTCCCAGGTCCGGTCCGGGGTCACGTTGCGCCCGCTGAACCAGTCCCCGACCGCGCCCGACGCACCCTCGTCCCACCAGCACTCCCGGCAGACGGGGCTCCACTCCCCGGTGCGGGTCACGTCGGAGACCAGGTCGTACAGCTCCTCGGGCGACGTCGCGACGGTGATCGACCGGGAGTGGCGCAGCTCGCTCATCGGCGCAGTCTCGCAGGCGCCATGCGTGGTCGCGCGGGCCCGCCGGGTATGCGCGCCGCGTGGAAGAGCTGCTGCAGGACGTCGTGGACGTGCTCGTCGTCGTCGTGGAGGCCTGCGGTGCCGCCGTGATCATCATCGGGGCCGTGTGGGCGTTCATCCGGTTCGCCTGGGCCGGCCTGCGGCACCGCGACGTGCACGGCTTCGTGCCGGTCCGGCTGACGCTGGGCCGGTTCCTCGCCCTGGGGCTGGAGTTCCAGCTCGCCAGCGACGTCCTGCGCACCGCCGTGGCCCCCAGCTGGGAGGAGATCGGGCAGCTCGCCGCCATCGCGGCCATCCGGACGGCGCTGAACTACTTCCTCGGCAAGGAGATCGCCGAGGAGCGCCGCGAGGTCGCGGAGGACCGCGAACGGTCCGGGCGGGGATCGGACGACGCCGCGTCGCCGCAGCGCACGGCCGGGACGGCGCCGGACCGTCGGGGGCGGCCGGGGTGAACGCCTGGCTCGCCACGGTCACCGGCCTGGCCGCGCAGGTGGTCGTCGTGCTCGCCCTGCTGTCCGGCGCGCTGGTGCTGGCAGTGACCCGTTCGCCGGCTCCGGCGCTCGCGATCACCCTCGACCACCTCGTCGCGGCCGGGCTGCTCCGGCTGGCCGGCGAGCCGAGCTGGCAGGCGATCATGACGGCCGCGGTGGTGATCGCTCTCCGGCACCTGGCCGGCTACTCCCTGCGCCACGGGGCCGCGTCGTGGCGGAAGGGGCCGGGCCCCCGTGCCGGCCGGTCCCCCCTGCTCCCGCGGCGGCTGCAGGACGAGGTGCACCGCGCCCTGCACCCCGCCTGGCGGCGGTGACACCGTCGTCCTGGGGCACCTGCGGGCCACGACCCGGCTCCCCTGACCCGGTCCGCGGTCCCGGGGGTCAGGACCGCCCGGGCTCCGCCGACGCCGGCGTCTGCCCGCCCTCCAGGTCGCCCTCGGTGTCGAGGTAGGCCTGCTGGAGCTCGGCGAGCAGCGCCGGATCCGGCTCGGCCCACATCTTCCGGTCCACCGCCTCGAGCAGCCGCTCGGCGATCCCGTGCAGCGCCCAGGGGTTGCTCGTCTCCAGGAACTCCCGGTTCTCCGGGTCGAGCACGTAGGTCTGGGCCAGCTTCTCGTACATCCAGTCGGCGACCACGCCGGTCGTGGCGTCGTAGCCGAACAGGTAGTCCACGGTCGCGGCGAGCTCGAAGGCGCCCTTGTAGCCGTGCCGTCGCATGGCGGCCAGCCACTTGGGGTTGACCACCCGGGCGCGGAACACCCGCGCGGTCTCCTCGGACAGCGACCGGGTGCGCACGTGCTCGGGCCGCGTCGAGTCACCGATGTAGGCCGCGGGCGCCCGGCCGGTGAGCGCGCGGACCGTGGCCACCATCCCGCCGTGGTACTGGAAGTAGTCGTCGGAGTCGGCGATGTCGTGCTCGCGGGTGTCGACGTTCTTGGCCGCGACGGCGATCCGCCGGTACGCGGCCTCCATGTCCGGCCGCGCCTGGACGCCGTCGAGGTCGCGGCCGTAGGCGTAGCCGCCCCAGACGGCGTAGACCTCGGCGAGGTCGGCGTCCCCCCGCCAGTTGCGCGAGTCGATCAGCGGTAGCACCCCGGCCCCGTAGGCGCCGGGCTTCGAGCCGAACACCCGGGTGGTGGCCCGCCGCCGGTCGCCGTGGGCCGCCTCGTCCGCGTCCACGTGCGCCTTCACGTAGTTGGCGTCCGCCGGCTCGTCGAGCCCGGCGACCAGGGTGACCGCGTCGTCGAGCATGGTCACCACGTGCGGGAAGGCGTCCCGGAAGAAGCCGCTGATCCGCACGGTGACGTCGATCCGCGGCCGGCCGAGCTCGTCGAGCGGAACCGGCTCCAGCGCGGTGACCCGCCGCGAGGCGTCGTCCCACACCGGCCGGACGCCGAGCAGCGCGAGCACCTCGGCGACGTCGTCGCCGGAGGTGCGCATCGCCGAGGTGCCCCACACGGAGAGGCCGACCGAGCGGGGCCACTCGCCGGTGTCGGCGCGGTACCGGTCGAGCAGCGACTCGGCCATCGCCGAACCGGTCTCCCACGCCAGCCGGGAGGGCACCGCGCGCGGGTCGACGGAGTAGAAGTTGCGCCCGGTCGGCAGCACGTTCACCAGCCCGCGCAGCGGGGAGCCCGACGGCCCGGCGGGCACGTAGCCGCCCTCGAGCGCGTGCAGCGTCGCGTCCAGCTCGTCGGTGGTGCGCGCCAGCCGCGGCACCACCTCGTCGACGGCGAACCGCAGCACCGCGGCCACGGCGTCGTCGTCGTGGCCGAGCACCTCCCGGACGACGTCGGCCACGGCGTCGGGCGTCCACCCTCGGGCCTCCATGCCGGCGACGAGCGCCTCGGCCCGCGCCTCCACCTGGTCGGTGGCGGTGCGGCCGGCGGTGCCGTCCTCGGTCAGGCCGAGCGCCTCGCGCAGCCCGGGCAGGGCGACCGAGCCGCCCCAGATCTGGCGTGCCCGCAGCATCGCCAGGACGAGGTCCACGCGGTCCTGCCCCGACGGCGGGGTGCCGAGCACGTGCAGCCCGTCGCGGATCTGCGAGTCCTTGATCTCGCAGAGCCAGCCGTCGACGTGCAGGATCATCTCGTCGAAGTGGTCGTCCTCCGGCCGCTCGTTCAGCCCGAGGTCGGCGTCGAGCTTCGCCGCCTGCAGCAGCGTCCAGATCTGCGCGCGCACCGCCGGCAGCTTCGCCGGGTCCATGGCGGCGACGTTGGCGTGCTCGTCGAGCAGCTGCTCCAGCCGGGCGATGTCACCGTAGGAGTCCGCCCGGGCCATCGGCGGCACCATGTGGTCGACGAGCGTGGCGTGCGCCCGTCGCTTGGCCTGGCTGCCCTCGCCCGGGTCGTTGACCAGGAACGGGTACACCAGCGGCAGGTCGCCGATCGCGGCGTCGGGGCCGCAGGAGGGCGAGAGCCCGACGGTCTTGCCCGGCAGCCACTCCATGTTCCCGTGCTTGCCGACGTGCACCAGCGCGTGCGCGCCGAACACCGAGCGCAGCCACCAGTAGGCCGCGAGGTAGTGGTGGGACGGCGGCAGGTCGGGGTCGTGGTAGATCGCGATCGGGTTCTCCCCGAAGCCGCGCGGCGGCTGCACCATCACCACGACGTTGCCGGCGCGCAGCGCGGCGAAGACGATCGCCTGGTCGTCGCCGGAGCCGTCCACGAAGAGCGAGCCGGGGGCCTCACCCCAGTGCTCCACCATGGCCTCGCGCAGGTCGGCGGGGAGGGTGTCGAAGAAGCGCCGGTACTCGGAGGCATCGATGCGGACCGGGTTCCCGCTCAGCTGCTCCTCGGTGAGCCAGTTCTCGTCCTGGCCGCCGGCGGCGATCAGCGCGTGCACCAGGGCGTCGCCGTCGAGGTCGGCGACGCCGGGCAGCGCGTCGAGGCCGTCGAACGGGCCGATGTCGTACCCGGCGCCGTGCATGGCGGCGAGCAGCCGGACGACCGAGGCCGGCGTGTCCAGCCCGACCGCGTTGCCGATGCGGGCGTGCTTGGTCGGGTAGGCGCTGAGCATGACGACGATCCGGCGCTCGGCGGGTGGGGTGTGCCGCAGCCGGGCGTGGGCGACGGCGGTGCCGGCCACCCGTGCGGCCCGCTCGGGGTCGGGCACGTAGTGCGTCAGGCCGTCGGCGTCGGTCTCCTTGAAGGAGAAGGGCACGCTGATCAGGCGGCCGTCGAACTCGGGGATGGCGACCTGGTTGCCGACGTCGAGCGGCGACAGCCCGTCGTCGTCGGCGAGCCACTCCTCTCGGGAGCGGGTGAGGCACAGCCCCTGGATCACCGGCACGTCGAGCTCGGCGAGGGCACCGACGTCCCAGGCGCCGTCGTCGCCGCCGGCCTGCGCGGTCGCCGGGCGGGAGCCGCCGGCGGCCAGGACGGTGACCACCAGCGCGTCGGCGGTGCGCAGGGTCTCCAGCAGGTCGCCGGGCACGCTGCGCAGCGAGCTCACGAACACCGGCAGCGCGCGGCCACCGGCGTCCTCGATCGCGGTGCACAGCGACTCGACGAACGCCGTGTTCCCGGCCAGGTGGTGGGCGCGGTAGTAGAGCACCGCGACGGTCGGGCCGGTCCCCCGGGAGCTCCGCTCGAGCAGCCCCCAGTCGGGCGCGACCGACGGCGGCTCGAACCCCTCCCCGGTGAGCAGCACGGTGTCGGAGAGGAACCGGTGCAGCTGGGTGAGGTTGTCCGGCCCGCCCTGCGCCAGGTAGCCGTGCGCCTCGGTCGCCACGCCCATGGGCACGGTGGAGAGCTCCATGAGCTCGGCGTCGGGCAGCTGCTCACCGCCCAGCACGACGACGGGGACGCCGGAGCCCAGCAGCGGCGCGAGCACCTCCTCGTACTGGCGGCGGACGCCCAGGATGCGGACGACGACCAGCTCGCTGCCCTCCGTGAGGGCAGCCATGCCGGCGGCGTCGAGGCGGGCGGGGTTGCCCAGCCGCCAGTCGGCGCCGCTGGCGCGGGCGGAGAGCAGGTCGGTGTCGCTGGTGGAGAGCAGGGTGAACACGTGTGTGCGGCCTCCCTCGGGGTCCGCGCCCCGGGTCGTCGGGCACGGCAGCCGGAGTGTCTGGCTCGCCCCCGCTGCTGAGCGCAGCGCGGGCTCACAGTGGCGGGACCGCGCCGGGTTCGCACCGGCTTCCTCGCTGCACTGCCGTGTTGTGCCGCAGACGCTACCGGGCGGTCCCGCGACCGTCTCAGCCGTCGGTCCCGGCCCCGTCCCAGTCGACGACGCGGTCGGCCACCGCGTTCACCAGCGGGCGGTCGTGCGAGATCGCGAGGACGCCGATGCCGGCCGACCGGCAGTGCTCGAGCAGCAGCCGCCAGATCGCCGCCTGGGTGACCGGGTCGAGGCTGGCGGTGATCTCGTCGGCCACCAGGTGACGCGGCCGGGCGAGCAGTGCCCGGGCGAGGGCCACGCGCTGGAGCTGGCCGCCGCTGATCTCGTGCGGGCGGCGGTCCAGCCAGCCGGGGTCGACCAGCCGCGGGTCCAGCGCCGCCGGCTCGTCGGCCGGCGCGCCGGTCGCGGCGAGCACCTGCCGGACCGTCCAGCGCGGGTCCATCGCCCGCTCCGGGTGCTGGAAGACGAGCTGGACCGGGTGCGGTGCCCGACCGGACCGTGGCTCCCGGCCGTCGAGGGTGACCCGGCCGCGGTGCGGCCGCGCGAAACCGGCCAGCACCCGCCCCAGGGTGCTCTTGCCCCCGCCGCTCGGACCGCACAGCCCGACCACCTCGCCGGCCTCGATCGCGAGGTCCGCCCCGGCGAGCACCCACGGGCGGTCGCGGCCGTAGCGGAACCAGACGTCCTCGGCGCGCAGCATCACGCCTCCGCCGGCACGCGGAAGCCGTGCGCCGGCAGCGCCTGCCACATCGCCCGCGTGTAGGGGTGGGCCAGCCGCTCCCCGGTCCCGGTGAAGTCGGCGGGGCGGGCCTCGTCCACGGTGCGCCCCTCGCGGCAGATCACCACCCGGTCGGCGACCTCGACCGCGGCCTCGAGCTCGTGGGTGATGAGCACGACGGCGCAGCCGTCGTCGGCCAGCCCGCGGAGCTCGGCCAGCGTCGACCGGACGGTCGCGGTGGGCAGCCCGGTGGTCGGCTCGTCGGCGAGCAGCAGCCGGGGCCGGCTCATCGTCGCCATCGCGACCAGCACCCGGCGGGCCATGCCGCCGGAGAGCTCGTGCGGGTACCGGCGGAGCACCTCCGCGCCGAGGCCGCGCCGCTCCAGCGCCTCCGCCGCGGCGCGGCGCGGATCGGGGTGCCCGGCCAGCCGCGCCGACCGCCGGACCTGGCGGCCGACGGGGCTGGTGGGGTCGAGGAAGGCCGCCGACTGCGGCAGCAGCGTGGCCTCACGACCGGCCAGCCGGCGCCGGTCCTCCGGCGCACGCACGGTGCCGTCGAAGGCGATCGTCCCCCGCTCGACGGCGTTGGGCGGCAGCAGGCCCAGGACGGCGTGCGCGAGCAGGCTCTTGCCGGCCCCGCTGGCGCCGACGAGGGCGACCACCTCTCCGGCCGGGGCCATGAGGTCCATGCCGGCCAGCGCGGTCACCGTCCGGCGACGCAGCCCCCGCTCGTACTGGACGAAGTCCACCTCGAGGCCGCGGACCTCCAGCAGCGCGCTCACAGGTGGGCGCTCCGCGGGTCGAGCAGGGCGCGGCCGTTCTCCCCGATCGTGTCGACGAGCTTGACCACGGCCAGCAGGCACAGCCCCGGCAGGACCGCGAGCCACCACGTCCCCGCGCTCAGGTAGCGCATCGCCTCGGCCAGCAGCACCCCGATCGAGGGCTCACCGGGGTCGACGCCGAGCCCGAGGAACGACAGGGCCGCCTCGTGCAGGATCGCGTGCGGGAAGAGCAGGACCGTGCCGACGACGAAGTGGCCGGTCAGGTGGCCGGCCAGGTGGTGCCGGGCGATCCAGCCGCGACCGCGGCCGAGCTGCCGGGAGACGGCGACGTAGTCGGAGGAGACGACCTCGCGCGCCCGGCCGCGCAGCACCCGGGTCAGCGTCGGCCAGTGGGTCAGGGCCACGGCGACCACCGTGGCCCGCGTGCCGCCGCCGAGCGCGAACGCGAGCAGGATCAGCAGCACCAGGTGCGGCAGGGCGAGGAACAGGTCGACCAGCCAGCTCACGACCCGGTCGACGACGCCGCCGAACACCGCGGCGGCGCAGGCCAGCACCAGCGCGATCCCGGCGGAGATCAGCGCCGCACCCGTTCCGACGAGCAGGCTGAGCCGGAGCCCGGACAGGACACGGGCGAGCACGTCCCGGCCCAGCGGGTCGGTGCCGAACGGGTGCTCGGCCGACGGCGCCAGGTTGCGGTCGCCCAGCTGGGTCGTGACGGCGTCGTCGGCCGCCAGCCCCCCGGCGACGAGGACGGCGAGCACCACCACCAGGGACAGGCCGGTCCAGGCGAGGGTGCGGCGGCGGCGGTCACCGAGGAACCCCGGCCGGACGGCCGGCTCGGCGGCGGCGCTCATCGCACCCCCTGGCCGGCCGGGGACGGGGCGACCGGCGACGCCGCCCGATCGGGCAGCTCGTCGGGCGACGGGGAGCGGGGCGCGAGCACCGGGCCGCGCAGGCCGCGCCGCGCCCGGCGGGCGCCGGCGAGGTCCGCCGAGACCCGCGGGTCCAGCCGCGCGTGGACGAGGTCACCGAGCTGGTTGCCGACGAAGACGAACACGGTGGTGAACAGCACGATGCCCAGCAGCAGGGGCACGTCCTGCCCCAGCGCGGCGGCCGTCGTCGCCGCGCCGAGGCCGGGGTAGGCGAACACCTGCTCGGCCAGCACGGCGCCGCCGAAGAGCTCGCCCAGCGAGCTGAACTGCAGCAGCACGGCCGGCGCCGCGGCGTTGCGCAGCACCCGGTGGACGACGACGCCGCGCGTCGACTCCCCCTGAGCTCGGGCGAAGGCGACGTAGTCGCTGGCCAGCGCCTCCACGACCGCGTGCCGGGTGTGCAGGACGACCGGGGCGATGCCCACGACCGACAGCGTCAGCGCCGGCAGCGCGAGGTGGTGCAGCCGGTCCAGCAGGGTCACGTCCTCGGCGAGCGTCCCGACCGGGACGGCGCAGCACACCGGCGTCCACCCCAGCTGGACGGAGAAGACGTAGAGCAGGAGGAGCCCGACCCAGAAGGTCGGCGCGGAGGCCAGGGTGTAGGCCCACCAGCAGATCGCCCGGTCGGCGAAGCGTCCCCGCCGCGCCCCGGCGAGCACGCCGAGCGCGAACCCGACCAGCCCCGACAGCAGCCAGGCGGTGGCCATGAGCGCGAGGCTGGCGAGGAAGCGCTCACCGATGACGTCGGCCACGGGCTGGCCGAACGTCAGCGAGCGGCCGAGGTCGCCCTGCACGACCTGCCCGAGCCAGGCGGCGAACCGCTCGGGCGCCGGCTCGTCCAGCCCCCACCGCTCGGCGATCTGCGCCCGCTGCTCCGGGCCGATCGCGGCCACGTCCCCGCCGACGTAGGCGTTCACCGGGTCGACCGGTGAGTGGACCATCAGCGTGAACGAGGCGACCGCGACCGCCGCGAGGAGGAGCACGAGCCGCACCAGCCGGCCGCCCGTCCACCGCAGCGCCGGTCGAGCGCGGCTCAGCAGCTCCACTGCCACCCGGCGATGCCCGCGGTGATCGGCCAGCCGTGCCCGTGCGGTTCGACCTGCGTCGAGCCGAGGTCGAGGCACTCGTCGACGAAGTAGGTGTGGTCGAGGTTGACCAGCCACGCCCAGGCGGCGTCCCCCGACGGCCCGAAGCCGGTGCCCTCGCCGTCGTACTGGGCGGCCCGCCAGTGCGGGATGGCGCTCTCCTGGTCGGGCGCGGTCATCGCCGCCTCGAGCTGCTCGTCGACCGCCGGGTTGGCGTAGAAGCCCGGGTTCCAGTACTCGACCCCGGCCTGGCGCGAGGAGTAGAGGTTGTACATCTCGGTGGGGTCGTGGCTCCCCCAGCCGAACAGGACGGCGTCGGCGTGCAGCCGCTGGTCGATGACGTCCCAGCTGGCGCCGTCCGCGGTGACCTCGATGCCCACGGGCGCGAGCATGTCCGCGACCGACAGCGCGAGCGCCTGCCGCAGCGAGTCGCCCGCGGGGTAGAGCAGTGTGAACGCGGCCGGGACGCCGTCCCGCTCGCGCACGCCGTCGCCGTCGGAGTCCACCCAGCCGGCCTCGTCCAGCAGCTGCCCGGCCCGCTCCGGGTCGGCGTCCTCGATCGCCGCCGCCGGCTCCGCCCAGGGCAGGCCGTCGACCGGTCCCGTCGCCGGGGAGCCGAAGCCCTCCAGGACGCCGTCGACGAGCGCCGCCCGGTCCACTGCGTGGTTGACGGCCTGGCGGATCGCCCGGTCGGAGGTCACGTCGTTGCCGATCGGCTGCCCGTCGTCGGTGGTGCGGCCCTCGTCCGGCACGTACGGGAACATGATCCCGCGGTTGTCGACCGACGGGACGGCGACCAGCCGCATGCCCGGCACCTGGGTCGTCGCCAGCGCGGACGGGACCGCCGCCATGTCGACCTGGCCGGCCGTCGCGGCCGCCAGCGAGGTGTCCTCGCCGGTGAACTGGAAGACGATCCGCTCGAACTCCGGCTGCTCGCCGTAGTAGTCCTCGTTGCGGTTCACGATGAGCTGCTGGCCCTCGTCCCACTGCACGAAGCTGAACGGCCCCGAGCCCACCGGGTCGCGCGCGTAGTCCGGGCCGTGCGCGTGCTCGGGCACGATGCCCAGCGAGACGAGCCGGTTGACGAAGGTGCTCTGCGGTCGCTCCAGGCGGAGCTCCACCGTGTCCTCGTCGACGGCGACCGCCTCGGCCAGCGCGGTGACGTCGGTGAGGCCGCCGCTCCGGCTCGCGGTGGTGAACGTGTAGGCGACGTCGTCGGCGGTCACCGGCTCGCCGTCGGTGAAGCGCGCGTCGGTGCGGATGTCGACGGTCCAGACCAGACCGTCCTCGCTCACCGACCACTCGGTGGCGAGGTCCGGGACCAGGTCGAGGTCGGCGTTCCGGCTCAGCAGCGTGGACTGGAACAGCGGCGAACCGTACCGGCCCCAGCCGAGGGTCGGGTCGAAGCCGTCGTCCGGCTCACCGCCGATGGCCAGACGCAGCTCGGTCGGCGCGACGTCGGCGGCCGGTGCGGCCGCTCCCCCGCCGCCGCAGCCGCTCAGCGCGACCAGGGCCACCGCACCCATCGCGGCGACCCGCCCCGCCGGCCACTCCCCGCCCACGCCCGCTCCCGTCCTCGACCTGCTCCGACCCTCGGCCTCCGACTCTATTGCAAAGTCTTTGCAACAGACTCGTCGGTGTCGGTACCGGTGCCGCCCGGCGCATCCGGATGGGACCGCCCGGCGGAAGCAGGGGTGTCGAACGGACCACCGAGGGAGTCGTCATGGCACTGCGTCCCCACCTCCGCCGCACCGGCCCCGCCGCCGGGGCCCCACCGGCTGCCGGCGCGGCCGCCCCGCCGGCAGCCGGCACCCCGACGCCGCCGGCGTCCCGAACCCGCCCGGCGCCCTCCGCGCCGCCCGCGGGTGGCCGCAGCCCGGGCGGCGACCGGGTCCTCGCCGTGCACCGGATCGGCGCACTGCTCGTCGCCGCGGTGATCGCGGTCTTCGGCATCCTCGGCTTCGCCGACGGGCTGGAGTTCTTCTCGACCGACGGCGAGCGGATCCTGGGGCTGTCGTCCAACGGCCTGCTGTCGACGATCTCGGTGGTCACCGCCGCCGTGCTCGTCGCGGCGGCCCTCCGCGGGCCGCACATCGCGTCGACGGTCATGATCGTCGTCGGCGTGCTGTTCCTGGTCTCGGCGCTGGCCAATCTGGCCGTGCTGCAGACCGGGTTGAACGTGCTCGCGTTCCGCTTCGCCAACGTCGTCTTCTCGGTCGTCGCCGGACTGGTCCTGCTGCTCCTGGGCGCCTACGGGCGGGTCAGCGGGAACCTGCCGCCCGACAGCCCCTACGCCCGCCCCGGCAGCGATGCCGGCGGCGACGACCCGGCCGCCGACCACCCCTCCACCCCGGCGGAGTTCGCCGCCGAGCGGGCGATGCGGGACGCCGAGGTGGCGGTGGTGCAGCACACCGCGACCCCCGACCAGCAGCGCCGCGTGTCGGCCATGTCAGCCGCGCACAGCCGGGCGGAGCGCCGTCGGATCTGGCTCTCCTTCGACGCGCCCACCGGCGGGGCGAGGCCTCAGGTGGCCGACCAGTAGCCCACAGCGGAGACCCGGTCCCTCGCCACGCCGAGCTCCCGGCGCAGGTGCTTGGCGAGGGCCCGGGTCGCCGCCGCCTCGCAGGCGGCCCAGAACCAGTCCCGGGCCGGGTCGGCCCCCCGGGATGCCGTCGGACCCGCCGCCCAGGCGGCGGTCACCGCGTCGCGCAGCGCCTCCCCGGGCGCACCGTCGCGGTCCACCCACACGACCTCCTGCCCCGCGGCGGCGTTGACCGGGAGGTCGCGGTCGGACGGGTGGCCCGCCTCCAGCCACACGCGCGCGGGCAGCTCCGCGTGGTGGGCCAGCAGCGAGTTCACCGCGGGCAGCGACGCGGGGTCGCCGACGAGGTGGAGCAGCCGGGTGCCGGCGGGCGGCCACTCGTCGCGGGTGCCCTGCACCGTCACCTCGATCGTGTCCCCGGGGCGGGCGGCCAGGGACCAGTTCGCCGCCGGGCCGTCGTGCAGCGCGAACTCCAGGTCGAAGGTGCCCGCCGCGGGATCGGGGGCGACGAGCGTGTACGCCCGCTGGTGCGGCCGGCCACCGTCGGAGAACCAGACCCGCACCCACATCGCCGGGTGCGGCGGGCAGGCGGCGAGCAGACCACCGTCGGCCAGGTGCACCCGCTGGTACCGCTCCCCCACCCGCTCGCTGCCCCGCACGGTGAGGACGAAGTCCTTGCCGCGCAGCGCCTTCAGGACCACGCCTTCCCAGCCGTGCTGCACCGCTCGCCCCCTCTCGACGTCGTGTGCGGGACCCCCCGGAACCGGGCTCCGGAGCTGTGTATGGTCCCGCTTGGTTAGGTGAGGCTAACCTACGAGAGGGGACTTCCGTGACACAGCTCCAGCCGACCGCGCACCTGTTCTCGGGCGCGACGGTCGACCACTACGCCGCGGTCGTCACCGCAGCGCTCGGCGCGCTCACCGACCGGGTCCGGGTCGTCCGCCGCCCCCGGTCGGGCGCGCCGCAGGCCGATCTCGAGGACCTCGTCGACGGCATCGACCTCGACACCCCGCTCGGCGACACCTTCTCCGCGCTGAAGGAGACCTCCCGGCTCTACCTGGAGCACGCGGTCTGGTTCCACGAGCCCGGCTACGTCGCCCACCTGAACTGCCCGGTCGCCATCCCGGCGCTGGCGGCCGACCTGTTCGCGTCGGCGGTGAACACGTCGGTCGACACCTACGACCAGTCGACGACGGCGACCCTGATGGAGCGCCGGCTCATCGGCTGGGCCGCCGGGCGCGCCGGCCTGGGCCCGGCCGCGGACGGGATCTTCACCAGCGGCGGCACCCAGTCAAACCTCCAGGCGCTGCTGCTGGCCCGGGACGAGGCGCTCGCCGCGCAGCCCGGCGGAAGCCTGCCCGGCGGCGCCCGGCTCCGCGTCCTCGCCACCGACCAGGCGCACTTCAGCGTCGCGAAGGCCGCCCGCCTGCTCGGCCTGGGCGACGACGCGGTGGTGCCGGTGGCCACCGACGGGCAGCACCGGATGGATCCGGCCGCGCTCCGGTCGACCGCGGACCGGGTCCGGGCCGCCGGCGACGTCGTCATGGCGGTGTCCACCACCGCCGGCACGACCGACCTCGGCCGCATCGACCCGCTCGCCGCGGTGGCCGACGTCTGCGCGGAGGTCGGCGCATGGCTGCACGTCGACGCCGCGTACGGGGGTGGGCTGCTGGTCTCGCGCCGGCGCCGGCACCTCCTCGACGGCATCGAGCACGCCGACTCGGTGACGGTGGACTTCCACAAGACCTTCTTCCAGCCGGTGGCGTCCTCGGCGGTGCTGGTGCGCGACGGCGCCACGCTGCGACACGTCACCCACCACGCCGACTACCTCAACCCGCGCGGCGAACGGGCCCCCAACCAGGTCGACCGCAGCCTGCAGACCACCCGGCGCTTCGACGCGCTGAAGCTGTGGGTGACGCTGCGCGCCATGGGGGCCGATGCGGTCGGCGCGGCCTTCGACGCCTGCCTGGACCTCGCCGTCGACGTGCACGAGGACCTGGCTCGTGACCCGGAGTTCGAGGTGCACAGCGCACCGACGCTGAGCACCGTCCTCTTCCGCTACCGGCCGATCGGTGCCCACGGGCCGCTCGACCCCGCCGCCGCCGACCGGCTCGTCGGCGCGATCCGCGAGCGGTTGTTCGACGAGGGCGAGGCGGTCGTCGCCCGCACCGTCGTCGACGGGCGGCCCTGGCTGAAGTTCACGCTGCTCGACCCGGGCACCACCCGCGGCGACGTCCGGGCCGTGGTCGACCTCGTCCGCGCGGCCGGGGACGACCTGCTCGCCGCCGCCGGCACGCCCGTCCGCGACCGCGAGCAGGTGCTCGCGTGAGCGCCGCCGGCACGCCGGTGCACGACTTCGTCGCCGTCGGGATCGGCCCGTTCAACCTCGGACTCGCGGCCCTCAGCGCCCCGGTGCCCGACCTCTCCGGCGTCTTCCTCGACGAGCGCGAGGAGTTCAGCTGGCACCCCGGGATGCTGATCGAGGGCACCACGCTGCAGGTCCCGTTCCTCGCCGACCTGGTGACGATGGCCGACCCCACGTCGCCGTACTCGTTCCTGGCCTGGCTCAAGGAGACCGGGCGGCTGTACCCGTTCTACATCCGCGAGGACTTCCGCCCGCTGCGCGCCGAGTACGACACCTACTGCCGCTGGGCCGCCGGGCGCCTGCCGGGGCTGCGGTGGGGCCGGCGCGTGGAACGGGTCGAGCACGCCGACGGCGTCTACCGGGTCTCTGCCCGCGACGTCCGGACCGGCGAGGTCGAGGTACACCTGGGGCGCCGGCTGGTGCTCGGCGTCGGCACCGCGCCGTGGCTGCCCGAGCCGGTGCGGGACCTGCCCGGGCCGGCCTGGCACTCCGCGGACTACCTGCCGCACAAGGAGGAGCTGCAGACGCTCGGGCACGTCACGGTCGTGGGCAGCGGGCAGAGCGCCGCGGAGATCTACCTCGACCTGCTGACCGACGCCGACCGCCTGGGCTACCGGGTCGACTGGGTCACCCGCTCACCGCGGTTCTTCCCCATGGAGGTCACCAAGCTGACCCTGGAGATGACCTCGCCCGAGTACGCCCGGTACCACCACGGCCTGCCCATGGCGCGGCGCGACGCCCTCGCCCGCGAGCAGCGCCACCTCTACAAGGGCATCAGCGGCGAGCTGGTCGACGCCATCCACGACACCCTCTACCGGAGGGGCCGGCGCGGCGAGGTGCCGACCGAACTGCTGCCCGGTGTCGAGGTGGCCGGCGCGCGCTGGGACGCCGGGCAGCGCAGCTACGCGCTGCGGCTGCGGCACGCGGACCAGGGGCGCACCGCCACCCGGACGACGCGGGGGCTGGTGCTCGCCACCGGCTACCGCGCGCAGGTGCCGGCCTTCCTCGGCCCGGTGCGCGACCGCATCCGGTGGGACGCGCGCGGCCGGTACGACGTCGCGCTCGACCACTCGATCGACGTCGCCGGCCGGGAGGTGTTCGTGCAGAACGCCGAGGAGCACACCCACAGCCTGATCGCCCCGGACCTCGGTATGGGCGCCTACCGGAACTCGGTGATCATCAACGCGATGTGCGGGCGGGAGGTCTACCCGGTGGAGGAGCACATCGCCTACCAGACCTTCGGGGTCGGCGACGCCGAGGACGCCGAGGACGCCGGGGACACCGCCGGAGCCGGGACCGGCGCGCTGACCGCCGCAGGAGCTCCCCGGTGACCGCCGCACCGGCCTGGGCCGCCCGCTCGACGGTCGGGGTGCTCACCCTCGAGCCGCTGGACCTCGACCGCGACCTGCGCGTGCTGCACGCATGGGTGACGCACCCCCGCTCGGCCTACTGGCTGATGCAGGGGCAGGGGCCGGAGGAGGTGCGCGTCGCCTACGCCGCGATCGTCACCGACCCGCACCACGACGCCTGGCTCGGCCGGGTCGACGGCGTCCCGACGTTCCTCGCGGAGACCTACGACCCCCGCCACCGCGAACTCGCCGGCGTCTGGCCGGCCGCCCCCGGCGACGTCGGCATGCACCTGCTCGTGGCGCCGCCGGCCGACGGGGCCGCGCCGGTCCGCGGCCTGACGTCGGCGGTCATGGCGGCGGTCGTGCGGTTCTGCCTGGACCGCCCGGGGGCCCGCCGGGTCGTCGTCGAGCCGGATGCGCGCAACGCCGCCATCCGGGCCAAGAACCGGGCGGCGGGCTTCGTCGAGCACGGCGAGCTGGACCTGGGGCACAAGACGGCGGTGCTGAGCACCTGCACGGCCGAGTCGTTCGCGGCGAGCGAGCTGGCCGGGGTGCTGGCGTGAGCGCGGCGGGGCTCGAGCAGGAGCTCGCCGGCGCGGCCCACCTCGAGCCCGAGGCGATGGCCCGGGCGCACCGGCACGTCGTCACCAAGGCGCTGTCGGAGTTCAGCCACGAGCGCCTGGTCACCCCCGAACCGGCCGACGACGGGCCGGCCGACGCGCTGGGCCGGACCTGGTGGCGGCTGCCCACGGCGGCCGGGTCGGTCTACCGCTTCACCGCGCGGGTGCTGCCGCTGGAGCACTGGGACGTCGACCCCTCCTCGGTGAGCCGCACCGTCGACGGCGCCGCCGCGCCGCTGGACGCCCTGGCGCTGGTCGACGAGCTGCAGGCCGACCTCGGCATCCCCGACGCACTGCTCGGCACCTACCTGGAGGAGGTCAGCGCGACCCTCGCCGGCGTGGCGTGGAAGCTCCACCACCGCCGCGCCGACGCCCGCGAGCTGGCCCGCGCCGACCTGCAGACCGTCGAGCGGTCGATGACCGAGGGACACCCGGCCTTCGTCGCCAACAACGGGCGGATCGGCTTCGGGCTCTCCGACTCCGACGCGTACGCCCCGGAGGCGGGCGAGCCGGTCCGGCTGGTCTGGGTGGCGGCCCGGCGGGAGCACACCCACCTGGCCTGCGGCGACGGCGTCGACGAGGAGCGGCTCTACACGAGCCAGCTCGGCGAGCAGCTGCTCGCGCGGTTCGCCGGCCGGCTCCGCTCACTCGGCCTGGACCCGGCCGACTACCTCTTCCTGCCCGTGCACCCCTGGCAGTGGGAGCACCGGCTGGCGGTCACCTTCGCCGCGGACGTGGGCCGGCACGACCTCGTGCCGCTGGGGGTCAGCGAGGACCGCTACCAGGCGCAGCAGTCGATCCGGACCTTCTTCGACCTGGACCGCCCCGACCGGCACTACGTCAAGACGGCGCTGGCGATCCAGAACATGGGCTTCCTGCGCGGGCTCTCCCCGGCCTACATGCGCAGCACCCCGGCGATCAACGACTGGGTGGCCGGCATCGTGCGGGGCGACCCGGAGCTGACCGGCGCCGGCTTCGACGTGCTCCGCGAGCTGGCCTCGGTCGGCTACACCGGCGACGCGTACCACCGGATGGCCGGGCGCGGCATCCGCTCGCCGTACCAGCGGATGGTGGCGGCGCTGTGGCGCGAGAGCCCGGTGCCGCGGCTGGCGGCGGGTGAGCGGGCGATGACGATGGCGGCGCTGCTGCACCGGGATGCCGAGGGCCGGTCGCTGGTGGGCGGCCTCGTCGCCGACTCGGGGCTGGACCCGCGCACCTGGCTGCGCCGCTACCTCGACGCCTACCTCCGCCCGGTCCTGCACTGCCTGCTGGCCCACGACCTCGCCTTCATGCCGCACGGGGAGAACCTGATCCTCGTGCTGCGGGGCTCGGCGCCGACGCGGGTGCTGATGAAGGACGTCGGCGAGGAGGTCGCCGTGTTCGGCTCCCGGCCGCTGCCCCGGGACATCGAGCGGATCCGCGTGAACGAGCCCGACGACGTGCGCCTGCTGTCGGTGTTCACCGACGTCTTCGACGGGTTCCTGCGCTACCTCGCCGGCATCTTCGACGCCGACGGCCTGCTGTCGGCCGACGCCGTCTGGGCGTGCGTCGCCGACTGCCTGCTGGCGCACCGGGAGGCGTTCCCGGACCTCCACCGGCGCTTCGACCTGTTCACCCCCGCGTTCGCGCACTCCTGCCTCAACCGGCTGCAGCTGCGCAACACCCTGCAGATGGTCGACCTCGCCGACCAGGCGTCCTCCCTGCAGTACGCCGGGACGCTGGCCAACCCGGTCGCGCCGTTCGGGCCGCCGCGGTGACCGGGCCGGCTCCCGGGGTGGCCCGCGACCGGTGGGGCGTGCCCACCATCCGGGCGGGGTCGCTCGACGACCTCGCCCGGGCCCAGGGGTACGCCACCGCCGTCGACCGGGCCTGGCAGCTGGAGGTCGAGCGGTGGCGCAGCGAGGCGACCCTCGCCGCGCACCTGGGCGCGGCCGGGTTGGACTGGGACACCTTCGCGGCCCGCGCCCGGCTGGACGACACCGCCCGTCGCTGCCACGACGCCCTCGACCCGGGCACCCGGCGGTGGGTCGGGGCCTACGTCGACGGGGTGCGCGCCGGCCTGGCCGAGGGCGCCGCGCGCTCGCCGGAGCTGCGGGCCCTGGGCTGGGCGGGTGGGGAACAGCACGGCGGGCGCGGCGGCTGGCGGCCGTGGACCCCGCTGGGCATCTTCCTGGTGCACCACGTCCTGTTCGGTTCGCTGGGCACGACGGTGTGGCGGGGGCACCTGCTGCGTTCCTTCGGGCCGGGGCTCGGTCGGGAGCTCGCCGTCGCGCTGGGCCTGGGCCCGCCGGACGGCAGCAACGCGGTGGCGGTGACCGGCGCGCGGACGGCGTCCGGGCTGCCGCTGGTCGCCGGCGATCCGCACCGCCTGCTGGAGCGGCCCGGGATCTACCAACAGGTGCACCTCCTCGTCGAGGGAGCGGCCGACGACGGCGTCGACGTGGTCGGGCTGGCCTTCCCCGGCGTCCCCGGGGTCGCGCACTTCGGGCACACCGGCACGGTGGCCTGGGCGGTGACCAACGCGATGGCCGACTCCCAGGACCTCTACCGCGAGCGGCTGCGCCGGGACGGCGACCGCGTGCTGGCCCTCGGGCCGGACGGCTGGGAGCCGGCCGACGCCGCGACGGTCCGCCTCGATGTCCGCGACGGCGAACCGGTGACGGTGGAGACCGTCGAGACTGCGCGGGGGCCGGTCGTCGTCCCGTCGTGGACGGCGGAGGAGCCGGGCGAGCCCGAGGCGCTGAGCCTGCGCGCCCCGAGCCGGGTCGACGCCGCGCTCGGCTTCGATGCCCTGCCGCTGCTGCTGCGCGCCCGCACCGCGGCCGACGTCGAGGCGGCGCTCACCTCGTGGGTGGAGCCGGTGAACAGCGTCCTGGTCGCCGACAGCTCCGGCGACGTCCGCCAGCTCGTCGCGGGCCGGGTCCCGGACCGGGCGGCCGCGAACCGCTGGTACCCGGTGCCGGCCTGGGAGCGGGCGCACGCCTGGCGCGGGACCTGCCCGGCCCCGGCCGGGCTCCGGGTCACCGACGGACCCCCGTGGGACGGCGTGGCGGTGACGGCCAACGACCAGCGCCCCGACGTCGCCCCGTACGGCTCGGTGTTCGCACCGGGTCACCGGGCCGCCCGGCTGCGCGCGCTCCTCGGCGACCGCACCGGCCTGACCGCCGACGACCTGGCGGCGCTGCTGCTGGACACCGCCGCCCCCGCCTCCGGCCCGCTGCGGCTGCTCCGCGACCTCCGGCTCCCGGAGGCCCGCACCCCGGCCGCCCGGCTGCACGCGGAGATCGTCGGGTGGGACGGCCGGATGGACGCGAGCAGCCGCGGGGCGGCGGCGTTCGGCGCGTGGCGCGCGGCCCTGGTCCGGCGCGTCGCCGGCCTGCCGCTGCTCGCGCCCCTGCACCACCCGGCCGGCGTCCCCGAGGTGCTGGCGCCCTGGGTGTCCCCGGTCGAGCGGATCGGGACGGCGCTGGAGCGGCTGCTCCGCGTGCTCCCCCAGCACGGCGTCGACGTCGACGCGCTGGCCCGGGACGCGCTGGCCGACGCGGCGGGGAGCACCGCCGCGACATGGGGGGCGACGCACCGACTGCGCACCGTGCACTCCCTCGACGGCACCCCCTGGGAGGACGTCGTCGCCCGGCCCGCCGACGGCGCGCCGCTGGCCGGCGACACCGACTGCGTCCTGGCCACGACGAGCCTCCCCGGGCTCACCGACGTCTGCCTGCGCGGCCCCGTCGCCCGCTACGTCTGGGACCTCGCCGACCGCGACGCCAGCCGCTGGGTCGTCCCGCTGGGCGCCGACGGGGTGCCCGGCCCGCACGCGGAGGACCAGACGGAGCTCTGGCTGCGCGGCGACCTCGTCCCCGTTCCCCGCACCGCCACCCCCGCCGTCCTGGAGGAGATCTCGTGACCGACGCCCGCCTCGTCGAAGGAACCAGCCCGTTCGGAGACGGCCGCACCCTCGGGGTGCGCCGGCTCGACCCCGACCGCGACGCCCCCCTGGTGCACTCCTGGGTGCGCGAGGAGCGGGCCCGCTTCTGGGGGATGACCGACCACACCGAGGACCAGGTGCGGGACGTCTACGCATTCGTGGACTCGCTGCCCACCCACCACGCCTACCTGGTGTCGGTCGACGACGCCCCCGTCGCGCTGCTGCAGACCTACGAGCCGGCCGCGGACCCGGTCGCCGAGACCTACCCCGTGCAGGACGGCGACCTCGGCGTCCACCTGCTGCTGGCCCCGGCCCGCAGCAGGGAGGCGGGCTTCACCGCCCGGTTCGTGGCCGCCCTCGCGGCGGTGCTGCTGGCGAACCCGGCCGTGCGCCGCGTCGTCGTGGAGCCGGACGCCGGCAACGAGCTGGCCTTGGATCGCGTCCGCCGGACAGGGTTCGAGCTGGGGCCGGAGGTGGACCTGCCGGAGAAGCGCGCCCGGCTCGCGTTCCTGTCCCGGGAGACCCTCGAGGCGCTGACCGGCGCGGCACGGACATCGGGCTGACGCGCCCGGTCGGCCGCCCTAGCCTGCCGCGGTGGCCTACGACGCGCTGACGGAGAGCATCGCGCTCCTCGAGCGCGGTGTGCCGGACTCCCCGCCGCGGATCAGCCGACGCCGGCGGTTCGCCCCGCTGGCCGTCGACGTCGACGGGGACGTCGCCTGCACCCTCTTCGCCCGCCGCAGCGTCGGCTGCGCGGTGCAGGAGGCCTGGGTGCTCGTGCGGCGCGGGGCCCAGTGGTCGCTGCTCGGGGGCGGCGGGGGCGGCGGGTTCGAGGACGACGACCTGGCCGACCGCCCCGCCGCCGCGGCCCTGGGCGGTCACCTCCTCTGGCGCGGCGGTGGCTCGTCGCTCCGGAACGCCGGGCGGCTGCTGCCCTGGGGTGCCCGGTACGTCAGCTACGCCGTGCTCCGGGCGAGCGCGGAGGTCGACCGGGTCGTCGTCGGTCCGCGGGAGATCAGGGTGCCGCGGCACGGGCACCTCGTGGTCGTCTGGGACGGCGTGCCGCCCCTCGTGGAGGCACGGGCCGCGGACGGCCGGTTGCTCGCCGCGCGTCGGGTGGACCTGCGGCGCCGCCGCCTCCCCGAGGCGTACCGCGACCCCGCGTGATCGCCCGACCAGCGCGGATCCGCCGCCCGGACTGGTCAGGGCCGGATCGGCCCCCTACCGTGGCCGGGTGCGGCGGGGAGGGCAGGACGACCGGCGAGGAGCCGGTCCCTCCGGGGCAACCCCGGGGTCTCGCAGCAGAGCAGGGCGATGCGTCACCCGCCGGACGGCGCGCTCCGCGCACGTCCCGGCGCCTCCGTCACGGAGCGGCTGCCCTCCCCGCCGTCGCGCTCGGCGGCCCCGCCGGTGACGGCCACCCGGCGCGCCGAGGTCACCGCGAACGGCATCGCCACCGCGCTGCTCGCCGGGCGGTGGCGGCGCCCGCAGATGGTGCGCCGGGTCGCCGTCGCGCTCGGGTACCGGCGCGCCCCCCGCTGGGTGGGCACGCTGGTCGGTGAGGTGCTGGGGGCCTACTGGCACCCACCGGCCGACCGCCCGCGGGAACTGGCCGCCTTCCTCCGCACGACGGGGGGCTGGGCGCGCGGTCAGGCGGCCGAGGTGCCGCCGCGGGTGGTGCACTGGGAGCCGGTGCCGACCGCCGTCGTCCGGCCCCGGCTGCCCACGGTGGAGCTGCCCGACCTGAGCGCCCTGGCCCGGCTGCTCGACCTCGACCAGGGCGAGCTGGCCTGGTTCGCCGACGCCCGCACCGTCGAGCGCACGGCGCCCGAGCCCCTGCGCCACTACCGCTGGCGGGCGGTGGACCGGCCGACCGGGGTCCGGCTGCTCGCCGCACCGAAGCCCCGGCTGAAGGAGATCCAGCGGCGGCTCCTGCGGCACGTGCTCGACCCGGTCCCGGTGCACGGTGCCGCGCACGGCTGCGTGCCCGGCCGGTCGGTGCGGACGGCGGCCGCCCCGCACGCCGGCGCCGCCGTCGTCCTGCGGATGGACCTGGAGCACTTCTTCGCGAGCGTCCCCGCGCCCCGGGTGCACGGGCTGCTGCTGGGCCAGGCCGGCCTCCCCGAGCCGGTCGCGCACGCGGTGACCGGCCTGGTCACCACCGTGGTGCCCGCCGCGGTGTGGCGGCGCATCCCGCCGCCGGAGGACCCCGTGGCCCGGGAGCGGCACCGGCGGCTGGGGACGCGGCTCGCCGTGCCGCATCTTCCGCCGGGTGCGCCCACGTCCCCGGCCCTGGCGAACCTGGTCTGCTACCGGCTGGACCGCCGGCTGGCCGCGCTCGCGGCGACTTTCGGCGCGACCTACACCCGCTACGTCGACGACCTGACCTTCAGCGGCGGCACCCGGGTGGGGCGCGGCCGGCTGGCCCAGCTGGTGGGTGGGATCGCCCGGGAGGAGGGCTTCCGGGTGAACGCCGCCAAGACACGCGCGACCGGCTCGGCCCGCCGGCAGGCAGTGCTGGGCGTCGTGGTCAACGAGCGCCCGGCGCTGCCCCGCCGCGAGCGGGACGAGCTGCGCGCGCTGCTGCACAACTGCGCCACCCGCGGCTGGACCACCCAGCTCCGCGGCCGCGACCCCGCCACGTTCCGGGACCACGTCCTGGGCCGGGTGGCCTGGGCGGCGTCGGTGGACCCGGCGTCCGGGGCGCGGCTGCGCGCGCTGGCCGAGCGCATCGACTGGAGCTGACCGCCGACGGCTCGGGCCGACCCGGGACGTAGCCTCGCGGGCGCCATGTCATCAGCCGGGCTGCCCACGCCTCCCCTCCGGGACCGGGCCGACGCCTGCCCCGGCGCGCTGCAGACCCACTCCGCCGCCGACGGCGAGCTCGCGCGGGTGCGGGTCCCCGGTGGACTGCTGGTGGGCGACCAGCTGCGCGTCCTCGGCGCGGCCGCCGTCGAGCTCGGGGACGGCGCGCTGGAGCTCACCAGCCGCGGCAACGTGCAGCTGCGGGGCCTGCGCCCCGGATCGGCCGGCGAGCTCGGCGGCCGGCTGGCGGCGGCCGGGCTGCTGCCCAGCGACAGCCACGAGACGGCCCGCAACCTGTTGGGCAGCGTGTTGAGCGGGCGGACCGGGGGTCTGCTCGACGCCCGGCCCTGGGTGCGCGACTTCGACGCCGGGCTGTGCGCCGACCCGTCGCTCGCCGCGCTGCCGGGACGGTTCCTGGCCACGTTCGACGACGGCCGGGGCGACGTCGCCGCCCTCGGCGGGGACGTCGGCCTGTTCGCGCTCGCCCCCGACGCCGTCGCGCTGACCCTCGCCGGCGCCGACTCCGGCCTGCGCGCCGGTCCGGCGGACGCCGTCGACCTCGCGCTGGCGGCCACCCGGGCATTCCTCGACGAGCGCGCCGCCCAGGGCGGAACGGCCTGGCGGCTGGCCGAACTCGCCGACGGGCCGGCACGGGTGGCGGCGCGGCTGGACGCCCCGGCCGGGGAGCGGGTCGAGGTGCCGGCCCAGCCGCGGATCCGCCCGATCGGTGCGGTGCGGCAGGACGACGGCCGCACGGCCCTCGCCGCGGTGGTCCCCCTGGGCCGGCTGACCGCCGCCCAGGTGTCGCTGCTCGCCGACGTCGCGGCAGAGGTGCAGCTGACCCCGTGGCGCGGGGTCGTCGCGCCCGACCTGGCCGACGGGTCGGCGGCCAGGTCGCTGGCCGACGCCGGGCTGGTGCTCGACCCCACGAGCCCGTGGACGCGCGTGACCGCTTGCGCGGGGCTGCCCGGGTGCGCGAAGTCCCTGGCCGACGTGCGGTCGGACGCGACCGCTGCCGTGATCACCGGATCCCTCCCGGCGGACGGGGCGCGGCAGCACTGGGCCGGGTGCGAGCGGCGCTGCGGCCGGCCCGGCGGCGCAGTGGTGGACGTGGTCGCGACCGGCACCGGCTACCGGGTCGAGGGCAGCGGCCACCCCGGCTGAGGCCGGCTCGCTCCGGCAGGGGTGACGGACAGCAGCCCACGATGCTGAACCCGGGGCTGGGGCGTGCGCCCTGTTACCGGTAGTCGCTCAGCAATGCGCGGAGCACGCGGCCGACGTCGGCCAAGACGTCATCGAGGTCGGTGAGGTCCCGCCACTCGTGCCGGACCAGCCGGCGTCGCCACCAGCGGCCGCGGACCTGGTCGACCGCGATGTCCTCGTCGAGCCCGTCGAACCACACCTCGATCGGCTCGCCTGCCGTCCTGGGCTCGATCGTCGTGCCCCAGCCGTAGACGGCCTCCCGCCGGTTCCCGGACTGCCAGAAGCGGTCGTGGTGCCGGTACGACACGGTGCCCTCGTGGTCACGCAGCACTGACTCGACGATCGCGCGCAAGGCCACCTGCTGGGCGGGCGGCTCCGGAGCGGGGAAAGTCGGGCACGGCGCGACGCTAGCCCGGAGCCGGGCCGGAGGACGCACGTGGCGGGTCGGGCCATGCGAGAGCGGGCACCCGCCGCAGTGAACTCCCGAGCACCACGACCGACCGCTGTCCACGCTGTGCTGAAATCTGTGGACAGGCTTCTGACCTGCACTTTCGGGTTGCCGAGGCCGGTCCGCCCGGCATGTATTCGTACATGCGTTCGACCGCTGCGGGTGATGCGCTGGACCGGTTGACGGCCGCGCTGGACGACCTGGCGGCCGAGGACCTGGCCGGCCGGTTCGGCCCGCAGCTGCTCGACCGGCTGCGGCCGCTGCTGGTGGCGCAGAACCGGCTCGCCGCGGAAGTCACCCGCACCGTGCGGGAGTGCGGGGTCACCTCCGCCGCCGAGCACGACGGGCAGCGGACGATGGCCTCCTGGCTGCGCGGACATGCCCGGCTGTCGTCGGCCGCGGCGTCCCGGGTGGTGCGCTCCGGGCGGGCGCTGCCCGAGCTACCGGCGGTGCGAGCCGCGTTCGCCGCGGGTGCGATCACGGCGGAAGCGGTCGCGGTGATCGCCCCGGTCGCCGCACCGGTGAACGTGGCCGCCGCGCAGGCGCACGACGTGGACCTCGCCGGGGTCGACGCAACCCTGGCCGAGGTCGCCGCGAGTCGCCTGCACGCCGAACTCCGCCAGGTCGTGGACCACTACCTGGCCCGGCTCGACCCCGACGGCCCCGAGCCCGATCCCACCGAGGGCCGGTCACTGGTGTTCGTCACCCACGCCGATGGCCGCGTCGGGTTCCGCGGCGAGCTCGACGCCGTCGGCGGGGAGAAGTTCCAGGCCGCGGTCGAGTCGATCGTGCAGGCCTCCCGCCCCGCCGGGGACAGCCGCACCCGCGCCCAGCAGTCCGCCGACGCCCTGGTCCAGCTGGCCGACAACCAGCTCGCCTCCGGCGCCCTGCCGGTCCTGCGCACCGTGAAGCCGCACGTCATCGTCCGGATCGACCTCACCGACCTGGTCGACCCCGCCACCGGACCGGGCGCGGCCACCACCGGGCTCGGCGCCACCATCTCCGCCGCCCGCGCCCGCTGGCTGGCCTGTGACGGCAACGTCTCCCGCATCGTCATCGGCCCCGACGGCGAGCTCCTGGACCTGGGCCGCCGGCACCGGGTCGTCCCGCCGGCCCTGCGCCGCGCGGTCGAGTACCGCGACCGGGGATGCGTGTTCGCCGGCTGCGACGCCCCCGCCCACTGGTGCGACGTCCACCACCTCGTGCACTGGGCCGACGGCGGAGAGACCTCGCTGGAGAACTCCGGGCTGTTGTGCGAACGCCACCACACCAAGGTCCACCACGGATTCCGCATCGAACGAGATACCGCCGGCCGATGGCACACCTACCGGCCCGACGGCACCGAGATCCTGATCGTCCCCCGCATCACCGGCCAACCCGAACACTCGCGCACCGGCTGAGCCACCGACGCACGACGAACCCTCCCCGGGTCCTGGGAGGGGTTCGTCGGCCTGCTCAAGCACGCAGCACAGCGGTGGGCTGGGACCGCCCGCCGTTCCCCGGAGCAGGTGGCCCGAGCGCGGGACGTAGCCTCCTGCCCGATGTACGACTACGAGAAGGACGGCGCCGAGATCTACCGGCGCTCGTTCGCCACCATCCGCGCCGAGGCGAACCTCGCGAACCTGCCCGCCGACGTCGCCCAGGTGGCGGTGCGGATGATCCACGCCTGCGGGCAGGTGGACCTCGTCGACGACATCGCCCACTCCCCCGACGTCGTGCAGCGCGCCCGCGAGGCGCTGAACGCCGGCGCACCGGTGCTCTGCGACGCGCAGATGGTGGCCAGCGGCATCACCCGGCGGCGGCTGCCGAAGGACAACGACGTCATCTGCACCCTGAACGACCCGCGGACCCCCGGGCTCGCCGCCGAGCTGGGCACCACCCGCACCGCCGCGGCGCTGGAGCTGTGGCGCGACCGGCTCGACGGCGCGGTCGTCGCGATCGGCAACGCCCCCACCGCGCTGTTCCATCTGCTCGAGATGGTGGCCGCCGGTGCCCCGCGCCCCGCCGCCGTGCTCGGCATCCCTGTCGGGTTCATCGGCGCCGCCGAGTCCAAGGACGCCCTGGCGGAGTCCGACCTGGAGTTCCTGGTGGTCCGGGGCCGGCGCGGCGGCAGCGCGATCACCGCGGCCGCCATCAACGCGATCGCGAGCACCGTCGAATGAGCGGACAGACGACCGGCCGGCTCTACGGGGTGGGGCTGGGCCCCGGCGACCCCGAGCTCGTCACGGTCAAGGCCGCCCGGCTGATCGGCGCCGCCGACGTCGTCGCCTTCCACGCCGCGCGGCACGGCCGGTCGGTGGCCCGCGGCCTGGCCGAGCCCTACCTGCGCGAAGGGCAGATCGAGGAGCTGCTGGTCTACCCGGTCACCACCGAGACCACCGACCACCCGGGCGGCTACCAGGGCGCGATCGACGAGTTCTACGAGGCCGCCGCTGCGCGGCTGGCCGCCCACCTGGACGCCGGCCGCGACGTCGTCGTCCTCGCCGAGGGCGACCCGCTCTTCTACGGCTCCTACATGCACATGCACAAGCGGCTGGCGCACCGCTACCCGACCGAGGTCGTCCCCGGGGTGACCAGCGTGAGCGGCGCGGCCGCCGCGGTCGGCCGGCCCCTGGTGGAGCGCGACGAGGTGCTCACGGTGCTCCCCGGCACGCTGCCGGCCGACGAGCTCGCCGCCCGGCTGGCCGGCACCGACTCGGCGGCGGTGATGAAGCTCGGCCGCACCTTCCCGCAGGTGCGGGAGGCGTTCGAGCGGGCCGGCGTGCTCGACCGGGCGCTCTACGTCGAGCGGGCCACCACCGACCGGCAGCGGTGCCTGCCGCTCGCCGAGGTCGACCCGGCGAGCGTCCCGTACTTCTCCCTCGCCCTGCTGCCCAGCCCGCTCACGCCGCAGGTCACGGAGCCGGCCCAGCCCTCCGGCGAGGCGGCCACGCACGGAGAGGTCGTCGTCGTCGGCCTCGGTCCGGGCGCGCGGAGCTGGACGACCCCGGAGGCCGCCGAGGCGCTCGCCGCCGCCGACGACCTCGTCGGCTACGGCCCCTACCTCGACCGGGTCGCGGCCAACCCGCGCCAGACCCGGCACCCCAGCGACAACCGCGTCGAGGCCGACCGTGCCGCGCACGCGCTGACGCTGGCCCGGGAGGGGCGGCGGGTCGCGGTCGTCTCCAGTGGAGACCCGGGCGTCTTCGCCATGGCCGCCGCCGTGCTCGAGGTGGCCGAGCGCCCCGAGTTCGCCGGTGTCCCGGTGCGGGTCGTCCCCGGCCTCACCGCCGCCCAGGCGGTCGCCTCCCGGGTGGGGGCCCCGCTGGGGCACGACTTCTGCGTGCTGTCGCTCTCCGACGTCCTCAAGCCCTGGGAGGTGATCACCGATCGGCTGCGCCACGCCGCCGCCGCCGACCTGGTCATCGCCCTCTACAACCCGCGCTCGAAGCACCGCCCGCACCAGCTCGGCGAAGCGCTGCGGGTGCTGCTGGAGGTGCGCCCGCCGGAGACCGTGGTGGTCGTGGGGCGGGACGTCGGCGGGCCGGAGGAGAGCCTCCGGGTCACCACCCTGGGCGCGCTGGACCCCGCGACCGTGGACATGCGCTGCCTGGTGCTGATCGGCTCCTCGCAGACCCGCGTCACCGCCTCCGGCGCGGTCTACACCTCCCGCCGCTACCCGGGCTGACACGCCGGGGCGGGGAATGCCCGCGCGATCGTTGCCCTTTCCCACCGTCGTGGCACCCCCGACGCTCAGCAGAGCCCCCGCGTTCTGGACCACCGCCGGCCTGCTGCTGCTCGTCCTCGCGGCCTCGGGGGTGCCCACGCCGCTGTACCGCGTCTACCAGGAGCAGTTCGGCTTCGGGCCCGGCATGCTCACGACGGTCTTCGGCATCTACGCCCTCGCCCTGCTGGCCGCCCTCCTCGTGGTGGGTGGCCTCTCCGACCACGTGGGCCGCCGGCCGGTGGTGGCCGGCGGGCTGCTGCTGCAGGCGGTCTCCATGGCCGTCTTCCTGACCGCCGACAGCGTCGGCTGGCTGCTCACCGCCCGGGTGCTGCAGGGCCTGTCGATGGGCGCGCTCACCGGCACCCTCGGCGCCCTGCTGCTCGACACCCAGCGCCCGGCCCGCCCGCTGGGCCCGCTGGTCAACAGCGCCGGGCCCGGCATCGGGCTGTCGCTGGGGGCCGTGGGCGCCGGCCTGGTCGTGGAGTACGTCGCCTCGCCCACGCGCTGGGTCTTCGCCGTCCTGACCGGGGTGCTGCTCCTCGCCGCCGCGCTGGTGCCGCTGCTGCCCGAGACCTCCCCCCGCGCACCGGGAGCGCTGCGCTCGCTGCGGCCGACGGTGCGCGTGCCCGCACCCCAGCGCCCGGCGTTCCTCACCGCGCTCCCGGCCATCGTCGCCGCGTGGGCGCTCGGCGGCCTGTACCTCTCCCTCGGCCCCTCGCTGGTCGCCTCGGTCTTCGGCATCGAGGACCACCTGGTCGGCAGCCTGCTGGTGCTGGCCATGCAGGGCACCGCGGCGCTCGGCGCCGTCCTGGGCCGCGACCTCGCACCGGAGCGCGCCATGGTCGCGGGCGCCTCCGTGTTCGCCGTCGGGGTGACCGGCACGATCGCCGCCCTGCTGACCGGGCAGGTCGTCGTGCTCTTCGGCTCCGCCGTCGTCTCCGGCCTCGGCTTCGGCCTGGCCTTCCTCGGCGCGGTCGCCACGGCCAGCGCCGGCGTGGCACCGGCCGAGCGCGCCGGACTCCTGTCGAGCGTCTTCGTCGTCGGCTACCTGAGCTTCAGCGTCCCGGCCGTGGCCGCCGGGGCCGCCGCCGGGGCGTTCGGCCTGGCACCGGTCACCGAGGTCTACGCCGCCGTCCTGGTCGTCCTGGCGCTGGCCGCGGTCGCCGGTGTGCGGCTGCGCCGCCGGGCGACCCCACCCGACCGGACGCCGGACGCCGCGGAGTCGCTGCCCGCCTGAGCCGGGTCGGCGGTACGTCGGATCAGGTCGTGCGCGACCGAACCCATTCCCGGGCCGCCTCCACGGTGTCGGCCACCGCGACCCCCGGCGGCAGCGGCGGGCGGCGCACCAGCACGACCGGCACCCCCAGCTCGCGAGCGGCGGTCAGCTTGGCGGCGGTCATCCCGCCCCCGCTGTCCTTGGTGACGACGACCTCCACGGCGTGCGCCCGCATCAGCGCGATCTCGTCCGCGACGGTGAACGGCCCGCGGGCGAGCACCACCGTGCTGCGCCGGGGCAGCGGCGGCGACGGGGGGTCCACCGACCGCACCAGGCAGTGCCCCGGGACGTCGGCGAACGCGGCGAGCCCCTGCCGCCCGGTCGTGAGGAACACCGAGTCGTACCCGGTCACCGCTGCCGCCGCTCGTTGCAGTGACCCGACCCAGTGCCAGTCGTCCCCCGGCGCGGCGGACCAGCCCGGTCGTTGCAGTCGCAGCAACGGAATTCCGGCGACCGCCGCCGCCTCCGCCGCCGCCGCCGTCATCCCGGTGGCGAACGGGTGCGTGGCGTCCACGACGGCCGCCGTCGGGGCCTCCCGCAGCCAGGCCGCCAGCCCCGCCGCACCGCCGAACCCGCCGATCCGCACCGCACCCGCCGGCAGCAGGGGCTCGGCGACGCGCCCGGCCAGGGAGCTGACGACGTCGACCCCGTCATCCACCAGCGCTCCGGCCAGCCGTCGCGCCTCCCCGGTCCCCCCCAGGACCAGCACCCGGCCGGTCACGCCGCGCCGCCGTGCATGCTGATCACGTGACGACGGCGGACCGGACGGACGGCACGGGCCTGCGCTCGGGCTGGACCACGGGCGCCTGCGCGACCGCGGCGGCCACCGCCGCCTACACCGCGCTGCTCACCGGCGAGTTCCCCGACCCGGTCACGATCGACCTGCCGCACGACCGGCACCCGTCGTTCGCGCTGGCCATCGAGCGCCTCGAGGACGGCGCCGCCACCGCCGGCGTGGTCAAGGACGCCGGAGACGACCCCGACGTCACCCACGGCGCGCTCGTCTCCGTGCGGGTGACCCACGGGGCACCCGGCAGCGGGGTCACCTTCCGCGCGGGCGAGGGCGTGGGCACGGTGACCAAACCCGGGCTGCCGCTGGCGGTCGGCGAGCCCGCGATCAACCCGATGCCCCGGCAGTTCATCGCCGCGCACGTGGCCGCGGTCGCCGCCCGCCACGGCGGCTCCGGGGACGTCGTCGTCGAGGTGTCGGTCGAGCACGGCGCGGAGCTCGCCCGCCGGACCTGGAACCCTCGGCTGGGCATCCTGGGCGGGCTGTCGATCCTGGGCACCACGGGCGTCGTCGTCCCGTACTCCTGCTCGGCGTGGATCGACTCGATCCGCCGGGGCATCGACGTGGCCCGCGCCGCCGGGTACGCGCACGTGGCGGCCTGCACCGGCAGCACCAGCGAGCGGGTGGCCGTCGAGACGTACGGGCTGCCCGAGGACGCGCTGCTGGACATGGGCGACTTCGCCGGGGCCGTGCTCAAGTACCTGCGCCGCCACCCGATCGGCCGGCTCACGATCGCCGGCGGCATCGGCAAGCTCGCCAAGCTCGCCGACGGGCACCTCGACCTGCACTCCGGCCGCTCGCAGGTGTCCTTCGAGTCGCTGGCCGGCCGGGTGCGCGCCGCGGGCGGACCCCCGGAGCTGGTCGACGGGGTGCGGGGCGCCAACACCGCGCTGGACGCGCTGCAGCAGTGCCGGGCGGCCGGCCTCCCGCTGGGCGACCTGGTGGCCGCCGCGGCGCGGGAGACCGCGCTCGGCGTGCTGCGCGGCGCCCCCGTGGCGGTCGACGTGATCGTCATCGACCGCGCGGGCACCGTGGTCGGCCGGAGCTAAGCCTCGTCCGGTTGGACGGCCCTGCTGCAGGGGCCCGCCGCGAGCTCGCGAGCGGTGGGGGGCAGCAGGGTCCTTCATCGGCATCGGCTCGTCGAGTAGAGGTGGCTGTCGGGGAACTCCCCGGCGGTCAGCACCGAGCCGACGATCACCACCGCCGTCCGCTTCACCCCGGCGTCGGCGACCTGCGCCGCGATGTCGGCCAGGGTCCCGCGCAGGACCAGCTCGTCGTCCCGGCTGGCGCGGGCGACGACGGCGACCGGGCAGTCGGCGCCGTAGGAGGGCAGGAGCTCGGGCACCAGCTCGGCGATCCGCTGCACCGCGAGGTGCAGCACCAGCGTGGCGCGGGAGGCGCCGAGGGTGGCCAGGTCCTCGCCCGGCGGCATCGGCGTGGAGCGGGCCGAGGTGCGGGTCAGGATCACCGTCTGCCCGACGCCGGGAACGGTCAGCTCACGCTTCAGCGAGGCGGCCGCCGCGGCGAAGGCGGGCACGCCCGGGACGACGTCGTAGGGCACGCCGGCCGCGTCGAGGCGCCGCATCTGCTCGCCCATCGCGCTGTAGACCGACGGGTCGCCGCTGTGCAGCCGGGCGACGTCGAGCCCGGCCTCGTGGGCCGCGACCAGCTCGGCGGTGATCTGGTCGAGGTCGAGGTTCGCGGTGTCGACCAGCCGGGCGCCCGGCGGCGCGGTGTCCAGCAGCTCGCGGGGCACCAGCGCCCCGGCGTACAGGCACACCGGCGCCGTGGCGATGAGCCGGGCGGCCCGGACCGTGACCAGGTCGGCGGCGCCGGGCCCCGCGCCGATGAAGTGCACCGTCATGGCTTGACTCCCGACCAGATCGTCACGGGCATGGCCGCCTTCCAGCCGGTGAAGCCGCCCACGGGTGCGGCGGTGGCGACGGCGAGGCGCACCAGCTCGCCACCGTGCCGCGCGTACCGGTCGGCCAGCACCGCCTCGCTCTCCAGCGTGACGGCGTTGACCACCAGCCGGCCACCCGGCGGCAGCGCGGCCCAGCAGGCGTCCAGCACGCCGGGGACCGTCGCGCCGCCGCCGACGAAGACGGCGTCGGGGGCGGGCAGGCCCGCCAGCGCCTCGGGGGCGCTCCCCCGCACCACCCGCAGGTCGGGGACGCCGAGCCGCCCGGCGTTGCGCGCGATCCGCTCGGCCCGCTCCGCGCGGGACTCGACCGCGACCGCGCGGCAGGACGGGTGCGTCCGCATCCACTCGATGCCGATCGAGCCGGCACCGGCTCCGACGTCCCAGAGCAGCTGGCCCGGCAGCGGGGCCAGCCGGGCCAGGGTCACCGCCCGCACGTCGCGCTTGGTCAGCTGGCCGTCGTGCTCGTAGGCGTCGTCGGGCAGGCCCGGAACGGTGGGCAGCGGCACGGTGCCCGGGTCGGCGACGACCTCCACGGCGGTCACCACCAGCGGGTCGGTCTCGGCGTGCGGCCACCCCGCGGCGGTGCCGGTGAACCGCCGCTCGCCCGGCCCGCCCAGCTGGGCCAGCGCGATGACCCGGGTGGCGCCGTACCCCCAGGCCACGAGACGGTCCGCGACCGCCGCCGGGGACGACGTGTCGGACCCGAGCACCAGCAGCCGCCGGCCCGGCGTCACGTGCGGGGCCAGCAGCTCCACCGGCCGGCCGACGACCGTTACCACCGTCGTCTCCTCCACCGCCCAGCCCAGCCGCGCGCACGCCAGCGTCACCGACGACGGGTGCGGGACGACGTCGACCGCGTCGGCCCCGAGGACCCGCACCAGCGAGGTGCCGATCCCGGAGAACATCGGGTCGCCGCTGGCCAGCACGACTACCCGCCGGCCGGGGTGCGCCGTGGGCAGGGCGCGGATCGCCGGCCCCATCGGCGAGGGCCAGGGCACCCGCTCCGCGGCCACCGACGGCGGCACCAGAGCCAGCTGGCGCGCGCTGCCACGCAGCACCTCGGCCGTCTCGATGGCCCGCCGTGCCGTCGGCGACAACCCGTCCCAACCGTCCGCGCCGATGCCCACGACCACGATCGGGCGCTCGGCGGGGACCTCGGGGGCTGGCACGGGCGCCGATCCTAGGCAGCCCTCCCGACCGCGGCCGGCGCACGGGTGCCGGGCTGCGCCGGCCGGGCCGCGGTCGGGGTCGCGCGCCGCAGCGGATCAGGCGGGCGCGAGGCCGCCGGCGTGCAGCCGGCGCTTGGCGACCGCGATGGGCACCTGCCCCACGACGGCAGGCAGCACCCAGAACACCGGATTGGCCGTCTCGGCGACCAGGAGGGCGGTCACGAGGGCTATGTAGGAGCCGCCGAGCAGGTGCGGCTGGAGCGTGGCCCAGTGGTGCCACGCCCGCCGGCGGGCGAGCGCGCCCGCCACGGCGAGCACCTCCGTGAGCACGGCGACCGGCAGCAGCCAGAGCAGACCCGGCGACGTCGCCGCGAGCACCCCGCCGGTGACGGCCGCGACCACGACGGCGACCTGGTAGCCGGCCGCCGCGGCAACGCCCCGAGCACCCGCGCGACGGGCCGCGAGCCACACGGGCCCGAGGAGCAGCCCGGCGGTCCCCGCGAGGACGTGGACACCGAGCAGGGGGTCATCCATGGCCGGTCTTCCTTCCCGGTGAACCGAACAGCATCCCGGCCGCACGCCGGGCGAGCTCGAGCAGCGCCTCACCACCGCCGTCGGGGGCGAGACCGGCTCTGGCGAGGTTCCCGGTCGCCGCCAGCCCGGCGAACCCGTGGACCAGGGACCACGCGGCCACGACCGCGGCCCGCGCGTCGTCGACCCGACCGTCGACGGTCAGCGCGTCGACCCCGCGCTGGAGCACCGCGAAGGTCCGGGCCCGGGCAGCGGAGAGCTCGCCGTCGTCCGGGTCGAGGACGTCGGGGGCGAACATCACCGCGAAGTGACCGGGGTGGTCGCGGGCGAAGCGCACGTAGGCCACGCCGACCTCGCGGAAGTCGGAGGCGGCCGCGTCCTCGAGGGCACTGGCGAGCATCCGGTGGCCCTCGGCGGCCAGCGCCGTCAGCAGACCGGTCCGTGAGGCGAAGTGGTGCCGGTGCGCGGCGTGGGACACGCCCGCCGAGCGGGCGAGCGCCCGGATCGAGACCTCGGCGACGCCGGAGCGGGCCGCCACCTCGGCCGCGGAGCGCAGCAGCACCGCGCGGAGGTCGCCGTCTGGCCGGGTCACACCAGCAGCTTGCCACTGACAACTTGCCAGTGACAAGCACTGATGGACGGCGCTGCTCGGCGACGCGGCCGGGGCCTGTCGCTCCGTCGACCGGCAGGGGCGGGATCAGAAGGGCACCTGCTGGCCCAGGAGGCCGGCTCCGCTGCCCCGGCCCGAGAGGACCCGGCAGAACTCGACGGCGTCGAGCTCCAGCTGCTCGCCGTCCGTCCCCGCCGACCACTGGCCGCCGGCCGGGCCGGTGAGGGTGAGCCGGTACGGCCGGCCGTGCCGCCCGGCCCACTCGGCGACGACGTCGGCGACCAGCACCCCGTCGTGCTCGGGCGTGAGCTCGGGCTCACGGCCGGTCGCGCGGCTGACGTCGACCCGGTGCATCCAGACGTCGCGGGTCAGGACGACGTCGAGCAGGAAGCCGATCCGCCAGAACTCGCGGACCGTGCCGTTGACCTGCTCCTCGGGCAGCTTGACCCGCCCCGCCACCCGGGACAGCCGGCGCCGCCCCCGCAGCGCACGCGGCGCCGTGACCTCGAGCGCGGCGACGACTGCCGGGCCGTCGAGGTCGGCGTGCGCCCGCACCTGCACGTCGGTCAGCGCGTCGATGCCGCCCCCGGCCTTGCCGGCGAGCCGCTGCTGGCGGGCCATCTCGCACACCGAGGCGGCCATCTCCGCCATCCCGAGCACGTGCGCGGCCATGGCCCGCACGTCCCAGCCCGGGCAGTCGGTGGGCCGGCTCCAGTCGTCGGCGTCCAGCTGCCGGAGGAGGGCGACGATGCGCTCGTACTCCGTGGCGGCGAGGCGGTAGGCGGTGTCCCGGTCCAGGGCGGCGGACCGCGGGCGGGGACGGGCAGGGGCAGGAGAGGGAGCGGTCACGACGGACCTCCTCGGATCAGCGGGTGGATGGGTTCCTCTGGTGGTGGCCGAGCCACATGTCCATGACGTCGGGCAGGACGGTGGTGAAGGCGCCGGTTTCGAACGGCTCGCCGGGCGCGTTGGACAGCTGCTGGGAGATGACCCCGCCGACCAGCGCCGTCCAGGCGCGGTAGGCGCGGTCGAGGTCGACGTCCGCGGCGAGGTGCCCGGCGTCCCGCAGCCGGGCCAGCAGCGCGCGGGACTCCGCGTCCAGCGCGACGGCCGGCTCGTACGCCCGCGGCGAGGGCGTGAAGCCGGGCACCGGGCGCCAGAACATGAGCGCGGAGTGGGCGGGGTGCTCGACGGCCCAGCGCACCAGGGCGGTGGTGCCCGAGCGCAGGGCGTCGAGCGGGTCGGCGTCCTCCCGCGTCGCGCCGGCGTGCCGCAGCACGTCGGCGAGCGCACGCCAGCCGCGTTCGAAGAGGGCGTCGTAGAGCGCGTGCTTGCCGTCGAAGTACCCGTAGAGGGACGGCGGGCGGATGCCCATCCGGCGGGCCACCTCACCGAGGGTCAGCCCGGCGACGCCGTGCTCGGTCATCACCTCCACGGCGACGGCGACGACCTCCTCGATCGTCTCCTGCCGCCGCCGTTGACGGCGGTCCGGCGGTGCCGCCCCGGTCACAGGCGCATTGTTTTCCTAACGGCGTTAGGAAGTCAACGAGGTCTTAGGTCGCTATCGGGCGGCGGGGGGTCTGTCGCCGGCCGGGCCGCTCGTGGTCTGATGACGCAGCCACACGCGACGGCAGCGGAGGAAGCCCGGTGAGAATCCGGCGCGGTCCCGCCACTGTGACCGGGGAGCCCGTCCCCACGCTCGGCCACTGCTCCCCCGGGAGCGGGAAGGTCGGGGACGGGCGTCGAGCCGGGAGCCAGGAGACTCCAGCCGTCGTCCCTGCCACCTCCGGGCGTGGACACCCGGGGAGAGGACGCGTGCCATGCGCGGGTACCCCGCATGAGCTTTCCCTTCACCGCCGTCGTCGGCATGGACGACCTGCGGCTGGCCCTGCTGCTCAACGCCGTCTCCCCCGCCGTCGGCGGGGTGCTGGTGCGCGGCGAGAAGGGCACGGCGAAGTCGACGACGGTCCGCGCGCTGGCCGCCGTCCTGCCGCCGGTCGACGTCGTCGCGGGCTGCCGCTTCGGCTGCGACCCGGCAGCGCCCGACCCCGCCTGCCCCGACGGCCCGCACGAGCCGGGTGCGGCGGCCCGCACCCGCCCGGCCCGGCTGGTCGAGCTGCCCGTCGGCGCCTCCGAGGACCGGCTCGTCGGCTCCCTGGACCTGGAACGGGCGCTCACCGAGGGGGTCAAGGCCTACGAGCCGGGCCTGCTCGCCGCCGCCCACCGCGGGGTGCTCTACGTCGACGAGGTCAACCTGCTGCACGACCACCTGGTCGACCTGCTGCTCGACGCCGCCGCGCTGGGCACCGCGTACGTCGAGCGCGAGGGCGTCTCGGTGCGGCACGCCGCCCGCTTCCTGCTGGTCGGCACCATGAACCCGGAGGAGGGCGAGCTCCGCCCGCAGCTGCTGGACCGGTTCGGGCTGACCGTGGAGGTCGCCGCCCCGCGCGACCCCGCCGTCCGCGCCGAGGTCGTGCGCCGGCGGTTCGCCTCCGACGCCGACCCGGCCGGTTTCGCCGGGCAGTGGGCCGCCGACGAGTCCGCGCTCGCCGCCCGCATCGCCGACGCCCGCGCCCGCCTGCCGCACGTCACCCTCTCCGACACCGCGCTGCGCCAGGTCACCGCCGTCTGCGCCGCGTTCGACGTCGACGGTCTGCGTGCGGACATCGTCACCGCCCGCGCCGCCATCGCGCACGCCGCCTGGTGCGGCCGCGACGAGGTGACCGAGGACGACGTGCGGGTGGCCGCACGGCTGGCGCTCCCGCACCGGCGCCGGCGCAACCCGTTCGACGCACCCGGGCTCGACGAGGAGACCCTGGACCGGGCGCTGGAGGACAGCCGCCCCGAGGACGACCCGGAGCCCCCGGACGGCCCGCAGGACGGCGGCCCGGACGACAGCGGCCCGGACGACAGCGGCCCGGACGGCGGTGGCCCGGACGACGGCGGCGGCCCCGGCGCGGACCCAGGCATAGGAAGCAATACACCCATGTCCGACGCCGAGACGCAGGTAGAGCCTCCTATGCCTGGGGACGACGGGGGGGAGGTCCCGCCGACGACCGCCCCGCGCGGTGAGGGCGGCGGGCACACCGACGCGGCCCCGGCTCCGGAGAAGGCCGCGGTCG
Organism: Blastococcus sp. SYSU DS0753; assembly: GCF_054051175.1. Classification (NCBI taxonomy): domain Bacteria; kingdom Bacillati; phylum Actinomycetota; class Actinomycetes; order Geodermatophilales; family Geodermatophilaceae; genus Blastococcus; species Blastococcus sp. SYSU DS0753. The sequence continues at coordinate 8,596 of NZ_JBJHAT010000001.1, read as the reverse complement.
CTCCGTCCGACCCGTTCCGCACCCGGCGGCTGGAGGTGCCCGGGATCGGCGCCGGGGCCGCGGGCCGCCGGTCGCGCGCGCGGTCGGAGCGCGGCCGGGTGGTCGGGTCGACCCGCCCCGAGGGCACCGTCACCAAGCTGCACCTCGCCGGCACCGTGCTCGCCGCGGCGCCCCACCAGCGCGCCCGCGGCCGCAGCGGCCCGGGGCTGCGGATCGAGCGCGACGACCTGCGCCAGGCCGTGCTCGAGGGCCGCGAGGGCAACCTCGTGCTGTTCGTCGTCGACGCCAGCGGCTCGATGGGCGCCCGCTCCCGGACGGCCGCGGTGAAGGGCGCCGTGCTCTCCCTGCTGCTCGACGCCTACCAGCGCCGCGACAAGGTCGGGCTGATCACCTTCCGCGGCGGCGCGGCCGAGCTCGCCCTGCCACCCACCTGGTCGGTCGAGGCGGCCGCCGCCCGCCTCGGCAGCCTGCCCACCGGCGGGCGCACCCCGCTGGCCGCCGGGCTGCTCGAGGCCCACCGCACGCTCACGCTGGAGCGGGTGCGCGACCCGCGGCGCCGGCCGCTGCTGGTCGTCGTCACCGACGGCCGGGCCACCGGCGCGCGCGGCGGCGACCACCTGGGCGAGGCCCGCCGGGCGGCCGGGCTGCTCGCGGCGGCGGACGTCGCGAGCGTCGTCGTCGACTGCGAGTCCGGGCCGGTACGGCTCGGGCTGGCGGCGTCCCTGGGGCTCCAGCTCGGTGCGCAGACGCTGCGCCTGGAGGAACTGGGCGCCGAGTCCCTGGCCAGCACGGTCCGCGACGTGCGGAAGGCCGCCTGATGCCGCAGGGACAGGTCGCCGTCGTCCCGCAGGACGGGCTCACCACCCGGCAGCGCCGCAACCGCCCGCTGCTCGCGGTGCACACCGGCGAGATGAAGGGCAAGTCCACCGCCGCGTTCGGCATGGCGATGCGGGCGTGGAACCAGGGCTGGTCGGTCGCGGTCTACCAGTTCGTCAAGAGCGCCAAGTGGAAGGTCGGCGAGGAGAACGCGCTGACCGCGCTGGGCCGGCTGCACGAGCAGACCGGTGAGGGCGGGCCGGTCGTCTGGCACAAGATGGGCGCGGGCTGGAGCTGGTCGCGCAAGCACGGCGAGGAGACCGACCACGCCGCCGACGCGGCCGAGGGCTGGGCACAGATCAAGCGCGACCTCGCCGCCGAGGCGCACCGGTTCTACGTGCTCGACGAGTTCACCTACCCCCTGAAGTGGGGCTGGGTGGACGTCGACGACGTCGTCGCGACGCTCACCGCCCGGCCCGGCAGCCAGCACGTCGTCATCACCGGACGGGACGCTCCCCCGGCGCTGGTCGAGGCCGCCGACCTGGTCGTGGAGATGACGAAGGTCAAGCACCCGATGGACGCCGGCCAGAAGGGCCAGCGGGGGATCGAGTGGTGACCACGGGCGGGCGGGAGCTGCCCCGGATCGTGGTGGCCGCACCGTCGAGCAACGCCGGCAAGACGTCGGTCACCACCGGGCTGATCGCCGCCCTCACGGCCCGGGGGCTGACGGTCTCCCCGCACAAGGTGGGCCCCGACTACATCGACCCCGGCTACCACGGGCTGGCCGCCGGGCGGCCGGGCCGCAACCTCGACCCCTGGCTCGTCGGCGAGGAGCGGATCGCGCCGCTGCTGCTGCACGGGGCCCGCGGCACCGACGTCGCCGTGGTCGAGGGCGTCATGGGGCTGTTCGACGGCGCCACCCACCCGAGCGTCGAGCCCGGGTTCGCCTCCACCGCGCACGTGGCCGGGCTGCTGCGCGCGCCGGTGGTCCTCGTGGTCGACGCCTCCTCGCAGGCCCGCAGCGTCGCCGCCCTCGTGCACGGGTTCGCCACGTTCGACCCGTCGGTGCGGCTCGGCGGCGTCGTGCTCAACCGGGTCGGCAGCGACCGGCACGAGGCGATCCTGCGCGAGGCGCTCGGCGCCGCCGGCGTTCCGGTCCTCGGGGCGATCCGGCGGCTGGAGACCCTGCACACGCCCTCCCGCCACCTGGGCCTGGTGCCGGCCGCGGAGCGCTCGGCCGAGGCGGTGGCCACGGTGCGCCGGCTCGGGGAGGTCGTCGCCGCCGGGGTCGACCTGGACGCCGTGCTGCGGCTGGCCCGCTCGGCACCCGACCTCGCCGAGCAGCCGTGGGATCCGGCCGCGGAGGTGGCGCCGACCGGCAGCCGGCCGCGCATCGCGGTCGCCGGCGGCCCGGCGTTCACCTTCGGCTACGCGGAGAACGCCGAGCTGCTCGCGGCCGCCGGTGCCGAGGTGGTGACCGTCGACCCGCTGCGCGACGAGGCACTGCCCGCCGGCACCGCGGGGCTGGTCGTCGGCGGTGGCTTCCCCGAGGTCTACGCCGCCGAGCTGTCGGCCAACGAGTCCCTGCGCGCCGACGTCGCCGCGCTCGCCGCCCGCGGGGCACCGATCGCCGCCGAGTGCGCCGGCCTGCTGTACCTGGCCCGCGAGCTGGACGGCGTCCCCATGTGCGGGGTCCTGGACGTCGGGACGGCGATGGCCCCCCGGCTCACCCTCGGCTACCGCGCCGCGGTGGCGACCACCGACTCCGTGCTCGCCGCGGCCGGCACCCGGGTGCGCGGCCACGAGTTCCACCGCACCCACGCCGATCCCCCGGCCGGCCCCACCCCCGCCTGGCAGTGGGCCGCCACCGGTCCCGAGGGGTTCGTCTCCGGCGGGGTCCACGCCTCCTACCTCCACCTCAACTGGGCCGGCAGCCCCGAGCTGGCCCAGCGCTTCGTCACCGCCTGCGCCCCCGCCGTCCGAACGGAGCACGCCCGTGCACATCGCTGAAGGCTTCCTGCCCGCCGGCCACGCGATCGGCTGGACGATCGCCGCCGCGCCCTTCGTCGTGCACGGCGCCCGGGCCGTGGTCAAGGAGGTGCGGGAGAACCCGGAGTCGACGCTGCTGCTCGGCGCGGCCGGGGCGTTCACCTTCGTGCTGAGCGCGATCAAGCTGCCGAGCGTCACCGGCAGCTCGAGCCACCCGACCGGCACGGGGCCGGGCGCGATCCTCTTCCGGCCCCCGGTGATGGCGCTGCTCGGCACGGTCGTGCTGCTGTTCCAGGCGCTGCTGCTGGCGCACGGCGGGCTGACCACGCTCGGTGCCAACGCCTTCGCCTTCGCCGTCGTCGGGCCGTGGGCCGGGTACGCCGTCTACCGGCTGACCCGCGCCGCGGGGGCCGGGCTGCTACCCGCCGTCTTCGCCGGGGTCGCGGTGGCCGACCTGGCCACCTACGTCACCACGTCGGTCCAGCTCGCGCTGGCCTTCCCCGACCCGGCCAGCGGCCTCGCCGGGGCGCTGGCCAAGTTCCTCGGCGTCTTCGCCGTCACCCAGATCCCGCTGGCCATCGGCGAGGGCCTGCTCGGCGTGCTGCTCTTCCGGGTGCTCACGGTCAACGCCCGCCCCGAGCTCGAGCGGCTCGGCATCCTGAAGCCCGCCCCCGTTCCCGCGGCCGTGCCCGCCGGAGGTGCCGCGTGAACCGCCGCGCGCTCGTCAACGCCCTCCTCGTCGTGGCGGTGGTCGCGCTGTTCGCCGTTCCGCTGCTCCTCGACGGGGGCAGGTCGGAGTTCGGCGGCACCGACGCCGCGGTGACCGAGGAGCTCGAGGCCGACGGCTACACCCCGTGGTTCGACTCGCTGTTCAGCCCGTCCGGTGAGGTGGAGTCCGGCCTGTTCGCCCTGCAGGCGGCCCTCGGCGGTGGCGTGCTCGGCTACGTGCTGGGCCGGCTGCGCGGCCGGCGGACGGCAGCTCCCGCGCCCGCCACGAGCACGCCGGCGGAGACCGACCCGCGGTGAGCGGCCTCGCGGTCGACGACGCGGCGTGGCGCAGCGCATGGCGCGGGCGTTCGCCCGGGGACAAGCTGCTGCTCTGCGCCGGCCTCGTCGGCTGCGCGCTGGTGCTGCCCGCCTGGCCGGGCAGCGTGCTCGTCGGGCTCACCGCCGTCGGACTGGCCCTCGGCCCGGCCCGGGTGCCCGCCCGCACCTTCGGCCGGGCGATCCGCTGGCCGCTGGCGTTCATCGCGATCGGTGCGCTCACCGCGGTGGTGTCCGTCGGCGACGGCGGCATCGGCTGGGCCCCGGACGCCGCCGCGCAGGCCGGCTCGCTGGTCGGGCACGCGGTCGCCGGCAGCGCCGCGGTCCTCCTGCTGGCCACCACCACGCCGATGTCGGACCTGCTGCCCGCGCTGCGTCGGCTCCGGGTACCGGCCGCGGTCGTCGAGGTGGCGGGCGTGATGTACCGGCTGCTGTTCGTGCTGCTCGACAGCCTGCACACGATCCGCGAGGCGCAGACGGCGCGGATGGGCTGGTCCTCACCGCGCCGCTCCTACCGCTCCGCCGGGCTGCTCGCGGCCGGGGTGCTCACCCGCTCCTGGGACCGCGCCCGCCGGCTGCAGGAGGGCCTGGCCGGCCGGGGCATGGAGACCGACCTGCGCGTGCTGCCCGAGGTGCTGCCGTCGTCCCGGCTCTTCCTGGCCACCGCGCTCACCGGCCTGGCGGGGATCGTCGCGATCAGCGTGGTGGTGGCATGAGCCACCGGACCCTCGGCGCCACCGGGCTGGTCGTCGGTTACGAGCGCGGCCGCCCGGTCCTCGACGGCGCCGACCTCACCGTCCCCGCCGGCCGGCGGCTGGCCGTGCTCGGGGCCAACGGCTCGGGCAAGACCACGCTGCTGCGCTGCCTGTCCGGCGCGCTGGCGCCCGTCTCCGGCGCGGTGACCGTGGACGGGGTGCCGCTGGAGCACACCCGCCGCGGCCTGCGGCAGCACCGGCAGACCGTCCAGCTGGTGCTGCAGGACCCCGACGACCAGCTGTTCTCCGCTTCCGTGGCGCAGGACGTCTCGTTCGGCCCGCTCAACCTGGGGCTGGACGAGGACGCGGTGCGCGCGCGGGTGGCCGAGGCCCTGGACCTGCTCGCCGTCGACCACCTCGCCGCCCGGCCCACCCACCAGCTCTCCTACGGAGAGCGGAAGCGGGTGGCGATCGCCGGTGCGGTGGCGATGCGGCCGTGCGTGCTGCTGCTCGACGAACCCACCGCCGGGCTCGACCCCTCTGCGGTCACCGAGGCGCTGGCCGCGCTGTCCCGGTTGCAGGAGCACGACTCCACCGTGGTGATGAGCACCCACGACGTCGACCTGGCGCTGCGCTGGGCCGACGAGGTGGCCGTCGTCGTCGACCGCGCGGTGGTGCAGGGCGCCCCTGACGACGTCCTCGGCGACGGCGAGCTGCTGGCCCGCGCGCGGCTGTCCCGCCCCTGGGCGCTGGAGGTGGGTGCCCGGCTGCGCGAGCTCGGTCTGCTCCCCGAGGGCCCCCTCCCCCGGGACGCCGCCGGGCTGCTGGGCGCCCTGCCCGACCGTCCCGGCGTGCCCACGTGAGGACCGTCGGCATCGGGCTGTCCTCCGGGGTGAGCGCCGCCGAGGTGCTCGCCGCCGTCGACGCCGTCCTCCCCCGGCCGTGCGGGCCGGTCCGGCTGGCCACCCTGGACACGCGCGTGCGCGAGCCGGGGCTGGTGGACGCCGCCGCCCGGCGCGGCTGGCCGCTCGCCGGTCACCCGGCCGAGGCGCTGGCCGGGGTGCGCGTGCCCGCACCGTCCGGCGCGGTCGCCGACCGGGTGGGCACCCCGTCGGTCGCCGAGGCGGCGGCGCTCCTCGGGGGCGGGGTGCTCGAGGTCGGGAAGACGGTGCGCGGCCGGGTGACCGTCGCCGTCGCGCGGCCGCCGGACCCGACCGCCGACCCGCACCGGACCACCCCCACCGATGCAGCAGGAGGACCCGTGACCACCCAGCCCACCGGCGACGGCGTGCACCCGGTCGGGCTGCGGCTGGCCGGCCGGCGCGTGATCGTCGTGGGCGGGGGTACGGCCGCGCACCGCGGGGTGACCGGCCTGCTCGCCGCCGGCGCGGAGGTGACGGTGGTCAGCCCGGGCCTGACGCCGGCGCTGGAGTCGGCCGCCACCGCCGGGCACCTGGAGTGGTGGCCGCGGCGCTACGCCGCCGGGGATCTCGCCGGGGCGTGGTTCGCGCTGGCCGCGACCGGCGATCCCGACGTCGACACCGCGGTGGCCCGGGACGCCGACCGGCACCGGATCTTCTGCGCCCGCACCGACGGTGCGCGGGCCGGCGCCGAGCTGCCCGTCACCGGCCGCGCCGGCGACCTCGTGCTGGCGGTGCACGACGCGGCCGCCCCCCGGGCGGCGGCCGGGCTCCGCGACGCGGTCCTCGCCGGGGTCGCCGACGGCACCCTGCCGGTCCGCCGTTCCGACACCGGGGCGGGGCGGGTCGTCCTCGTCGGTGGCGGCCCGGGTGATCCGGGGCTGATCACCGTGCGCGGCCGGCAGGCGCTGGCCACCGCCGACGTCGTCGTCGCCGACCACCTCGGCCCCCAGCCACTGCTCGCCTCGCTCCCCCCCGAGGTCGAGGTCGTCGACGCCTCCAAGCTGCCGCGCGGCCGCTCGATGGCCCAGGAGACCATCAACGACCTGCTGATCACCCACGCCCGCGCCGGCCGCCGCGTCGTCCGCCTCAAGGGCGGCGACCCCTTCGTCTTCGGCCGCGGCTTCGAAGAGGTCCAGGCCTGCACCGACGCCGGCATCCCGGTCGAGGTCGTGCCCGGCATCACCAGCGCCGTCGCCGTCCCCGCCCTCGCCGGCATCCCGGTCACCCACCGCGGCCTCACCCACGAGTTCGTCGTCGTCTCCGGCCACCTGCCCCCCGGCCACCCCCAGTCACTGGTCGACTGGGCCGCCCTCGGCGCACTGCGCGGCACCCTCGTCGTCCTCATGGGCGTCGACACCGCCCCCGCCATCGCCGCCGCCCTCGTCGAGCACGGCCGCGCACCCGACACCCCCGTCGCGGTCGTCACCGACGGCTCCACCCCCACCCAGCGGTCGCTGCGCACCACCCTGGCCAACCTCCCGGCCACCCTCACCGAGCACGCAGTCCGCCCCCCGGCGGTCTGGGTCGTCGGTGAGGTGGTCCACCTCACGTCAGCCGACCGCGGGCGTGTCACGGCGCGTCGGTGACTGGGCGTGAACGCCCGCCGGACTGTCGGCCACGGTGCTGGACGAAGTCGTCCCCAGGCATGGTGATCGGCCGGATCGGCACCTAGCGTGGGCCCGTCCGGACGGACCCTCTCGTCACTCGACCCGTGACAGCCGCCCGGACGCCGCCGAACCACCCGCCGGATCCGTCCGGCACCCGGACCGGGGACCCAACGCACCACCTGGGGTGAAGCGACGAGCGGCCCGCACGGGCCGTCCGCCGCCGGGCGACTTCCCGCCCGAACCCGTCAGCTAACCCGGTAGGCGGCCGTGGAAGAAAGGAAGACCCGCCGAACATGGCGAGTTCGCTCAGCCCTGCCCACCGCCGCATCACCGGACGGCGGGCCCTGCTGGCCCTCGTGGCCGCCGGCGGCGTCGTCCTGGCGCCGCTCCCCGCCGTCGCCGACCCCGAGCCGGCCACCTCCCAGGAGGCCGCGGACCTCGTCGCCGCCCGCGCGCACGACCTGGAGGTGCTCACCGAGCGCTTCAACGAGACCCGCGAGCACCTCAAGGCGGCGCAGGCGTCCGCCGACGCGGCCGCCGAGGAGCTCACCGCCGCGCAGGCCGCCCTGGCCCAGGCGCAGGACCGCGTCCGCACGGTGGCCCGCAGCGCGTACACCGGTGACCGGCTGGACACCGTGACGGCGATGCTGACCAGCGGCTCGCCCACGGAGCTGATCGACCGGGTCGGCCTGCTCGACACGATCGCCGCCCACAACAACGGCGTGCTCGGGGAGGCCCGGACCGCCGGCGAGGACGCCGAGCGCGCCCGTGCGGACGCCGAGCGGGCCGCGGCGGACGCCCAGGCGCAGGTCGACCGCGTGAACGCCGAGCGGGCGCGCCTCGACGAGGAGATCGCCGTCTACCAGGCGCACTTCGACCGGCTGAGCGCCGAGGAACAGCGCGCCTCCCGCGCCGCCGCCGAGCGGCACGCCGCCGAGGAGGCCGCCGCGGCCCAGGCAGCCCAGGCCGCCGAGGAGGCGCCGGCCGCCGCCCCGGCTCCCGCCGCCCCGGCTCCCGCCGCCCCGGCTCCCGCAGCCGCGGCTCCCGCCCCGGCCCCCGCGGCTCCCGCCCCGGCCCCCGCCCCCGCGCCGCCCGCGCCGGTGTCCGGCGGCAGCGGCGCGGCGCAGACCGCGGTGAACACCGCCATGGCCCAGATCGGCGACCCCTACGTGTGGGCGGCCGCCGGCCCGAACGCCTTCGACTGCTCGGGCCTGGTGCAGTACGCCTATGCGGCCGCGGGCATCAGCCTGCCGCACTCCAGCCGCATGCAGTCGACCATGGGGACGCCGGTCTCCCGCTCCGCCCTGCAGCCGGGTGACCTGGTCTTCTTCTACAGCCCGGTCAGCCACGTCGGCATCTACATCGGCAACGGCCAGATGGTGCACGCCGCCACGTCCGGTGTCCCGGTGAAGGTCGCGTCGATCGACTCGATGGGCGGCTACAACAGCGCCCGGCGGATCGCCGGCTGACGACCGCCGGCTGAGACACCCGGGCGCGCGGGGCGGTCCGTCCGCCCCGCGCG